>NZ_JADWYS010000001.1:3538519-3857995 GCF_015831345.1 Caenimonas aquaedulcis | reverse complement strand
ACGCTCATGTAGCAGGGATAGACCTGGCCGGATGCCTTCAGCTGCGCGAGCACTTCCTTGTAGCGGTCCATCCGCTGCATCTGGTAGAACGGCCCCTCGTCATGGTCGAGGCCGAGCCAGGCCATGCCTTCGATGATCACGTCCACCGCGGCCTGCGAGGAGCGCTCGACGTCGGTGTCCTCGATGCGCAGGATGAAGTCGCCCTGCTGCGAGCGCGCGAAGGCCCAGGGGTAGAGCGCCGAGCGGATGTTGCCGAGGTGGATGAAGCCCGTGGGGGACGGGGCGAAGCGGGTGCGAACTGTCATTGGTTCAGGCGTCCTGCGCGTTCGGCAGCGCAAGGCGCGAAGTGTCTTCTTCCAGCGGGTCTTCCTGGCCGATGCGCGCTTCGTTGATCCGCGCGATGTCGTCGGGATTGATGTCGCCCGTGACGTACACGCCGTCGAAGCACGACGCATCGAAGCCGTCGAGCTTCGGGTTCAGCGAGCCGATCGCGCGCTTCATGCCTTCCACGTCCTGGTAGATCAGCGCATCGCAGCCGATGATCTCGCGCACCTCTTCGACCGTGCGGCCGCTTGCGACGAGTTCGCCCGAGGTCGGCATGTCGATGCCGTAGACGTTCGGGTAGCGCACCGGCGGCGCGGCGCTCGCGAGGTACACCTTCTTCGCGCCGGCATCGCGCGCCATCTGCACGATTTCCCGGCTGGTCGTGCCGCGCACGATGGAGTCGTCGACCAGCAGCACGTTGCGGCCCTTGAATTCGCTCACGATCACGTTGAGCTTCTGGCGCACGGACTTCTTGCGCACGCCCTGCCCGGGCATGATGAAGGTGCGACCTACGTAGCGGTTCTTCACGAAGCCTTCGCGGTACGGGATGCCCAGCAGGTGCGCGAGCTGCGTCGCGCTCGGGCGGCTCGATTCGGGGATCGGGATCACGACGTCGATGTCGTTGGGCGGCACGGTCGACACCACGCGCTTGGCGAGCGCCTCGCCGAGGTTCAGGCGCGCCTGGTACACCGAGATGCCGTCGAGCACGGAGTCAGGCCGCGCGAGGTACACGTATTCGAAGATGCAGGGATAGAGCTTCGGGTTGTCCGCGCACTGGCGCGAATGCACCTGGCCCGCCAGGTCGATGAAGATCGCCTCGCCCGGCTGCACATGGCGCTCGAATATGTGGCCTGTGCCTTCGAGCGAGACGGTTTCGCTCGCGACCATCACGGTCCCGTCCTTGCTGCGGCCGAGCGACAGCGGACGGATGCCGTACGGGTCGCGGAAAGCGAGCACGCCGTGGCCCGCGATGAGCGCGATCACCGCGTAGGAGCCGCGCACGCGCTTGTGCACGTTCGCCACCGCCTTGAACACGTCTTCCGGCTGCAGCTGGATGCCGCGCGTGGATTTTTCCAGTTCGTGCGCGAACACATTGAGCAGCACTTCGGAGTCGCTCTCGGTGTTGATGTGGCGATGGTCGGTCGTGAAGAGTTCGGCCTTCAGCGCCTGCGCATTCGTGAGGTTGCCGTTGTGCACGAGCACGATGCCGAAGGGCGCGTTCACGTAGAAGGGCTGCGCCTCTTCCTCGCTGTACGCGTTGCCCGCGGTGGGATAGCGCACCTGCCCCAGGCCCACGGTGCCGGGCAGGCCCCGCATGTTGCGCGTGCGGAACACGTCGCGCACCATGCCCTTGGCCTTGTGCATGAAGAACTTGCGTTCCTGCTGCGTGACGATGCCCGCGGCGTCCTGGCCGCGATGCTGCAGGAGCAGCAGCGCGTCATAGATCAGCTGGTTGACGGGCGCTTGGGAGACGACGCCGACGATTCCACACATGGCAATGCTCTTTCGAATTTACAAATCACCCGGCAGGTACTGCCCGAACCGCTCGGGCAACACCGGCTTCAAACCCTTCAGCGCCGCCATCGAGACGCCGGCGCCCTTCGATTCCGTCCACCAGGCCCCAGCCTTGAGCGGCGTCATGTTGACGACCACCGCGAGCGCCAGCACCAGCACCGCCCCGCGCGCCAGCCCGAAGGCCGCGCCGAGGGTTCGGTCCACCGGCCGCAGGCCCACGGCCTCGATCAGCTTTTTCGTCACCCAGGCCAGCAGGGCGCCGGCCACCAGCACCGCGATGAACACCACCACGAAGCCCGCCGCATACCGCACCGGCTCGGCCGAATCGCTCATCGGCAGCCACTTCGCCGCTTCGGGGGCCAGCCATTGCGCCAGCACGAAGGCCGCGATCCAGCTCACCAGCGACAACACCTCATGCACCAAGCCGCGCCATGCGCCCACGAGGAGCGACAGGGCCAGCACGCCCACGATCACCCAGTCCAGCGCCGCCACGTCCACCTACAAGGTGAGGACGGCGGCCGGCAAATCCAGCCCCTTGATCCTCTCCGCCGCCTTGTCCGCTTCCGCGCGGGTGCCGAACGGCCCGACCCGCACGCGGATGCGCTTGCCTTCCTTCGTTTCCGCCACGTGCGTATAGGTCTTCAAGCCCGCTTTTTCGACCCGCTTGCGCGTTTCCTGGGCCTTCGCGGCATCGGCGAACGCACCGACCTGCACCACGTAACGGCCTTCGGCCGCGGTGGGGGATGAAACATTTTCGAGGGGCTTGCCTTCCAGCAGCGCCTTGGCCTTGGCACCGTCGTCCGCTTTCGGCTCGGGCTTCGGTTCGGCCTTGGCCACCTTGGGTTCGGCCTTGGCTTCCGCCTTCGCCTCGGGCTTGGGCTCGACCTTGGCCGGCGCCGCTTCCACCTTGGCAGGCTGCGGCTCGGGCACCGTCACCGGCCCGGCGGCGACGGGCGCCTGCGCGACGACGGCGGGGGCCCCGACCGATGCATTCGCAGCCGCGGGAGCAGGGACGGGCAGCGGCTTGACCTTGTTGCGGTCCGGGATCTCGATGGGGATATCGACCGCGATGGGCCGCGGCTGCGTGTCGAACAGGAGCGGAAAGCCTATCACCGCGATGAGGACCAGCACGACGGCCCCGATGAGGCGGTGCTTCGCGCGCTTGCGCATGGCCTCGATGCTTTCGGGCTGGGGGGGAGAGGCCGGCTCGGCGCCGGCCTTGCGGAACTTGAAAAAGGCCATGAAACCTGTCGCGGTTAGGGCATTGGGGGCCTTGGGGCCTACACGTGCTTGGCGTGGAGACGGGGCACGCCGTCCTGCAGCACACCACCGACCGTGTAGAACGATCCGAACACGACGATTCTATCAGCGGGGTCCGCTGCGGCCACCGCTGCGCGGAAGGCCTCCATGGGTGCGGCATGGGTGCTCGCGGCCACGTCGCGGCGCGTTTCCTGGGCCTCCCATTTCGCCTTCAGGTTCGCGGCCGTGTCGGCGCGCGGGGTGTCGAGGTCGGTGAAGTACCAGCGGTCCACCAGCGGGCCCATTTTCCTGAGCATGGGCGCGAGGTCCTTGTCCGCCATCGCGCCGAACACGGCGTGCGTCGTGGGATAGAAGCCCATCGCATCGAGGTTGGCCGCGAGCGCCGCGACCGAGTGCGGGTTGTGCGCGACGTCGAGCACCAGCGTGGGTTGCCCGGGCACGATCTGGAAGCGGCCCGGCAGTTCCACCATCGCGAGGCCGTTGCGCACGGCTTGCGCGTTGACGGGCAGCTTGTCGCGAAGCGATTCGAGCGCGGCGAGCACGCCCGCCGCGTTGATCAATTGATTCGCGCCGCGCAGAGCCGGGTACGCAAGCCCCGCATAGCGGCGGCCGCGCCCGGCCCAGTTCCACTGCAGCTTGTCGCCGGAGAAGTTGAAGTCCCGGCCCAGCAGCCAGGTGTCCGCGCCGATCTGCGCGGCGTAGTCGATGATGCTTTGCGGCGGCACCGGGTCCCCCACGATCGCGGGCCGGCCGGCGCGCAGGATGCCCGCCTTTTCGCGGCCGATGCTTTCGCGATCGGGTCCGAGGAATTCCATGTGGTCGAGGTCGATGCTCGTGATCACCGCGCAATCGGCGTCGATGATGTTGGTGGTGTCCAGCCGCCCGCCGAGGCCCACTTCGAGGATCGCAACGTCGAGGTTCGACGCGGCCATGAGGCTCATGATCGCGAGCGTGGTGAATTCGAAATAGCTGAGCGACACGGCGCCGCGTGCCGCCTCGACCTTCGCGAAGTGCGGAAGCAGCGCGTCCGCCTTCACGATCTCCCCATGGATGCGGCAGCGCTCCTCGAAATGCACCAGATGCGGCGAGGTGTAGACGCCCGTGCGATAGCCCGCCTGCAGCGCGATCGCCTCGAGCATCGCGCAGGTCGAGCCCTTGCCGTTGGTGCCCGCGACCGTGATGACGGGGCAGGTGAAGGCCAGGCCCATGGCCTGCGCCACCGTGCGCGAACGCTCCAGGCCGAGTTCGATGGTCTTGGGGTGCAGGCGCTCGCAGTGCGCCAGCCAGTCTTGCAGGGTGTCCATGGCGCGTATTGTCCGCCGACCTATCATCCGGCCATGATCGACGTCTACGGCATCCCCAACTGCGACACCGTCAAGAAGGCCCGTGCCTGGCTGGACGACAACGGCGTCGCCTACCGTTTCCACGATTTCAAGAAGGAAGGCGTCCCGGCCGATCGCCTCGACCGGTGGATGGCGGACGCGGGGTGGGAAAAAGTTCTCAACCGCAAGGGCACGATGTGGCGAAAGCTCGACACCGCCACGCAGGACGGCGTGCGCGATGCCGCCAGCGCCAAGGCCGTCATGCTGGCCCAATCGAGCGTGATCAAGCGTCCCGTGGTCGAGTGGGGAGGCCGCACCACGGTTGGGTTCGACGCACAGGCCTGGGCGTTGCTCGCGCGCGGCAAGTAACCCGACTTTTACGCGTGCTTTACCGCGCGGAAGCTGTGCCGCAGGGGCGTTTTGCCTAAAATTTGGGCATCGAGTCAATGCACCAGGAGTCGTCATGAAAAAGGCAGTTTTATTTTCCGCGATCGGCGTGCTGGCAGCGTCTTTCGGCCAGGTGGCCGGCGCACAGGAATCCGGACGCGTGGTGTCCAGCACCCCCGTCATCCAGCAAGTGGCCGTGCCTCGCCAGGTCTGCGGCGCGCAGCCCGTTGCGCAAGGCTCGGGCGGCGGCGCAGTGGTCGGTGCGATCGTCGGCGGCCTGCTGGGCAACACCATCGGCCACGGCATGGGCCGCGCGGCAGCCACCGGCATCGGCGCCGTGGCGGGTGCGGGCATCGGCAGCAGTGTCGGCAGTAACACCCAGTACGCGCAGCAATGCACCACGCAGACCACCTACGAGAACCGCACGGTCGGCTACAACGTGGTGTACGAGTACGGCGGCAAGCAGTACACGACGCAGATGGCCTACGACCCGGGCCAGAACGTCAACCTGCAGGTGACCCCCGTGGGCGGCAACGCACAAGGCGTGATCACCGCGCCGCCGCTGGGCCAGAACCAGGCTGGCACCGCGCAGCCCGCGATGGCAGCGCCCTCGGGCCAGCCCGTCGCCGTGATCGTCCCGACGCAGATGGCCTATCCGGTCACCTACGCCGCGCCGTACTATTACGGCGGCTACGGCTACGCGCCGTCTTACTACTACCCGCCCGTGAGCCTGTCGCTGGGCTTCGGCTATTCGCGCGGATGGGGCGGCGGCTGGGGCGGCCACCACCACCACGGCCACTGGCGCTGAAGCTCGCCGGGGCGACGCGAGGGGTGAGGGGGCTAAAATTGCCCCCTTTCCTTTGCGCCTCACCCCCCGAGCATGACCACCGAATCCCTGGACAACGTCCGCGTCGCCACGCGGGCCAACGTGTATTTCGACGGCAAGTGCGTGAGCCACTCCGTCACCCTTGCAGACGGCACACGCAAATCCGTCGGCGTCATCCTTCCCTCCGAACTCACCTTCAAGACCGGCGCGCCCGAGATCATGGAGTGCGCGGGGGGCTTCTGCGAATACCGCCTCGCGGGCAGCGCCGACTGGGTCACGAGCGGCCCGGGCCAGAAGTTCGGCGTGCCCGGGGATTCGAGCTTCGACATCCGCGTGCGCGAGGCCTATCACTACATCTGCCACTTCGGCTGAACGGCCCTCCATGAGCACCATCCTCGAGCAACTTCCCGCCGGCCAGAAAGTCGGCATCGCGTTTTCCGGCGGCCTGGACACCAGCGCCGCCCTCCACTGGATGCGCAAGAAGGGCGCGATCCCCTATGCGTACACCGCCAACCTCGGCCAGCCCGACGAGCCCGATTACGACGAGATCCCGCGCAAGGCGATGCAGTACGGCGCCGAGAAGGCACGCCTGATCGACTGCCGCGTACAGCTCGCGCACGAGGGCATCGCCGCGCTGCAGGCGGGCGCCTTCCACATCTCCACCGCCGGCGTCACCTACTTCAACACCACGCCGCTCGGCCGCGCCGTCACGGGCACGATGCTCGTCGCCGCGATGAAGGAAGACGACGTCAACATCTGGGGCGACGGCAGCACCTTCAAGGGCAACGACATCGAGCGCTTCCACCGCTACGGCCTGCTCACCAATCCCTCGCTGAAGATCTACAAGCCCTGGCTGGACCAGCTGTTCATCGACGAGCTCGGCGGCCGCGCGGAGATGTCCGCCTTCATGACTGCCGCGGGCTTCGGCTACAAGATGTCCGCGGAGAAGGCCTACAGCACCGACTCCAACATGCTCGGCGCGACGCACGAAGCGAAAGACCTCGAGCATTTGAAGAGCGGCATCAAGATCGTCAACCCGATCATGGGCGTCGCCTTCTGGAAGGACGAAGTCGCGGTGAAGGCCGAGGAAGTGCGCGTGCGCTTCGAGGAAGGCCAGCCGGTCGCACTGAACGGCAAGACCTTCGACGACCCGGTCGCGCTGATCCTGGAGGCCAACCGCATCGGCGGGCGCCACGGCCTGGGCATGAGCGACCAGATCGAGAACCGCATCATCGAGGCCAAGAGCCGCGGCATCTACGAGGCCCCCGGCCTCGCGCTGCTGTTCATCGCCTACGAGCGCCTCGTCACGGGCATCCACAACGAAGACACCATCGAGCAGTACCGCGACAACGGCCGCAAACTCGGCCGCCTCCTCTACCAGGGCCGCTGGTTCGACCCGCAGGCGATCATGCTGCGCGAGTCGGCGCAGCGCTGGGTGGCGCGCGCGGTAACGGGTGAAGTGACGCTGGAGCTGCGCCGCGGCAACGACTATTCGCTGCTCGACACCGAATCGCCCAACCTCACCTACAAGCCCGAGCGCCTGACGATGGAAAAGGGCGAATCGACCTTCTCCCCGCGCGACCGGATCGGGCAGCTCACGATGCGCAACCTCGACATCGTCGACACGCGCGAGAAGCTGGCCGTGTACGAAAAGGCCGGCCTGCTGCACCTGGGCGACGGCTCGCCGCTGCCGAGCCTGGGGCACGACAAGAAGTAGCCGCCGCATAATCCTCCGGCAACTCATCCGGAGGATCCATGATCGCCCTCGTCCTGATCGCGCTGGTGGCGCTGCTCCACCTGTACTTTCTCGTGCTGGAGATGTTCCTCTGGACGAAACCCACGGGGCGGCGCATCTTCAACACCACGCCGGAATTCGCGGAAGCCTCGAAGACGCTCGCCGCGAACCAGGGACTCTACAACGGGTTCCTCGCGGCCGGCCTCGTCTTCGGGCTGCTGCTCGGCGCCAACGGCGGGCCGGTGCTGATCTTCTTCCTCGCCTGCGTCGTGGTGGCCGGCATCTACGGCGCGGCCACGGTCAACAAACGGATCTTCTTCGTGCAGGCCCTTCCCGCCCTGCTCGCGCTCGGCGCCCTCTTCCTCAAGTAGCCTCCCCCGTGTAAGCTCCGCTGGCATTTTGCGAGGAGCGAGCCATGGCGCTGTATCGGCTGGTGGTCAACGGGGCGTCCCGGGAGGTCGAAGCGTGGGACGCGGACATGCCGCTGCTCTACGCGCTTCGCAACGACCTGGGACTGCACGCCGCGAAGTTCGGTTGCGGGCTCGGCCAGTGCGGCGCGTGCACCGTGCTCATGGGCGATCAGGCGGTGCGCTCCTGCCTGGTGAAGGTGTCGCAGGCGGCGGGCCAGCGCATCACCACCGCGGAGGGCCTCGGCTCCCCCGACAAGCCCCATCCCGTGCAAGCCGCCTTCATCGCGGAACAGGCGGCGCAATGCGGCTATTGCACCAACGGCATGGTGATGAGCAGCGTCGCGCTGCTGCGCCGCACCCCCCAGCCGACACGCGAGCAGGCGCAGGCCGCGCTCGCGGGCAACCTGTGCCGCTGCGGCTCGCACGACCGCGTGCTGAAGGCCGTCGCGCGCGCCTCCGGCGGGAGGGCATGACATGCAAGCTCCCACACGTGAACGCAGTGCGCCGACGCGCCGCGACCTGCTCAAGGCCGGCACGATCGTCGTCGGGTTTTCCCTCGCGCCGCGGCTGGCGCTGGCGCAGGCCGGCGCTGCGCGCCGCTCGCTCGCGCTGGGCGAGGTCGATTCCTTCCTCGCCATCCGCGCCGATGGCAGCGTGGTCATCTACTCCGGCAAGGTAGACCTCGGCACCGGCCACCGCATCGCGATGCGGCAGATGGTGGGCGAAGAGCTCTCGATGCCGGTCGAGCGGATCGAGCTGGTCGAGGGCGACACCGCGCTCACACCCAACCAGGGACCGACCGCCGGCAGCACCGGCGTGATGCGCGGCGGGGTCGAATTGCGGCAGGCCGCGGCGACCCTGCGCGAAGGCCTGCTCGCCATGGCCGCGCAGCGCCTGCAGAAGCCCGTGGAATCGTTGTCGCTCGAAGCGGGCGTCGTTCGTTCATCGGACGGGGCCACGGTGCGCGTCACGGACCTCGTCGGCGACCGCTTGCTCGAGTGGAAGATGAACCCGAAGGCGCCGCTGAAGAACCCCGCGCAATACACGCAGGTGGGCAAGCCGCTCGCGCGCCCCGACATCCCCGGCAAGATCACGGGCCGTCACGTCTACGTGCACGACTTCGCACTGCCCGGCATGCTGCACGCGCGCGTGGTGCGGCCGCCTGCTGTCGGTGCGAAGGTGCTGGATGTCGACCAGGCTTCCGTGGCGGGGCTTCCTGGCGTGCGGGTGGTGCGCATGCAGGACTTCATCGCTGTCGCCAGCCCCGATGAATGGGCGGCCATCCGCGCCTCGCGCGAATTGAAGGTGCGCTGGAGCGACAGCGCGACACTGGTGTCGCACCAGGGCGTGGCCGACTGGGCGCGTCGCGGCCCCTTCCTGTCGGACGAGACGGTGGTGAGCAAAGGCGATGCGGCGCGCATGGCCGCCCTCGCCTCCTCGACGGACAAGCTTTCGGCCACCTACACCTGGCCGTTGCAATCGCATGCGTCCATGGGCCCGTCGTGCGCGGTGGCCGATGTGAAGTCCGACGGCGCCACGGTGTGGTCCGCGTCGCAAGGCACGCACCGGCTCGTCAACTCCTGCGCGGCAGCCATCGGTCTGCCGCGCGACAAGGTGCGCATCGTCTACCTCGACGGCGCGGGCTGCTACGGCATGAACGGCCACGACGATGCGTCGGTGGAAGCCGCGATGGTCTCGAAGGCCCTCGGCCAGCCGGTGCGCGTGCAGTGGAGCCGCGAAGACGAGCTGGGATGGGACCCGAAAGGACCGCCCCAACTGCTCGAGTTGCGCGGCACGCTGACCCCGGACGGCCGCATCGATGCGTGGGAGACGGAGATGTGGCTGCCGCGCGCCACCGCAAACCTCGAATGGATACCCCTACTGTCCCCGAGCGCCGCCGGCTTGCCGCAGCCCGTGGGGCAAGCCACGGGCCTGGTCACCCAGAACGGCGACCCGACCTACCCCGCCAACGCGGTGAAGGTGCATGTGCACTGGCTCGGCGCGGCACCCCTGCGCCCATCGAACATCCGCGCGCCGGGCAAGGTCGCGAACTGCTTCGCGGTCGAGAGTTTCGTGGATGAACTGGCAGCCAGGGCCGGCGTCGACGCCGTGCAGTTCCGCCTGCGCGACCTCGCGAATCCGCGGGCACGCGAAGTGATCGAGCGCGTCGCGAAGATGATGCGCTGGGAACCGCGGCCGTCGCCGCGGCCCGGCTCGCGAGGCGGCGTCGCTTCCGGCCGTGGCATGGCCTTCATCCACTACAAGCACAACGAGAGCTTCGTCGCGATGGGCATGGACGTGGAGGTCGATCGCGCGTCGGGCGAGATCCGCGTGCAGCGCATCGCCTGTGCGCACGATTGCGGCCTGATGATCAATCCCGACGCGGTGCGCGCGCAGGTCGAAGGCAACATCCTCCAGACGCTGTCGCGCACCCTGTACGAAGAGACGACCTTCGACCGCTCCCGCGTGACCAGCGTGGACTGGGCGAGTTATCCGCTGCTGCGCTTCCCGCAGGTGCCGCGCCTGGACATCGAACTCGTGCAGCGCCTGGACCAGCCCCCGCTGGGCGCAGGCGAAGCGGCCTCCAGCCCCGTGCCGGCGGCGCTCGCCAACGCGGTGTTCGACGCAACCGGCGTGCGCGTGCGCACAGTGCCGTTCACGCGCGAGCGCATGAAGGCGCTGCTCGCCTGAGAGCTTGCGGGGCGGCCGGCGGGCCAGGACGGCGTGTCAGATATGCAGCGCGTGCCCCAGGGCACGCAACGCGGCTTCCTGCACGGCCTCGCCGAGCGTCGGGTGCGCGTGGATCGTGCCGCCGACGTCCTCCAGCCGCGCACCCATCTCGATCAACTGCGAGAACGCGGCGGAGAGCTCGGACACCGCGCGGCCCACGGCCTGCCAGCCGACGATGAGGTGGTTGTCGCGCCGCGCGACCACTCGCACGAAGCCGTCGGTGGATTCGATGCTCATCGCGCGGCCGTTCGCGGAGAACGGGAAGCTTGCGCTGATGCAATCCATCCCCGCCGCTTCGGCCTGCGAAGGCGACAGCCCCACGACGACCACTTCCGGATCGGTGAAGCACACCGCCGGCATGGCCGCCGGCGCGAACTTGCGGCGCTTGCCCGCGACGATTTCGGCGACCATTTCGCCCTGCGCCATGCCGCGATGCGCGAGCATGGGCTCACCCGTCACGTCGCCGATCGCCCAGACGTTGCGCATGGACGTGCGGCACTGCTCGTCGACCTTCACCGCTCGGCCCGCCATGTCCAGGCCGAGCGACTCCAGCGCGAAGCCCTCGGTCCGAGGCCTGCGCCCCACGGCGACCAGTACCTGGTCGGCCGGCAGCGCGAACTCGTCGGCCATGGCGGTGCGCACGCGCACGCCGCCATCGCTCACGCCTTGCACGCTGCAGCCGAGGTGCAGCACCACGCCCAGCTTCTTGAGGGCCGTCAGCACCGGCTTCGCGAGGTCTTCGTCGTACGCGGGCAGTACGCGATCCGCCGATTCGACGACGGTGACTTCGGCGCCGAGCTTGCGGTAGGCCGTGCCCAGCTCCAGCCCGATGTAGCCCGCGCCGACCACGACGAGCCGCCTGGGCAGTGTCTTCGGCGCGAGCGCTTCGGTGGACGAGATCACCATGCCGCCGAACGGCAGGCCGGGCAATTCGACCGGGGTCGAACCCGTGGCGAGCAGCAAGTGTTCGCACGTCACGCGGACGGTGTCACCTCCCGGCGTGCGCACGTCGACGGTCTTGCCGTCGACGATCGTGGCCCAGCCGGCGATCACCTGCGCACCGTTCTTCTTGAGCAGCGCCCCGACACCGCCCGTGAGGCGCGAGACGATGCCGTCCTTCCACTTCACGGTTTGCGCGAGGTCGATGCGCGGCGCATCGACGTGGATGCCGATGGCCGAGGAATTCGACCAGTGGCGCGCCTTCTCGAATTCATCCGCCGCGTGGATCAGCGCCTTGGAAGGGATGCAGCCGATGTTCAGGCAGGTGCCGCCGAGCGCGGCGCCTTCGACCAGCACGGTGGGCACGCCAAGTTGCCCCGCGCGGATCGCCGCGACATAACCGGCGGGCCCGCCGCCGATCACGAGCAGGGTCGTGGATTGTGTCTTCATCCGCTCACTCCACGAAAAGCATCGCCGGGGTTTCCAGCAGGGCGCGGATCGCCTGGATGAATTCCGCCGCGTCGACGCCGTCGACCACGCGATGGTCGAAGGACGACGAGAGGTTCATCAGCTTGCGCGCGACGATGTTGCCGCCCTGGAACATCGGCCGCTCCACGATGCGGTTGACGCCGATGATCGCGACTTCCGGGTAGTTGATGACCGGGGTCGTCACGATGCCGCCCAGCGGCCCGAGGCTGGAAATGGTGATGGTCGAGCCCGACAGCTCGTCCCGCGTCGCCTTGCCGCTGCGCGCGGCATCGGCAAGCCGCGTGACCTCCCCCGCGAAGCCCCACGGGTCCTGCGCTTCGGCGTGGCGCAGCACCGGCACCATCAGCCCCGAATCGGTCTGCGTCGCCATGCCCAAGTGCACCGCGCCGTAACGCGTGACCACGCCCGCGTCGTCGTCGAAGCGCGCGTTCATCTGCGGGAACTCCCGCACCGCAAGCACCACAGCGCGCGCGAGCAGCGGCAGCAGCGTGAGCTTGCCGCGCTCGGCGCCGTACTTCGCGTTGAGCTTCGCACGCAGCGCTTCGAGCTCCGTCACGTCGATTTCTTCGACATAGCTGAAGTGCGGGATGCGGCGCTTGGCCTCCTGCATCTTCTGCGCGATCTTGCGGCGCAGGCCGATGATGGGGATCGCCTGCTCTTCGTGGCGCTGCGCATAGCCCGCGCCCTTGGCCGTCATCGGCTGGCCGCGCGACGCAAGGTACACGTCGAGGTCCTCATGCACGATGCGGCCCGCCGGGCCGGAGCCGTGGACGAATTGCAGCTCGATGCCCAGCTCCCACGCGCGCTTGCGCACCGCGGGGGAAGCGATGGGTTTTTCGCCTTCGGCGCGCATGGCGGGCGGGGCGGCGCGCGGGGGGGCGGTGCGTGCATTGCTCACCACGGCGGCTGCTTTCGTTCCCTCCCCCGCTGGGGGAGGGTTAGGGTGGGGGCTTCGAGCCGCGACAACCTGCGAATCCGTGGTCTGCGATGCCCCCACCCCCGCGGTCCCCCGAGAGGGGAGGGAGTCAACATCCTTCGCATTCCCCGCCCCCTCCACCTCGATCCGGATCAATTCCGAACCGACCGCGATCTGCTTGCCTACCTCGCCGCCGAGCGACATCACCTTGCCCGCCACGGGCGAGGGAATTTCCACGGTCGCCTTGTCCGTCATCACGTCCGCGAGCAGCTGGTCTTCGGTGACCATGTCGCCGACCTTCACGTGCCACGCGACGAGCTCCACTTCCGCAATGCCTTCGCCGATGTCCGGCGTCTTGACGATGTGCTGGCCCATGGTCATTTCTCCATCGCGCGTTTCAGCGCGGCACCAAGCCGCTCGGGACCGGGGAAATAGGCCCACTCCTGCGCATGCGGATACGGCGTGTCGTAACCCGCCACGCGCTCCACCGGCGCTTCGAGGTGATAGAAGCAGTGCTCCTGCACCAGCGACACCAGCTCCGCGCCGAAACCGCTCGTCTGCGTCGCCTCGTGCACGACGACGCAGCGGCCGGTTTTCTTCACCGAGGCGATGACGGTGTCCAGGTCCATCGGCCAGATCGAGCGCAGGTCGATGATCTCGGCGTCGATGCCTGTCTCGTTCGCGGCCGCTTCCGCGACCCATACCATCGTGCCGTAGGCGATCACGGTCACATCCTTGCCTGGCCGGAACACGGAGGCGGACTCCAGCGGCACCGTGTAGTAGCCCTCCGGCACCTTGCCCATCTCGTGCTTGCTCCAGGGCACCACGGGTTTGTCGTGATGGCCATCGAAGGGGCCGTTGTACAGGCGCTTGGGCTCGAGGAAGATGACCGGGTCGTCGTTCTCGATGGACGAGATCAGCAGCCCCTTCGCGTCGTACGGATTGCTTGGCATCACCGTGCGGATGCCGCACACGTGCGTGAAGAGCGCCTCGGGGCTCTGGCTGTGCGTCTGCCCCCCGTAGATGCCGCCGCCGCAAGGCATGCGGATGGTGATCGGCGCGGTGAAGTCGCCGGCCGAGCGATAGCGCAGGCGCGCCGCTTCGGACACGATCTGGTCCGACGCGGGGTAGAAGTAATCCGCGAACTGGATCTCCACCACCGGCCGCAAGCCGTACGCGCCCATGCCCACCGCCGTGCCGACGATGCCGCCTTCGGAGATCGGCGCGTCGAAGCAGCGCGACTTGCCGTACTTCTGCTGCAGCCCTTCGGTCACGCGGAACACGCCGCCGAAGTAGCCGACGTCCTGCCCGTACACGACCACGTTGGGGTCGCGCTCCATCATCACGTCCATCGCCGAGCGCAGCGCCTGGATCATCGTCATCGGCACGCTCTTTCCCGCGCCCGCCTGTTCGGCCATCGTGGATTCCTTGGTCTTGGTCAACATGCTCACACCCCCAGCTGCTGGCGCTGCCGGCGCAGGTGCGACGGCATGTCCTTGTACACGTCGTCGAAGATCGACGCGGCGCTCGGGATGTGGCCGTCGAGCAGCGTGCCGAAGCTCTCGGCCTTCTTCTGCGCCGCCGCCACTTCGGCGTCGAGCTCCTTCTGCACCTGGCCGTGCTGCGCCTCGGACCACTCGCCGATCGCGATCAGGTGCTGCTTGAGCCGCGCGATCGGGTCGCCGAGCGGAAAGCGCTGCCAGTCGTCGGCGGGGCGGTACTTGGAGGGATCGTCCGAAGTCGAATGAGGCCCCGCGCGATACGTGACCCATTCGATCAGCGTGGGCCCGAGGTTGCTGCGCGCGCGCTCGGCCGCCCATTGCGAAGCGGCGTACACCGCGAGGAAGTCGTTGCCGTCCACGCGCAGCGACGCGATGCCGCAACCCACGCCGCGCGCGGCGAAGGTCGTCGATTCGCCGCCGGCGATCGCCTGGAAGGTGGAGATCGCCCACTGATTGTTGACGACGTTCAGGATCACCGGCGCGCGGTACACGTGCGCGAAGGTGAGCGCGGTGTCGAAGTCCGCTTCCGCCGTCGCGCCGTCGCCGATCCACGCGGACGCGATCTTCGTGTCGCCCTTGATCGCGGACGCCATCGCCCAGCCGACGGCCTGGATGAACTGCGTCGCGAGGTTGCCGGAGATCGTGAAGAAGCCGGCGCGCTTGTACGAATACATCACCGGCAGCTGGCGGCCCTTGAGCGGGTCGCCCGAGTTGCTCATCAGCTGGCAGATCAGCTCTTCCATGGCGATGTCGTCGCGCGAGAGCAGCAGGCTCTGCTGGCGGTACGTTGGGAAGCACATGTCGCCGTCCTGCAGGGCGAAGGAATGCGCGGAGCCGATGGCTTCCTCGCCCAGGCTCTGCATGTAGAACGAAAGCTTTTTCTGGCGCTGCGCGATCAGCATGCGCGCGTCGAAGGTGCGCGTCTTCATCATGGCGCGCAGGCCCTTGCGCAGCCGGGTCGCGTCGAGGTCCGGCTTCCACGGGCCGACGGCATTGCCGCTTTCGTCGAGCACGCGGATCAGCCCGAAGGCGAGGTCCTGCGTGTCGACGGCGGAGGTGTCCACCGGGGGCTTGCGCACGGCGCCCGCGGGCGAGACTTTGAGGTAGGAGAAGTCGGTTTCGCAGCCGGGCCGCCCGCTGGGCTCCGGCACATGCAAGCGCAGGGCTTGGTGCTCTGTCATGTGGCCTTCCTTGGCGGCGATTGTGTCGCCGCACGAGTCGATGGATCAGGATCTGGGGCGGATAGCCGCATCTCCCGGAAGTTTGCGCCTGGGCGCAAGCCGAGAGTGTAGGGGAAAGCAGCTAGTGCGCGGCCGCCCGGCTAGACCACGACCGGCTCGGGCTCGAGCCGGATGCCGAAGCGTTCGTAGACGCTCGTCTGGATCGCGCGAGCCAGCGTGACGACTTCGCCGCCCGTGGCGCCGCCGCGGTTCACGAGCACCAGCGCCTGTTTTTCGTAGACGCCCGCATTGCCCACCGACTTGCCCTTCCAGCCGCAAGCGTCGATCAGCCAGCCCGCCGCGAGCTTCACCGTGCCGTCGGGCATGGGGTAGTGCACGATGTTCGGCTCGCGCGCGATGATGTCCTGGCATTGCTCGGGCGTCACCGTGGGGTTCTTGAAGAAGCTGCCGGCATTGCCGACGACCCGCGGGTCCGGGAGTTTGCCCGTGCGCACCGCGCAGACCCACTCGTAGACCTGCCGCGCGGTGGGCTGCGTCACGCCGGATTCGTTGACCTTGCGCTGCAGGTCCAGGTAGCCCAGCACCGGCTTCCACGGCTTGGGCAGGCGAAAGCGCACGCGCAGGATCAGCGCACGCCCGGCGAGGCCGAAGTCCCCCTCCTTGGCCGCGGTGTGCTTGAACACGGAATCGCGATAGCCGAAGGCGCACTGAGCCGCATCGAGCGTGAAGGTCTGGCCCGTCACGAGGTCGATCGCGTCGAGCGACTCGAAGCGGTCCTGCAGCTCGATGCCGTAGGCCCCGATGTTCTGCACCGGCGCCCCGCCCACCGTGCCGGGGATCATGGCCAGGTTCTCCATGCCGGCCAGGCCCTCGTCCAGCGTGTAGGTCACGAAGTCGTGCCAGTTCTCGCCGGCGCCTGCCTCGACGATGGTGGCGCGCGGGCCGTCGTCCACGATCCGGCGGCCCATCACCTCCACCTTGAGAACCAAAGGCTTGACGTCCCCCGTAATGACGATGTTGCTGCCACCGCCCAGGATGAACTTCGGCGCGTCGCGCAGTTCCGGGTCTTCCAGCAGTTGCAGGATGTCCTCCTCCCCGCCAACGCGCACGAGCGCGCGCGCCTTGGCGACGATGCCGAAGCTGTTGTGCGCCTGCAGGGGTACGTTTTGCTCCACGAACATGGGAGAATTGTCGCATCGCGCACGCATTGCGGGGGAGACAAACATGCCGTCATTCGACACCGTCTGTGAACCGAACATGGTGGAGGTGAAAAACGCCGTCGAGAACGCCGCCAAGGAGATCGGGACACGCTTCGACTTCAAGGGCACGTCCGCGGGCATCGACCTGAAGGACAAGGAGATCACGCTGTACGGGGACGCCGATTTCCAGCTCGTACAGGTGGAGGACATCCTCACGAACAAGCTCACCAAACGCAGCGTGGATGTGCGTTACCTGGACAAGGGCGACGTGCAGAAGATCGGCGGGGACAAGGTCAAGCAGGTGCTCAAGGTGCGCAGCGGCATCGAGGCGGAGCAGGCCAAGAAGATCACCCGCCTCGTCAAGGACAGCAAGCTGAAGGTGCAGGCCGCGATCCAGGGCGACGCCGTGCGCATCACCGGCGCCAAGCGCGACGACCTGCAGGCGGCGATGGCCCTCATCCGCAAGGACATCGCGGACTTCCCGCTGTCGTTCAACAACTTCCGCGACTGATGCGGGCCCTCCTCGCGCTCGCGGCGCTGCTCGCCTGCACCGGCGCCGCCGCCCAGTCGGTCGCGCTGCAGGGCATGCTGGGCACCAGGGCGCTGCTGATCGTCGACGGCGCCCCGCCCAAGAGCGTGGCGCCCGGCGAAAGCTACAAGGGCGTGAAGGTCCTGTCGACCCTCGGCGACCAGGCCCTGGTCGAGATCGGCGGCAAGCGGCACACGCTGCGCGTGGGCGAGGCGCCGGCCAGCGTCGGCTCCAGCGCGCCCGCGGGCGGCGGCGGCAGCAAGATCGTGCTCACCGCGGGCAGCGGCGGCCATTTCATGAGCCAGGGCTCGATCAACGGCCGCTCCGTGCAGTTCATGGTGGACACCGGCGCGACCATGGTGGCCTTCAGCGTGCAGGACGCCAAGCGCCTGGGGATCGACTACGAGTCGGCACCGCGCGGGACGATGAGCACGGCCAACGGCAACGTGACGGCGTGGAAGGTGCTCGCGAACTCGGTGCGCGTGGGCGACGTCGAGGTCCACAACGTCGACGCCGTCGTGCTGCCGATGTCCATGCCCTACGTGCTGCTGGGCAACAGCTTCCTCACCCGCTTCCAGATGAAGCGCGAGAACGACATGATGGTGCTGGAGCGCCGCTACTGATGCCCGACCACGCCGAAGCGGCCCCAGCAGCGCGTCCGGTGGACGACACGCTGTCGCCGCTCGCGCCGCTACGCGCCCCGGTGTACCGCCTCCTGTGGATCACCTGGATGGCGGCCAACACGACGATGTGGATGAACGACGTCGCGGCCGCGTGGCTCATGACATCGCTCGCGCCCACGCCGCTGTGGGTCGCGCTGGTGCAGTCCGCGTCCACGCTTCCGGTGTTCCTTCTCGGCCTGCCCAGCGGTGCGCTTGCCGACATCCTCGATCGCAAGCGCTACCTGATGATGACCCAGTTCTGGGTCGCGGCCATCGCCATCGTGGTGTGCATCACCGTCCTCATGGACTGGATGACGGCGCCGCTGCTCCTCGCCCTGACCTTCTGCAACGGGGTCGGGCTCGCGATGCGCTGGCCGGTGTTCTCCGCGGTGGTGCCGGAAGCGGTGCCGCGCTCGCAGCTGCCGGCCGCGATGGCGCTCAACGGCGTCGCGATGAACGCATCGCGCATCGTCGGGCCGCTCCTCGCCGGCGCGATCATCGCGAGCGCCGGCAGCGCCTGGGTCTTCGTGCTGAACGCCGTCCTGTCGCTCGTCGCGGGCTTCGCGCTGATGCGCTGGCGGCGCGAGCACAAGGAGAGCCCGCTCGGCCGCGAACGCCTCGCCAGCGCGATGCGCGTCGGCGTGCAGTTCGTCTGGCAGTCCCGGCGCCTGCGCGGCGTGCTGCTGCGCATCTCCCTCTTCTTCCTGCATTCGACCGCCCTGCTCGCCCTGCTGCCGCTGCTCGCGCGCGGCCTGAAGGGCGGCGCGGCGGGCACTTTCACCACGCTGCTCGCGTCGATGGGCGTGGGCTCCATCATCGCCGCGCTGTCCCTCACCCGCGTGCGCCGCTGGATGCCCGTGCAGCGGCTGATCTTCACCGGCACGGTGCTGCAGGCGAGCTCGATGCTGGTGGTGGCCTTCGCGCCGAACATCTACGTCGCCGCGCCGGCGATGGCGCTGGCGGGCATGGCCTGGATGACGGTCGCCAATTCCCTCAGCGTGTCCGCGCAGATGGTCTTGCCCGACTGGGTGCGCGCGCGCGGCATGTCGATCTACCAGATGGCGCTGATGGGATCCACCGCCATCGGTGCCGCGTTGTGGGGCCAGGTGGCCAACCTCACCAACATCCACGAAAGCATCGCGATAGCCGCGGTGTCGAGCGTCACGCTGATGGCCATCGCGCAGCGGCTCGTCGTGGACCGCGGCATCGAGGAAGACCTGACGCCCTCCAACGCATTCAAGGTGCCGCAGGCCGCTGCACCGCCGCAGTCCGGCCGCATCCAGACGAACATCGAATACCGGATCGACCCGGCCCGCGCGGCCGAGTTCGTCGAGCTCATGCAGGAAAGCCGGCGCAGCCGGATGCGACAGGGCGCGCTCGACTGGCAGCTGACGCGGGATCTCTACGAGCCGGGGCGCTATGTCGAGCAGATCACGGATGAGTCGTGGACCGAGCACCTGCGCCGCTTCGACCGTGTGACGGCCGCCGACGTGCAGCTGCGCGACCGCAAGCTCGGCTTCCACATCGCCACCGAGCCCCCGCAGGTCACACGCCTGCTCATCGAGCGGTAGAGCTTCAACGCGTCGGGGCGGGGCCCCACAGTCCGAGGCGTGCCATTCCTACAGCCGTGCTGAGCTTGCGCGAACACAATTCATTCCAGCGCATTGCCATGGCCCATGGGTCCATCACGGCAGCGCCAATCGTCAACCAATAGGGAGAGACCTCATGAACAAGACCATTCTGGCCGCGGCCATCGTTTCCATCGGCGCTTTCGGCCTTGCCGGCTGCGACGTCAAGAAGACCCAGGAAGGCAGCGTCACGCCGCCGAAGTACGAAGTCACCAAGAAGCAGGAAGGCGACGTCACACTGCCCAAGTACGACGTGACCACGCCGGACGTGAAGGTGGGTTCCGCCGAGAAGACCGTCACCGTCCCCACGGTGAAGACGGAAGAAAAGACGATCAAGGTGCCGACGGTCGACGTGACCACGGCCAAGGAAAAGGAAGCGGCCGCCAGCGCCAAGCGCTAAGCCGCGGCCAAGGCCTTTCAGGCCTTCTTCGCGCCCAGGCGCGATTCCGTGCCTTTCAGCAGCCGCGAGATGTTCTCGCGGTGCCGCCACGCCAGCAGCATCGCCATGATGAACAAGGTCATGGCGATGTTCGCGTGCGCGTTCCACGCGATGTTGTCCCCCATCAGGTAGTAGACCGGCGCGAAGACGGCGGCTACGAGCGATGCGAGCGACGAATAGCGGAAGAAGAACGCGATGATCAGCCAGGTGGCGCCGGTCGCGACGCCCAGCCAGGGGTTGATGCCGAACACCACGCCGATGAATGTCGCCACGCCCTTGCCGCCCTTGAACCGGAAGAACACGGGGAAGAGGTGCCCGAGGAATGCGGCGAGCCCGACCAGGGCGATCGTGCCTTCTTCCATCCCGTAGGGCTCACCCCACATCCGCACCGCGAACACCGGCAGGAAGCCCTTCAGCGCGTCCAGCAACAAGGTGACGATGGCGGCCGGCTTGCTGCCCGATCGCAGCACGTTCGTCGCGCCCGGATTCTTGCTGCCGAAGGTGCGGGGGTCCTTCAGGCCCATGGCGCGGCTCACGAGAACCGCAAAAGCGAGCGAGCCGACCAGGTAAGCGGCGGCGACGGCGAGGAAGGAATTGAAGAGCTGCACGGCCGCTATTCTGCCAGCGCGCAATGCACCGGTTTCGCTCCCAGCAAGCGTACGCACACCTGCGGGTCGATCCCCACGAGGTAGCCGCGCCGCCCGCCGTTGATCGCGATTCTCGGCAGCGCGAGGATGGTTTCCTCGATGTACACCGGCATCTGGCGCCGCGTGCCGAACGGGGACGTGCCGCCGACCAGGTAGCCGCTGTGCCGGTTGGCGACTTCAGGCTTGCAGGGCTCCACCGATTTCGCGCCGATCTGCCGCGCGAGATTCTTGGTGGACACCTTGCGGTTGCCGTGCATGAGCACCAGCAGGGGCTTCGCCTTCTCGTCTTCCATCACGAGGGTCTTGACCACCGTGAAAGGGTCGAAGCCGAGCACCTGCGCGCTGTGCTGCGCGCCGCCGTGCTCGAGGTACTCGTAAGGATGCTCGGTGAAGTCGACGCCGTGCTGCTTCAACAGGGCCGTCGCCGGTGTCTCGCTGACGTGGTCCTTCTTGCCCATGGGCAGGTCACATGGCGGGGTCGCGTATTTCCCAACGGACCTTGTCGATCTCGGCCAGCAATTCCGGGGGCAGCGTGGTGCCCCAGGCGTCGAGGTCTTCCTCGAGCTGCGCCAGCGTGCGCACGCCGATGATGGTGCTCGCGACCTGCCACTTCGTATAGCACCAGGCGAGCGCCATGCGCGTGGGCGTCATGCCGTAGGCGCGGGCCAGTGCGTTGTAGCGGCGCGCCGCAGCCAGGGATTCGGGACGGCCCCAGCGCTGCTTGCGCACCGATTCGAACTTGCCGATGCGCGCATCGCGCGGCGTGTCCGGGCCGTCGGTGCCGCTCTCGTCGTATTTGCCGGTGAGCAGGCCGAAGGCCAGCGGCGAATACGCGAGCAGCGAGACGCCCAGCCGGTGCATCGTCTCGTCCAGGCCGTTCTCCAGCGCGCGGCTGATGAGGCAATAGACGTTCTGCACCGTGGCGATCCGCGGCAGGTTGTGCTGCTCGGACAGCCGGACGAATTCGTGCACGCCGTAGGGCGTCTCGTTGGACACACCCACGTAGCGGATCTTGCCCTGCTTCACGAGCCCCGCGAGCGTCTCGAGCTGCTCGTGCAGCGAGGTCCTGGTGCGTTCCTTCGTCGGGTCGTAATACATCGTCCCGAACATCGGCACGTTGCGCTCCGGCCAGTGGATCTGGTAAAGGTCGATCACGTCAGTCTTCAGGCGCTTGAGGGAGTTGTCGCAGGATTCGACGATCTCCTGCGAGGTCATGCCCTCGCCCTTACGCACCCAGGGCATCCCGCGCGAGGGGCCCGCCACCTTGGAGGCGAGCACGACCTTGTCGCGCATGCCGGGGTGCTTCTGGAACCAGTTGCCGATGATCTTCTCCGTCGCGCCGTAAGTCTCCGCGCGAACGGGGGTCGAATACATCTCGGCGGTGTCGATGAAGTTGACGCCGCGCTCCACGGCGCGGCTGAGGATGGTGTGCGAGGTCGGCTCGTCCACCTGCTCGCCGAAGGTCATGGTACCCAGGCAGATGGGAGTGACCTGGAGGCTGCTTTGGCCGAGCTGGATTTTTTGCATGGGGCGTGAAGGAGGGAACGGGGACTACAGGGCGACGTGCCGCTGCGCAGAATAATCGATTTCACGGCCCGCCGCCCGACTCCACCGCATATCCGCACAGCACCCCGCATGCCAGAAGGTCCATCCATCGTCATCCTGCGCGAACAGGCCGCGCCATTCGAAGGCCGGCGCATCCTGCGGGTGGAGGGCAACACGACGATCGGCAAGGAAAGGCTCGTGAACCAGCGCGTCGTCGCGCTGCGCAGCTGGGGCAAGCACTTTCTCGTGGAGATGCCGAAGTTCTCGCTGCGCGTGCACTTCATGCTGTGGGGCAGCTACCGGATCGACGAGCGCAAGGAGGGCGCGACACCGCGCCTGTCGCTCGGCTTCACCAACGGCGAGCTGAACCTCTACAGCTGCTCCGTGCGCTTCATCGACGGGCCGCTGGACGAGGTGTACGACTGGCGCAGCGACGTCATGTCCGACACGTGGGACGCAGCGCTCGCGCGCAAGCGCCTTCGCGCGCAACCGGACCTGCTCGCCTGCGATGCGCTGCTGGACCAGGACATCTTCGCCGGCGTGGGCAACATCATCAAGAACGAGGTGCTCTTTCGCATCCGCGTGCACCCGCTCTCCACCATGGGCGGGCTGCCGCCCGCGCGCATGCGCGACCTCGTGCGCGAGGCGCGCCAATACAGCTTCGACTTCTTCGAGTGGAAAAAGGCGTTCGTGCTGCGAAAGCACTGGCTCGCGCACACGAAGCGCACCTGCCCGCGCTGCGACATCCCGTTCAGCAAGGGGCACCTGGGCAAGACGCAGCGCCGCAGCTTCTGGTGCGACAACTGCCAGGTGCGCTACTGAAAGGGCGTCAGTCGCCGAGCAGCTCGCCGATCGGCTTGAGGTCCTCGACGCGGTCGCACACGGCCTTGACCACCATGAGGATCGGGATGCCCAGCAGCAGGCCCCACAGGCCCCACAGCCAGCCCCAGGCGAGCACCCCGATGAAGACGGTCACCGGGTTCATCCGGCTGGCCTTGCTGGTGAGCCAGGGCACGATCAGGTTGCCGGAGATCGTGTGGATCACCAGCGAGGCGCCGGCCACGGCGGCGGCCATCTCGATGGTGCCGAACTGCATGAAGGCCACGAGCGCCGAGGCGCCGGCCACGACCGCGGAGCCGATGTAGGGGACGAGGTTCAGGATGGCGGCGCCTATCGCCCACGCCACGGCGTGCTTGAGCCCCAGCGCGAGAAAGGCGATGCCCGTGACCGCGCCCACCGCGACGCTGGAGAGCAACTGCACCAGCAGGTAGCGCTGGATCTGCGCGGTGATCTCGTTGAGCGCCTCCACGGTGATCTTCTTGGTGGACAGGCTCGGCCCGGCGATCTTCACGAGCTTGCGCCGGAAGGTATCTCCCGACAGCAGCAGGAAGTAGGTGAGGAAGGTCACGAGCACCACCTGCCCGACCAGTGCGAGCAGCCCGACCGTGCCCGTCCACAAGTGGTCCCGGATGTTGAAGCGCGGCTTTTCGATCACCACGCGCTGCACGCCGCGCTGGGCTTGCGTCGTGGGGCCCGCTTCCTCCGCGGCCTGCTCGAGCTGCGCGGCCGCCTTCTGCACCGTGCCCAGCGGCGTTTCGCTGCGGCCCTGCTTGGAGCGCACCGCATCGCGCAGCTTGGCCGCGGCCTCCGGCAGCGAATTGATCAGCTGCGACACGTCGTCGCTGAACGAGTACACGCTGGCGCCCGTCGCGCCCAGCAGGCCGAGGATCAGCACGCCCGCGCTCAGGGTGCGCGGGATGCGCCAGCGCTGCGCCATGTCGACCAGCGGCGACAGGGCATAGCTGAACATGAGGCCCAGCATCAGCGGGATGAAGAAGCCCTGTGCCCAGCGCAACGTCGCCACGACCGCGATGGTGGCGATCACCGCCAGGGAGACGCTGCGCACGTCCACGGGCATGTGCAGCAGCACGCGCGCGGGCTCCTCGTCGCCTTTCAGCGGTGCCGGGGGTTGGGGCTCTTCAGGATTCAGTATGTTCTCCAGGAACTAGCTCGATATCGCCTCGCGCACCGCGCTCAGCTGGCGCCGCGACACCGCGAGGAGTTCTTCCACGCCGTTCAGCCGGACGGCCCAGCCTTCGCCCTCTTCGGGATCGAAGTGCTTTTCCAGCGCGCGCACGGCGCGCCGTGCCACCAGCGCGTTGCGGTGCACCCGCAGGAAACGCGCGGCATGCCGCTCTTCCAGCTCGCTCAGCGATGCGTCGAGGATATAGCTTCTGGCGGCCGTGCGGACGGTGATGTACTTGAGCTCGGCCTTGAAATACAGGACTTCGTCGATCGGGACGCGTTCCGTGCGGCCGCGGTCCTGGATGAGCAGGATCTCCGGCAGCGCCGTCCCGGCGCCTGCGCCCTGCGCACGCCGCTCGATCTTTTCCAGCGCGGCCTGCAGGCGCTCCAGCCGCACGGGCTTGGTGAGGTAGTCCACCGCTTCGAGCTCGAACGCCGCGACCGCATGCTCGGCATGCGCCGTGACGAAAACGATCGCCGGGGGCGTGGGCATGGCCTTGAGCGCCCGCGCGAGCGTGAGGCCGTCCGCGCCGGGCATGTGCACGTCCAGCAGCACGGCGTCGCATTCCGTGCGGCGAAGGAAGTCCATCGCCTGCGCCGCGTTGCCCGCCTCGCCCGCGACGATGGCCGGCGGCGCGCTGCAATCGCCCAGCAGGGTGCGCAGCCGCATGCGCGCCAGCGGCTCGTCGTCCACCACCAAGACCTGCAATGCCATGCTCACGCCGGAACCTCCATTCGGACCTGGTACACGCCATCCTTCAGCACGGCGCGGAACTGCCCCTCGACGTCGTGCAGCAGGCGCAGCCTCTCGCGCACGTTGGCCTGCGCCACCCCGTGCCCGCGCAGCCCCTGCCCCGCCGGCACGGTGTTGGTCACCTTGATCACCACCGTGCCCCCGCGCCGCTGCGTACTCACCTTGATCTGCGCGCCCGCCGCGCTGGGCTCCACCCCGTGCTTGACCGCATTCTCCACGAGCGGCTGGAGCACGAGCGGCGGCACCCGTGCGTGGCCAGCGGCAGGGTCCAGCGACCATTCGAGCTGCAGCCGGTCGCCGAATCGCACCTGCTCGATGTCCAGGTAGCGGCGCGCCAGCGCCACTTCCTCCGCGAGGGTCACGAATTCGCCGGGCTCCACCAGTGCATGGCGAAAGAGCTCGCTCAGGTCCTCCAGCAGCGCCTCCGCCCGCGCCGGATCCTCGCGGACGAGGGCGATGGCGCCATTGAGCGTGTTGAACAGGAAATGCGGGCGGATGCGGGCCTGCAATTCGGCCAGCCGGGCGGCCGTGTCCGCCGGCATGCGGCTCTTGGCGCGCAGCACGAGCGCTGCCACCAGCGCCACCGCCAGCAAGGCCCCGGTGACGGCCGACGCCACCCAGGGGGCGCTGGGCGCGACACCGACGAAAGCCATCATCGCGCAGCCGTACAGGCCCGCGACGGCGCCCAGCAGCATCCCGAACACCTGCTGGCCCATCGGCGTGCGGCGTGCGAGGACGTTCTTCAGGCTGCAGGTGACGATCAGCCAGGCGAGGGTGGCCGGAAGGGCCGCCCCGCTGAGGACCGCCAGGCGCAGGACCCAGTCGGCCGGGCCGGCGGCCCCGAACATCGCGCCGGCGGCCATGACGATTTCCACGAACAGCACCGCCCGCAGGACCACCCCGACATGGCATGCGTCGAACACCAATACGCGTCCCGGGAGGGCCTCAGGCAGTGCCGAAGGGGGCAGTTCCTGGAACGCCGATAAAATTTGGGAATCCTTCATCGCAATCGGTTGGGCCTTTGCGGCCGATTATTGGTGATCCCAGTCCATAGTTTCCCCCCTCATGAGCCAACTCGACAAAAAATCCCAGGCCTGGTCGGCCCTGTTCTCCCAGCCGATGAGCGAGCTGGTGAAGCGCTACACGGCGAGCGTGGATTTCGACAAGCGACTGTGGCGCGCCGACATCCAGGGCTCCCTCGCCCACGCCGACATGCTGGCGGCGCAGGGCATCATCTCCCTGCAGGACGTCTTCTCCATCCAGGAGGGCCTGGCGCAGATCACCAAGGAGATCGAGCAGGGCACCTTCGAGTGGAAGCTGGACCTCGAAGACGTGCACCTGAACATCGAGGCGCGGCTCACGCAGCTCGTGGGCGACGCGGGCAAGCGCCTGCATACCGGCCGCAGCCGCAACGACCAGGTGGCCACCGACGTGCGCCTGTGGCTGCGCGACGAGATCGACCTGATCCTCGCGCTGCTGGTGGAACTGCAGAAGTCGCTCCTGGACGTCGCCGAGCGCCACACCGACGTGATCCTGCCGGGCTTCACCCACCTGCAGGTCGCGCAGCCGGTGAGCTTCGGCCACCACATGATGGCCTACGTGGAGATGTTCACCCGCGACGAAGAACGGCTCACCGACGTGCGCAAGCGCGTCAACCGCCTGCCGCTCGGCGCCGCGGCCCTGGCAGGCACCAGCTACCCGCTGGACCGCGACCACGTGCGCCAGGCACTGAACATGGAGGGGCTCTGCCAGAACTCCATCGACGCCGTGAGCGACCGCGACTTCGCCATCGAGTTCTGCGCCGCGGCCGCGGTGGCGATGCTCCACATCAGCCGGCTGTCGGAGGAGCTCGTGCTCTGGATGAACCAGAACTTCGGCTTCATCGACCTGCCGGACCGCTTCTGCACGGGCTCGTCGATCATGCCGCAGAAGAAGAACCCGGACGTCCCCGAGCTCGCTCGCGGCAAGGCCGGGCGCGTGGTGGGCCACCTCATGGGCCTCATCACCATCATCAAGGGCCAGCCGCTCGCCTACAACAAGGACAACCAGGAAGACAAGGAGCCGCTCTTCGACACCGTGGACACGCTCAAGGACACGCTGCGCATCTTCGCGGAGCTGGTGACCGGCATCGAGGTGAAGCCGGAGGCCATGGAGAAGGCCACGCTCAAGGGCTACGCGACGGCGACGGATCTCGCCGACTACCTGGTGAAGAAGGGATTGCCCTTCCGCGACGCCCACGAAACCGTGGCCCATGCGGTGAAGGCGGCGATCTCCCACCAGGTGGACCTGTCGGAGCTGCCGCTGAACGTGCTGCAGCAATTCAACCCGGCGATCGAGAAGGACGTGTACGACGTGCTGTCCCTGCGCGGCTCGCTCAATACGCGGAACATCCTCGGCGGCACGGCGCCCTCGCAGGTGCGCGCGCAGATCGCACGCCACCGCGCGCGCCTTTCCTAGCGCGCGCGTGAGCAAATTTCCGGCCGCCCGAAATTTGCTCAACCCGCCCCCGGGCACGATCCGCTAGCATCCCGGCAGCCGAGGAGACAAGCCGTGCCTGCCATCACCCACATCGAAGACCTGCGCGTGCTTGCGCAAAAGCGCGTGCCGCGCATGTTCTACGACTACGCCGATTCCGGCTCGTGGACCGAGAGCACCTACCGCGCCAACGAAGCCGACTTCAACCGCATCCTGCTGCGCCAGCGCGTCGCGGTGAACATGGAGAACCGCAGCACGCGCACGACCATGGTCGGCCAGGAGGTCGCGATGCCAGTCGCGATCGCGCCGACCGGGCTCACGGGCATGCAGCATGCGGACGGTGAAATCCTCGCGGCGCGCGCGGCGAAGAAGATGGGCATCCCCTTCACGCTGTCCACGATGAGCATCTGCTCCATCGAGGACGTCGCGAAGGGCACGGACAACCACCCGTTCTGGTTCCAGCTCTACGTGATGCGCGATCGCGCCTTCATCGAGGCCCTCATCGACCGCGCGAAAGCCGCAGGCTGCTCGGCGCTGGTGCTGACGCTCGACCTGCAGATCCTCGGCCAGCGCCACAAGGACATCAAGAACGGGCTCACCGCGCCGCCCAAGCTCACGATCCCCAACATCCTGAACCTCATGACCAAGCCGCGCTGGTGCCTGGGCATGCTCGGCACCCCGCGCAGGCACTTCGGCAACATCGTGGGCCATGTGAAGGGCGTGGAGAACATGGGATCCCTTTCCGAGTGGACCGCCAAGCAGTTCGACCCGGCACTTTCGTGGAACGACGTCGAGTGGATCAAGAAGCGCTGGGGCGGCAAGCTGATCCTCAAGGGGGTGCAGGACCCCGAGGACGCCATCCTCGCGGCCGACAGCGGCGCGGACGCGGTCATCGTGTCCAACCACGGCGGGCGCCAGCTCGATGGCGCGCCCTCCTCGATCTCCGCGCTGCCCGCCATCGTGGATGCGGTGGGCCGGCGAATGGAAGTGCACATGGATGGCGGCATCCGCTCGGGCCAGCACGTGCTCAAGGCCGTCGCGCTCGGCGCGAAGGGCACCTACATCGGCCGCGCGATGCTGTACGGGCTGGGCGCGATGGGCCAGCCGGGCGTGGAACGCGCGCTGGAGATCATCCGCAACGAGCTGGACCTGTCGATGGCTTTTTGCGGTCGCACGAACATCCGCGACGTGGACCACGGCATCCTGCTGCCCGGCACCTACCCCGCCTGAGCCTCACTTCGCGCAGTCGCAGACTTCGCCGCCCTTGTCGAAGACGATGCGCCACTGCCCGGGCGCCTCCAGCCGCCAGATCGAAGAAAACCGCGCGATCAGCTTGCCCTTGGGGTCGTAGACCGGCCCGGAGCTGAGCGCGAGGTTGCCCGCCTCCAGCACTTCCACCTCCTCGGGCGCCCAGGAGAACGGGGCCTCGGGCTTCTGGTAGAAGCGCGTCCAGAACGCCACCACCGCCTGCTTGCCGTGCAGCGGGGTCGGGCCGGAGAAAAAGACCGTGTCGTCGGCGATGAAGCCGGCGAAGGCCTTGAGGTCGCGATCGGCCATGGTCTTCGCGAACGCTGTTTCGGTGGCGATGACCTGCAGCTTCGCCTCGTCGCGCGGCATCGTGGGCAAGGGGCGCGTCGCACACGCCGTGAGCGCGAGGGCGGTGGCCACCACGGCGAAGGCCTTCATCGGTCTAGCGGCCACCCGCGGGATGCGCAGGCACGGTCTTGAGGAATTCGTAGACCGCCTGCGCGTCCACGTCGCTCAACTTCGACAACGACTCGAAAGGCATGACCTTGATCGCCGAGCCGTCGGGGCGCTTGCCGCTGCGCAGCATCGCGACGAATTGCGCCGAGGTCGGGTAGCGCGGCATGACGCTGCCTTCGCCCGGCGTGATGTTCGCCGCCGCCGGCCAGTCGGGCGGGCCGCCCGGAATCTTGCCGCCCGACAGGTGCTCGCCGTGGCAGCCGATGCACATGTTCGCGACGTAGGCCCCGTGTTTCACGTTCACGCCGGCTTCCACGGGCTGCGCGGGCGGCAGCGAGTGGTCGATGCGCGCGGCGGCGTCCTTGATGGCGCCGAAGCCGTAGAGGATGCGGGCGGGCGGCGGGAGCTCCAGCACCGCCTTCGCGCCGCCCTGCGGCGGCAGTGCGCGCACGTAGGCGACGAGCGACGCGAGGTCCTGGTCCGTGAAGCGGTTGTAGTCCTCGCTCGGCATGATCATGATCGCGTGGCCGGCAGGATTGACGCCGTGGCGGATGGTGCGCACCCAGTCCTCCGGCTTGTAGCCCTTGGTCGCGCCGCCGGAGGTGATGTCGGGGCCCGCGAGCTTGATGCCCTTGCCTTCGACGAAGGTGCGGCCCGCCCCGTTGGCGCCGTGGCAGTCCACGCAGCCGCGCGATTCGAAGAGGTATTTCCCGCGCTCGAGGGCCTGAGCGTCATTGGTGAAGGCCACCGGCACCACCTTCACGTCGACCGTCCGGGCCATCTTCACGTCGGCGAGTTGCCAGCCGACGACAGCGGCCAACGCAATCACCAGGACCAGGGCGCCCACCACGCCCAAGACCCACTTCAACCATTTCTTCATGTTCTGTACTCCGTCTGAGCCGGCGATTCTAGAAAATCGTTCAGCAATCTGTCAGTGAAGAATTTCACCCGGTTCGCGCGAAGCGGTCAAGGACGCAAAATCAGGGGCATGAAGTTGCGCCGGATCGCCCATCTCGACATGGACGCGTTTTTCGCCTCGGTGGAGTTGCTGCGTTACCCGCAGCTGAAAGGCCTGGCCGTGGTGATCGGCGGCGGCCGCCGGCGCGTCGACGAGATGATCCGCGAACGCTTCGAGGGGCTGCCCCTGTCGGAGATTCCCGTCTCGGCCTTCCCGCTCCTGAAGGACTACGTCGGGCGCGGCGTGATCACCACCGCCACCTATGCCGCGCGCCAGTTCGGGGTCGGCTCCGCGATGGGGATGATGAAGGCCGCCAAGCTCGCGCCGGACGCCATCGTGATGCCCGTGGACTTCGACGAGGTGCGCAGGTATTCGCGCCTCTTCAAGGCCACCATCGCCGAGATCGCCCCGGTCATCCAGGACCGCGGCATCGACGAGGTCTACATCGACTTCACCGACGTGCCGGGCGGCCAGCGCGAAGGCGGGCGCGTGCTCGCGCGCCTGATCCAGAAGGCGATCTTCGACGCCACGAAGCTGACCTGCTCGATCGGCGTGGCGCCCAACAAGCTGCTCGCGAAGATGGCGAGCGAGTTCAACAAACCCAACGGCATCTCCATCGTGTACGAGGCGGACATCGCCACGAAGATCTGGCCGCTCCCCGTTCGCAAGATCAACGGCATCGGGCCCAAGGCGGAGGTGAAGCTGCACAAGCTGCACCTGCACACCATCGGCGACATCGCCGCGCAGGATCCTCAGTGGCTGGTCGACAACTTCGGCAAATCCTACGGGGCCTGGATGCACGAGGCCGCGTGGGGCCGCGACGACCGGCCCGTGGTCACGGAGAGCGAGCCCGTGTCCATGAGCCGCGAAACCACCTTCGACCGCGACCTGCATGCGGTGCGCGACCGCGCGGAGCTCGGCGAGATCTTTACGGACCTGTGCAAGCAGGTGGCGAGCGACCTGAAGCGCAAGGGCTATGTCGGCAAGACGATCGGCATCAAGCTGCGTTACGACGATTTCAAGATTGCGACGCGCGACCAGACCATCGCCCACTTCACCGACGACGCCCAATTGATCCGCAAGACCGCCGGCCTGTGCCTCAAGCGCGTGCCCCTGGACCGGCGCCTTCGCCTGCTCGGCGTGCGTGTCGGCAAGCTTGCGAAAGCGGGCTCCCCGGAGGCCGAAGGCAGGCCGGTCCCGCCCATGGCCGCGGAACCGGAGGCGCCGTACGCCGGCACGCTCGACCTGTTCTAGCGCCCGTCCGCCTCGGCCACGATCTCGTCCTGGTGGTTCCGGATGTGCATGTTGTGCGCGAGCGCGAAATCGGGCTTGCTGAGCGCACCGTACGCAAAGTGCGGCTTGAGCGGGCCGCTCCAGGCGTTGAAGCGGTTCATCGCCTGGCGCAGGCGGATCGCGCCGGGCTTCCAGTCCGCCCCGGCGCCCAGCGCAGGCGCGCCGGGGATGGGTTCGGCAAGGCCGTGCGTCATGCGCCCGCGCCACTTGAAATACGAAAAGGCCATGCTCCCCGCCGTGCCCTGGAACAGCGCGCTCCGGGGTTGCGGGAAGCCGTCCATGCTCATCTCGATGCTTTGCGCGAGGTGCTCCAGCACCGCGCCGAGCGGCCACGCGCCCAGCGCCCTCACCGATCTGGCGCGCTCGAGGTGGTCGAGCCAGCGCAGCGATTCGTCCAGCGTTTGCACGGTGGGCAGGTCAGCCATGGCGATACCTCCGGATGCGAGGGAGATGAGCAGGAAGGCGCGGCGTCTCACCGCCGGGATGGTAGTCGGCTGACGGCCTTGACGCCACCCGCCGCCTAACTTAGCCTGATTCTTACGCGTAACTTACAGATCAGCTATCCCACGGAGATCCCATGTCGCTGGACGAACTTCAACGCATCAAGAGGTGGCATGTCGCGCATCGCATGGACCACCCGCTGGAGTGCCAGTTGTGGGACGCGATGCTGACGCTCTGGGTCGCGGGCTGGGTCTGCTGGTTCCCGGCCTACGCGCTGGAGCAGTTCTGGACCCTTCCTTTCTGCTTCGTGGCGATGGCCGCTCCCGGCCTGTACGTCGAGTGGCGCCGGCGGGCGCACCGTGCGCGAAGGCTGCGCTGCGACTGGCTGCGGAGCTGACGGCCGGGCGCGCTACAGTGCGCGCATCCCCCACCGCAAGGACCGCCATGGAATGCTTCGCGCTGACGATCGAGGGCCACGTCGCCCATCTCGTGCTCAACCGCCCAGAGGCGATGAACACCATGCACCCGCGTTTCTGGCGCGAGCTCGATGACACCTTGTCGCAGCTGCACCGCGAAGGCGGCGCGCGGGTGCTGGTGATCTCCTCGACCGGCAGGCATTTCAGCGCGGGGATGGACCTCGCCACCTTCGGCGGCGCGATCGCCATGGACGACCGCACGCCCGAGGGCCGCGCCGCGATCTACGACCTGCTGACGGACATGCAGTCCACCTTCACGCGCCTGGAAACGATGCGCATCCCGGTCATCGCGGCCATCCACGGCGGCTGCATCGGCGGCGCGGTCGACATGGTCACGGCCTGCTGCATCCGCTATGCGACGGCCGATGCGTTCTTCTGCATCCAGGAGATCAACATTGGCATGGTCGCGGACGTCGGCACGCTGCAGCGCCTGCCCAAGCTCGTCCCGCTGGGCGTGGTCAAGGAGCTCGCCTACACGGGGCGGCGCCTCGGCGCGCAGAAGGCTCTGGGCTACGGGCTGGTGAACGAGGTGTTCGATTCGCAGCCCGCGATGCTCGAAGCCGCGATGGCCTGCGCGCGGGAGATCGCCGCCAAGCCGCCGGTGGCGATCTGGGGCACGAAGCAGGTGATCCACTACACCCGCGATCACTCCGTGGACGACTCGCTCAAGCAGATGGGCTGGGTGCAGGGCGCGATCTGGAGCAATGCGCACGTGCGGGAGTCGGTCACCGCCATGAAGGAAAAACGGGCCGGTGAGTTCCCGGACCTGCCCGGATTGGCTTCCTTCAAGGACAGCTGACTTCCTTCGCGCCCCCTGCGAAACCTTTGCGTCCTCTGCGTTCAAAAATTACTGACGCGCAGTCCGCACGTTCGCCGGCACCGCGATGGGATGGCTCGTGCGGAACGGGTTGATATCCAGCCCCCCGCGCCGCGTATAGCGCGCGTACACCGCAAGCTTCACCGGTTTGCAGCGCTCCCGGAGGTCCACGAAGATGCGCTCCACGCATTGCTCGTGGAACTCGTTGTGGTTGCGAAAGCTCACGAGGTAGCGCAAGAGCTGCCCCTGGTCGATCTGCGGGCCGCTGTAGCGGATCTGCACGCTGCCCCAGTCGGGCTGGCCGGTGACGAGGCAATTGCTCTTGAGCAGGTTGCTGGTGAGCACTTCTTCCACCGGCATCTCGTCGAACGCGGCGGTGAGCAGCGTGGGATCCGGCGTGTACTCCGTGCATTCGATGTCGAGTCGGTCGAGGCTCAAGCCGTCGAGCTCGTGCACTGGCTCACGGTCGAACAGCTCGGGCGTGAGGATGCGCACGCCCACGCTCGATTGCGAGGGCGCGCCGCGCCACACCGCCTCGCTGATGTCGGCGCGGATGCGGTCGCGCACGGCATCCGCGGACGCGAACGCGGTGTTGGTGAAGCTGTTGAGATACAGCTTGAAGGACTTGCTCTCGACGATGTTGGGCGACTCGCACGGCACCGTGACGTGCGCGATCGCCACCTGCGGCTTGCCGCGCGGCGTGAGCCAGCTCAGTTCGAACGCGGTCCACAGGTCCGCGCCGAAGAAAGGCATCGTCCCGTGCAGGCCCAGCTCGTCGCGCTTGGGCTGGCGCGAGATCGGGAAGAGCAGCGACGCGTCGTATCGATCGACGTAAGGCGCAGGCTTGCCCAGCTGCGATTGCTCGGGGGTATTCATGCGCCCTGCCCCGCGAGATGCGGCACCAGCCGCTCCAGCAGGCGCTCCACCACGCCGGGGGGCAGGTCATGGCCCATGCCGTCGATGCCGTGGAAGCGCGAACCGGCGATGCGGCGCGCGGTGTCTTCGCCGCAGGCGATCGGCACCAGCGGGTCGGCCTTGCCGTGCAGCACGAGCGTGCGCGCCCGGATGCGCGACAGCTCACCCGCGCGGCGGGCATCCGCCGCGACCGCCGCCATCTGCCGCATGGTGCCCGCAGGGTGGAAGCTGCGGCGCGTCGCCATCAGCACGCGCTCGCGCAGCGCAGCCTCTTCCAGCGGGTAGGCCGGGCTACCGATGACCTGGAACAGGCGAATGTAGTGGTCCACGATGGCCTGCTCACCTTGTCCCTGCGGCCGCGACAGCATGGCGCGAAGCACCGGGCCGCTCGGACCCGGCAGACCGCGCGCGCCGCTCGAACTCATGATGCTCGTGAGGCTCGCCACGCGCGCGGGCGCGGCCAGCGCGACGCGCTGCGCGATCATCCCGCCCATGCTCACGCCCACGACGTGGGCGGTCTCGATGCCGAGCGCATCGAGCACACCCAGCGTGTCGTCCGCCATGTCCTGCACGCCGTAAGGCGCGCGCACCGGCAGGCCCACCTTGAACTTGAAGCTTTCCCACAGCAGGTTCGGCACGCCGAGGTGGTCGAAGTGCTGCGACAGGCCGATGTCGCGGTTATCGAAGCGGACCACGCGAAAGCCCGCGTCCTGTAGCGCCTGCACGAAGGCAGGCGGCCAGGCGATGAGCTGCATGCCCAGGCCCATGATGAGCAGCACCACCGGCCGCCCGGCCTGCGAGCCGTCGGCGTCCGTGTCCTCGACCTCGATGCCGATCCCGTTGGCCGTAACCTTCACAAGCGGCCCTTCACTCGAACTTCCGCTCGCGCAGCCACTTGGTCGCGATCCACTTTTCTCCGGCCAGCACGGGGGAGCCGCCGTGCAGCGTCTTCGTCGAAGGATGCGGCCGCTCGTAGCTGAAGAACACCGCGTTGCCCCGCTTGGGCGCGACTTCCAGGTGCACGTCGGGGAAGATCGTGCCGCCGCCCTTGTCGGGCTCGCCCAGGTACATGACGATCGTGGCGACCCGCTGGCCGCCGCGCTTGAGGATGGTCGGCGTGCCCGGCTCGTTCGGGTCGAAGTAGTCGTAGTGCGGCTTGTATTCCGTCCCGGGCCGGTAATGCAGCACCTGCAGGCCCTCGCCGTTTTCTTCGGGCCAGTCCACCAGCCGGGCGATGCGCGACTCGATGACCCGCACCAGCTCGTTCTCGCCGCGCTGGAAGAACATGCCGTTGCTGGTGCGGTCGGCATTGACCTCCTCGCCGCCGGTCTTGATGGAAACGGTGAGCGAGCGGGCCAGGCGCGGCTTGGCGAGTTCGATGAGCGCGTCGCACTCCTCGTCGGACAGCAATCCGCCGAACACCACCACCCGCGGGGCGACCATCGTCTGCAGGATGCAGACGCGGCGATCCCCGGCATCCACGTAGAGCGGCGAGTCGTCCAGCTTGGGGTCGGGCACCGGAACGCCGGGCGGCAGGCCGCTCTGCACCGCCTGCTGCTCGAGGTGGCCACGCAACGTGGTCTCCATCGCCTCGATCGCGACATCCTCGCTCCAGCCCGATGCGAGCATGGACTTGAGCACGGCGTCCGCGCCGTGCCCGGCCTGCGCCTGCTCGACGATCCATTGCCGCAACTGGGGAGTGATCTGCTGGGACTGGGTGGTGCTCATTGGATGTGATTTTGCCCGCGGCGCGGCCGGCCGGGCGTGGAATTGTTCCGCCTCAGCCGCGCCAGGCCTTGCTTCGCGCCCACTGCACGCTCGCGATCGCGGCCACCAGCGCCGCATAGCTGGCCATCTTCCCGTCCACGCCGAAATACCACAGGCCGGCCGCCAGCACCCCCACCCCAACTATAAAATTGATAGCAGCATCGCCCCACCAGGCGCTACCCGCGGACTGGCGCGGCAATACGAGGCGGGCCGCGAGCGCGACCAGCGCGCCCACGGCGAAGGCCGGGGCGACGAAGCCGAGCGCGTGAAGGATGAGGTCGAAAGGGCCCATGCGGGGGGAACTCGGGGGGGTTTGAGGCAGCGCAAGCACTGCGCCTGCCCGCAAATTTTATAATCCCATCCATGGCAGTCTGGGCTTTGGGCATCAATCACACGACCGCGCCGCTGGACTTGCGCGGCCGCTTCGCCTATGCCATCGACCAGATCGAGCCCACCCTGCACGCGCTGCGCGGCTCCCTGTCGCGCAAACCCGAAGCCGCGATCCTGTCCACCTGCAACCGCACGGAGATCTATTGCGCGGGCGACGCGGGGGACATGGACCACACGATCAACTGGCTCGCGGACTCCGGCGGCGTCGCCCCGGCGGTGCTGCGATCGCATGCCTACACCCTGCACGACGGGCTCGCCGCCAGGCACGCCTTCCGCGTCGCGAGCGGGCTCGATTCCATGGTGCTGGGCGAAGCGCAGATCCTCGGCCAGATGAAGGACGCGGTGCGCGTGGCCGACCAGGCCGGCGCGCTTGGCACGACGCTCAACCAGCTGTTCCAGCGCTCCTTCGCTGTCGCGAAGGAAGTGCGCAGCTCCACGGAAGTGGGCGCCCATTCGATCAGCATGGCGGCCGCCGCCGTGCGGCTCGCGTCGCAGCTTTTCGAAGACCTCGGCAAGATCCGCGTGCTCTTCGTCGGCGCCGGCGAGATGATCGAGCTGGCCGCCACGCACTTCGCCGCGCGCAACCCGAAAGGCATCGCCATCGCCAACCGCACGCTGGAGCGCGGCGAGCGATTGGCCACGCGTTTCGGCGGCGAGGTGATGCGCCTGGCGGACCTGCCCTCTCGCCTGCATGAATTCGACGCCGTGATCAGCTCCACTGCCAGCACCCTGCCCATCATCGGGCTGGGCGCCGTCGAGCGTGCGCTGAAGGCGCGCAAGCATCGCCCGATGTTCATGGTCGACCTGGCCGTCCCGCGCGACATCGAGCCGGAGGTCAAAGATCTCGAGGACGTGTACCTGTACACGGTCGACGATCTCGCCGGGGTCGTGCAGACCGGCCAGGCCCATCGCCAGGCGGCCGTCGCGCAGGCCGAGGCCATCATCGACGCCGGCGTGCAGAGCTTCCTGCACTGGATGGACCAGCGCGGCAGCGTCCCGCTGATCCAGCAGCTCAACGCGCAGGCCGACGAATGGCGCGCGCTGGAACTCGCGCGTGCCCGCAAGCTGATCGCGCGCGGCGAAAACGTCGATGCCGTGCTCGAGGCCATGTCGAAGGGCCTTACGCAGAAGATGCTGCACGGCGCGATGGCGGAGCTGCATGCCGGCGACGCCGCGTCACGCGAACGGGCGACGTCCGCGATCCAGCACTTCTTCCTGCGCAAAGAGCGTTAGCTGCGCTTGCACTGATGGCGCGCCTCTGTATTTTTGAACGCAGAGGACGCAAAGGATTCGCAGAGGGCGCAGAGAAAACCAATTCTCCTTTTGTCTTGCTCTGCGTTCTCTGCGTAACCTTCGCGTCCTCTGCGTTCAAAAGGACCTCTCGCACCGCACCCGCCAGTGAAAACCTACCTCCGCCAGCAACTAGAGCGCTACCCCATCCGCCTGAAGGAACTCGACTTCTTCCTGCAGCAGCCCGAAGTCGTGCAGGACATGGAGCGCTACCGGGCACTCACGCGCGAACACGCCGAAGTCAGCGAAGTCGCCGCCGTCTTCGAAAAATTCCTGCACGACGAAAGCGCGCTCTCGCAGGCGCGCGAGATGGCCGACGACCCCGAGATGGCCGAGATGGCCCGCGAGGAAATCGCGTCGCTCGAAGCGAGCCTCCCCGCGCTCGAGGACGAGCTGCAGCGGCTCCTGCTGCCCAAGGACCCGGACGACGTGCGCAACACCTTCCTGGAAATCCGCGCGGGCACGGGTGGCGACGAATCCGCCCTCTTCGCCGGCGACCTGCTGCGCATGTACACGCGCTACGCCGAGCGCCAGGGCTGGCGCACGGAGATCGTGAGCGAAAGCGAGGGCGAGGTCGGCGGCTTCAAGGAAGTCGTGATCCGCGTCGTGGGCGACGGCGTGTATGGAAAGCTCAAGTTCGAATCGGGCGGCCATCGCGTCCAGCGCGTGCCCGCGACGGAGACGCAGGGGCGCATCCACACCAGCGCCTGTACGGTCGCCGCACTGCCCGAGCCCGACGAAGCGCAGGCCGTGCAGATCAACCCGGCGGACCTGCGCATCGACACCTATCGCGCGAGCGGCGCGGGCGGGCAGCACATCAACAAGACCGATTCGGCGGTTCGCATCACCCACTTGCCGACGGGCATCGTGGCGGAATGCCAGGACGACCGCTCGCAGCACCGCAACAAGGCCAAGGCCATGCAGGTGCTCGCCGCGCGGATCAAGGAGAAGGAGCGCAGCGAGCGTGCGGCCAAGGAAGCCGCCACGCGCAAGGGCCTCATCGGCAGCGGCGACCGCAGCGACCGCATCCGCACCTACAACTTCCCGCAGGGGCGCCTGACCGACCACCGGATCAACCTGACGCTCTACAAGCTGCAGTTCATCATGGAAGGCGACCTCGACGAAGTCATCGCCGCGCTGCTGCTGGCGCGCAAGGCCGAACAGCTCGAAGAGCTGGAGATCGGCCCGGGCGGCCGCGCGTGAACATCGCCGCGGCGCTCGCGCAGGCCGGCAGCCTGGGGCTCGCGCGGCTCGACGCGCAGGTGCTGTTGCTGCACGTGCTCGGGCGCCCCGAGCGCGATCGCGCCTGGCTGTTGGCGCACGACACGGACACGGTGGACCCGGCGGTTCTCGCCGCCTTCCTCGCCCTGTGCAGGCGCCGGTTGGCGGGAGAACCCGTGGCCTACCTGACCGGCCGCAAGGAGTTCTTCGGCCTGGCCTTGCGTGTCGATGCCCGCGTACTCGTCCCGCGGCCGGACACCGAGACGCTGGTCGAGTGGGCGCTCGACCTGCTGCCCATGGATGGTGCCTCGCGCGTCATCGACCTGGGCACCGGAAGCGGCGCCATTGCACTGGCGATCAAGCACGGCCGGCCCGGGGCGCAAGTGGAGGCCGTCGACCTCAGCCCGGGCGCCCTGGAAGTCGCCACCTCCAACGCCCGCGCCCTGGGCCTGGACGTGTCGTTCCGGCAGGCGTCCTGGCTCGATGGGGCGAGCGGGCCCTACGAGCTGATCCTGAGCAATCCCCCCTATGTCCGCGAGGGCGACCCGCACCTGGCCGCCCTGGCCCATGAGCCCATGTCCGCCCTGGCGGCGGGCGAAGACGGCCTTGCCGACTGCCGCGCCATCGTCCGGCAGGCGCCGTCCCGGCTCGCGCCGGGTGGCTGGCTGTTGCTGGAGCATGGCTACGACCAGGCGGCCACGGTTCGTGGGCTGCTGGAAGCGGCGGGCTTCGGTTCCGTCGCAAGCCGGCGCGACCTCGCGGGCATCGAGCGCTGCTCCGGCGGAAAGTGGCTTGAACTGGGATAATCCACCCCAATGATTCAGGCACCGGCCTGCAAGGAGTTTTACCCATGAGCGATCCCCAGCAACGTATCGACCAACTCGTCAAGGGCAGCGACGTGCTGCTGTTCATGAAGGGCAACGCGAGCTTCCCGCAATGCGGCTTTTCCGGCCGGGCGATCCAGATCCTCAAGGCCTGCGGCGTCGACCCGAAAGCGGTCACGACCGTCAACGTCCTGGAAGACGACGAAATCCGCCAGGGCATCAAGGAATACAGCAACTGGCCGACCATTCCCCAGCTGTACGTCAAGGGCGAATTCATCGGCGGCTCGGACATCATGATGGAGATGTACCAGAGCGGCGAGCTGCAGCAGGTGCTCGGCGCGACGCAAAGCTGACGCCCGCGCGGGCTTATTGCTGACGCAGGAAATCGCCTGCGGCCTCCGGGCATTGAACTGTGGCACGGCTTATGCTGGAATCGTCAGCAAGCCGTTCCATCAGCAAGCCGCCAAGGAGTGTCGATGTCTTCACACAGCCTCGTTCCGCACGGAGCCTCCGGGTTCCAGCTGCCGGTCGCGAACCTTCGCAACGTCTTCCGCCCGCACGAGGTGGAGCGAAAACTCGCCAAGCTGCCGCAACGCGAACACGAGAGCCTGCGCACCACCTATGAACGCATGCTGGAACGCGGTCCCGAGCGCTTCCAGGTCAAGCCGAGCGGCGTGCCCGACATGGCTGCCCTCTACGAACAACTCCCGAATTTCACGGACGCGCTTGACGACGTGAAGCGCCACGTGGCCCTGTCACAGGATTGCCGCGACGGGCTGGAGGTGACGCCGATGCTCCTGCTCGGTCCGCCCGGTATCGGCAAGACGCATTTCGCGCGCAAGCTCGCCGAATTGCTCGGCACCGGCATGAACCTCGTTCCCATGAGCTCGATGACGGCCGGCTGGCTGCTTTCCGGCGCCTCGTCGCAGTGGAAGGGCGCGAAGCCCGGCAAGGTGTTCGAGGCGCTGGTCGATGGTCAATACGCCAACCCGGTGCTGGTCGTCGACGAGATCGACAAGGCCGCGGCGGACGCGCAATACGACCCGCTCGGATCGCTCTACAGCCTCCTGGAGCACGACACGGCGGGCGCCTTCATGGACGAATTCGCCGAAGTGGCGATCGATGCGAGCCAGGTCATCTGGATCATGACGGCGAACGACGAGCGCTGCATCCCGGAGCCGATCCTCAACCGCATGAACGTCTTCCAGATCGAGGCGCCGACGCACGAGGCTGCGCGGCTGATCGCGCGAAACCTCTACACCTCCATCCGCGGCGATCACGGCTGGGGCCAGCACTTCGAACCCGAACCGCGCGACGACGTGCTGGACGCACTCGCCGAGCTCGCGCCGCGCGACATGCGGCGTGCGCTGATGACGGGCTTCGGCAATGCGCGACTGGATGCGCGCGGCGAAATCGGGATGCAGGACCTGCCGAAGTGCGGCGGTTCGCGCACGAAGGTCGGCTTCCTGCAATAGGGCTAATTCGGCCCGTTGGGAAGCTTGTCGGGGCGCGTCGGGTCCATGGGGCGCTCCTGCGCGGGCAGGTCGTGCCAGTCCCAGCCCTTGCTCGCGGCGAACACCGCGTTGGGGTATTGCGGCTTGCCGCGGCTGCCGTTGTAGCGGCCCAGCGCCATGAACAGGTCGCCGCGCTCCCGGTCGATGTAGTGGCGCAGGATCACGCAGCCGAAGCGCAGGTTGGTCTGCATGTGGAACAGCTTGCCCGCGTCTCCGTCGCCGATCACGCGCGTCCAGAAGGGCATGACCTGCATGTAGCCGCGCGCCCCCACGCTGCTGACCGCGAACTTGCGGAAGTTGCTTTCCACCTGGACCAGCCCGAGCACGAGCCCCGTGTCGAGGCCGGCGCGCTTGCTCTCATACCAGATGGTCTGCAGGAATTCCTTGCGCTCCAGCCATTCGGCCTTGCGCTTGCGCAGCCGCGTGCTCATCGCGCCCAGCCACCGCAGGTAGGCGAGGCGCGATTCGATGTCCCGGAATTCCGGAACAGGGGGCGCCGAGTTGGCCACCGCGGAGCTGAGCGCTGTGCGCACTGAATCGGCGAGGGGTTCCTCGACCTGGCCGCCCGCGAAGGCGAACCGCGGAAGCAAGGGAAGACCGAGACCGGCGGCGATCGCGACGACCGCGCCGCGCCGGCCGCTCACGACGCGAGCCGGGACTTGACGAAGCTCGCCACTTCGCCGGCCGGCACCTTGGTCGCCTGCGCATCGCGGCGGTGCTGGTACTCCAGTTGGCCTTCCTTCAGGCCGCGATCGGAAATCACGACGCGATGCGGCACGCCGATCAACTCCCAGTCCGCGAACATGGCGCCGGGGCGTTCGCCACGGTCGTCGAGCATCACGTCGATGCCCGCGGCCTGCAAATCGTCGTGCAGCCTTTCCGCGGCCGCCTTCACGTCCGCGCTGCGGTCCATGCCGATCGGGCACACCACCACGGTGAAAGGCGCCAGCGCGTCGGGCCAGATGATCCCGCGCTCGTCGTTGTTCTGCTCGATGGCGGCGGCGGGCAGGCGCGTGATGCCGATGCCGTAGCAGCCCATCTGCATCAGCTGGGGCTTGCCGGATTCGTCGAGGAAGCTCGCCTTCATCGGCGCGCTGTACTTGGTGCCCAGGAAGAAAATGTGGCCGATCTCGATGCCGCGTTCGATGGCGAGCAAACCGCTGCCGTCGGGCGACATGTCGCCCGCGACCACGTTGCGCAGGTCCGCCACCGCGTCCGGCTCCGGGAGGTCACGCCCCCAGTTGACGCCGGTGAAGTGGAAGCCTTCTTCGTTCGCGCCGCAGATCCAGTCGGCCATCAGGGCGACTTCGCGGTCGGCGACGATCTTCACCGGCTTTTTCAGGCCAATGGGGCCGAGGTAGCCGGGCTTGGTGCCGAAGTGGTCGACGATCTCGCCGACCGTGGCGAAGCGGAACGTGGCATCCAGCCCCGGCACCTTGCCGGCCTTGATTTCGTTCAGGTCGTGGTCGCCGCGCACGAGCAGCAGCCAGACCTGCGTCTTCACGATTTCGCCCTTGTCGTTCGCTTGGTCGGTCGCGAGCACCAGCGATTTCACCGTCGTTGCAAGTGGGACCTTCAGCAGGTCCGCGACGTCGGCGCAGGTGCTCTTGCCGGGCGTCGGCGTTTTCGCTATGGCCTGCGCGGGCGCGGGACGCGGGCCCTGCGGCGCGAGCGCCTCCGCCTTTTCCATGTTGGCCGCGTAGCTGCTGCCCTCGGAATAGACGATGGCGTCCTCGCCGGTTGCGGCGATCACCTGGAATTCCTCGGAGAGGTCGCCGCCGATGGCGCCGCTGTCCGCGGCCACCGCGCGGTAGCGCAGGCCGAAGCGGTCGAAGATTGCACGGTAGGCCTTGGCCATCACCTGATAGCTCGCCTTGGCCGCGGCCTCGTCGCGGTCGAAGCTGTACGCGTCCTTCATGATGAATTCGCGGCTGCGCATCACGCCGAACCGGGGGCGGCGCTCGTCGCGGAATTTGGTCTGGATGTGGTACAGGTTCTTCGGCAGCTGCTTGTAGCTGCGCAGTTCCTGGCGCGCGATGTCGGTGACCACTTCCTCACTGGTCGGCTGGATGATGAAGTCGCGCTCGTGGCGGTCCTTCACGCGCATCAGCTCGGGGCCCATCTTGTCCCAGCGCCCGGTTTCCTGCCAGAACTCGGCCGGCTGCACGACCGGCATCAGGAGTTCCACGGCTCCGGCGCGGTTCATCTCCTCCCGGACGATGGCTTCGACCTTGCGGACCACCCGCAGGCCCATGGGCATCCAGGAGTAGATGCCGGCGCCGAGCTTCTTGATCATGCCCGCCCGCATCATGAGCTGGTGGCTGACGACCTCGGCGTCCGAGGGAGCTTCCTTGAGGGTGGAGATGAGGAACTGGGAGGCTTTCATGCGGTCCTGCGCGGGCTGTGCGCCGCCTGGTTCGCTTGCCGGCGCGCGGGCGCCGTGCATAATGAACTCAGTTTAAAAATTTGGGGTTTGATTATGCTTGACCGGGACGGCTTTCGGCCGAACGTCGGCATCATCCTGCTCAACCAGAAAAACCAGGTGTTCTGGGGCAAGCGCATACGCACCCACAGCTGGCAGTTTCCGCAAGGCGGCATCGACCGGGGCGAGACACCCGAGCAGGCCATGTTCCGGGAATTGCACGAAGAGGTGGGACTGCAGCCTGAGCATGTGCGCATCATTGCCCGAACCCGCGACTGGTTGCGCTATGAGGTGCCCGACCGGTACATACGGCGGGATGCGCGAGGGCATTACAAGGGCCAGAAGCAGATCTGGTACCTCCTGCAACTCACGGGGCAGGACTGGAACCTGAACCTGCGCGCGACAAACCATCCGGAATTCGACGCCTGGCGCTGGAACGACTACTGGGTGCCGCTGGACGTCGTCGTCGAGTTCAAGCGCGGCGTCTACGAGATGGCGCTCACCGAGCTCGCGCGCTTCCTGCCCCGGCACGACCACCGCAACCGCTACCTGCGCAGCGGCATGCGCGCGCGCGACCACGAAGGCGGCGTCGCCGAGGCGATGCCGGGCGCCGGAATGGAACTGCCGCCGGGCGCCACCTTCGAACCCGATCCGCAAGCCGGGCTGCACCAGCCCCTGGAAGGCAAGCATGCGCCGTAGCCTCGTCGCGCTGGCGCTCACCGCCTGCGCCCTCGCCTCCCACGCGCAGCTCAACCCGGTCGACCCCGACTGGAAAGAGGTCGAGGCGCCGCCGCCCGGCGCCCTGGTCGTGGACGGCGCCATCCCCCTCGAGATGCCTCGGTCCTTGCTGCGCTTCGGTGTGGCGCCGGCTTCGGTGTCGATCGGCGCGGACGGCATCGTGCGTTATGTCGTCGTCGCGACCAGCGCGAGCGGCGCGGTGAACGGACTCTACGAAGGCATCCGCTGCAACACGGGGGAATTCAAGGTCTACGCGCGGCACAACCCGGGCAGCGGGTGGGTGATCGCGAAGGACGCGCAGTGGAAGTCGCTGCACGAGACCCATGTGTCGGCGCACAGCCTGGCCATCGCGCGCACCGGCGCATGCATCGGACACGGCACGAACCAGACCGCATCGGCGATCCTTCGGGACCTGCGCCGTCCGGCGGACAGGCGCTTCGAGCAGCCCTGAAAAAATTCAGCGGGTCACGACGAGATTCGTGCGGTGGATCATTTCCGGCTCGGCCGCGTAGCCGAGCAGCTTTTCGATCTCGCCCGAGGGCTTGCGGCAGATCTGCCGCGCTTCCCCGCTCGAATAGTTGGCGAGACCCCGCGCGAATTCCACACCCTCCGCATCGCGCACGGCGATGACGTCTCCGCGCGAGAAATCGCCGTCGACGGCCGTCATGCCGATCGGCAGCAGGCTCTTGCCCTCCGCGCGCACCTTGGAGGCCGCGCCTTCGTCCACCGTGACGGCCCCGCGCAGTTGCAGATGGTCGGCGATCCAGCGTTTGCGCGCCTGGCTCTTCTGCGTGGGCGCGACGAGCAGGGTGCCGATCGCTTCCCCGCGGGAGAGGCGCAGCAGGCAATCGGGCTCGCGTCCCCAGGCGATGACAGTGGAAGCCCCCGAGCCCGCCGCGCGCTTGGCGGCGAGGATTTTCGTGATCATCCCGCCACGTCCCAGGCTCGAGCCCGCGCCACCCGCCATGGCTTCCAGGGCCGCGTCACCGGCGCGTGCTTCGTGCACGAATGTCGCGGAAGGATCCTTGCGCGGGTCCGCGCTGTACAGCCCCTTCTGGTCCGTGAGGATCACGAGGGCATCGGCCTCCACGAGGTTCGCGACGAGCGCACCGAGCGTGTCGTTGTCGCCGAACTTGATTTCGTCGTTCACCACCGTGTCGTTTTCGTTGATGACGGGCACGACCCCGAGCCGCAACAGCGTGAGCAGCGTGGACCGCGCATTGAGGTAGCGTTCCCGGTCCGCCAGGTCCGCATGCGTGAGCAGCACCTGGGCCGAGCCCATGCCGCTCTCGCGCAGCTTGGTCTCGTACATCTGCGCGAGGCCCATCTGGCCCACGGCGGCCGCGGCCTGGAGTTCGTTGAGACCGTGCGGGCGCGTCGCCCAGCCCAGGCGCTTCATCCCCTCGGCGATCGCGCCGCTGGACACCATGATCACCTCGCGCCCATCGCGCGCGAGCGCCGCGAGCTGGCGGCACCATTCGCCGATGGCGCCTTCGTCGAGGCCCCTGCCCTCGTTCGTGACGAGGCTGGAGCCGACCTTGACTACGATGCGCCGCGCGGCGGCCAGCACCGCGGTGCTCATGCCTCGTCGCCGCCCGCAAAGCGCGGGTCCACGTATTCGGAAGGCTGCTCGGCCACCTGCTGCGCCTTGATGTGCTGGTAGACGGCCTTGATCAGCTCCTGTGTGCCCTCATGCGTGAGCGCGGAAATCTGGAAGACCGGGCCCTTGTGCTTGAACTTCTTCACGAAATCCTTCACGCGCACCTCGCGCTCCTCGGGGGACAGCATGTCCAGCTTGTTCAGGACGAGCCAGCGCGGCTTGTCGTAAAGGGCCGGGTCATACTTCTTCAGTTCGCCGGCAATCGCCTTGGCCTGCGCCACCGGATCGGCGCCGTCGAAGGGCGCCAGGTCGACGATGTGCAGGAGCAGGCGCGTGCGCTGCAGGTGCCGGAGGAACTGGTGCCCGAGTCCGGCGCCTTCCGACGCGCCCTCGATGAGGCCCGGCAGGTCGGCGATGACGAAGCTTTGCTCCGGGCCGACGCGCACGACGCCGAGGTTCGGGTGCAGCGTGGTGAAGGGATAGTCGGCGATGCGCGGACGCGCGTTCGACACCGCAGTAATCAGCGTCGACTTGCCCGCATTGGGCAGGCCGAGCAGGCCGACGTCCGCCAGCACCTTGAGCTCCAGCTTCAGGTGGCGCTTCTCCCCGGGCCAGCCGGGCGTCTTCTGCCGCGGCGCGCGGTTGATCGAACTCTTGAAGCGCATGTTGCCGAAGCCGCCGTCGCCGCCCTTGGCGATCGTGATGAGCTCGCCGGGCTTCAGCAGTTCGAACAGCACCTCGCCCGTTTCGGCATCCGTGATGATCGTGCCGACCGGCATCTTCAGGACGATGTCGTCGCCCGCGGCCCCGAACATGTCCGACCCCATGCCGTGCTCACCGCGCCTGGCCTCGTGGCGGCGCGAAAAGCGGAAGTCCACCAGCGTGTTGAGGTTCGGGTCGGCAAGCGCGAACACATGGCCGCCCCGGCCGCCGTCGCCGCCGTTCGGGCCGCCGAATTCCTTGTACTTCTCATGGCGAAACGAGACGCAGCCGTTCCCGCCGTCGCCCGCGGCGATGTCGATATAGGCCTCGTCGACGAATTTCATGATGGTTCGATTCTAGTGAGCGCCAACAAAAAGGCCCTGCGCGGGAACGCAGGGCCTTCGTGCTGAAAGCCTGATCGCTTACGCCGGGAGGACGCTCACGGTCTGCTTGTTCAGGGAACCCTTCACCGCGAACGACACGTGGCCGTCCACCAGGGCGAAGAGGGTGTGGTCCTTGCCCAGGCCGACGTTGGTGCCGGGATGGAACTTGGTGCCGCGCTGGCGCACGATGATGGAGCCGGCGGTGATCAGTTCACCACCGAAAGCCTTCACGCCGAGCATCTTGGGCTGGGAATCCCGCCCGTTTCGCGTAGAGCCGCCGCCTTTTTTCTGTGCCATTTCGAATTGCTCCGAGTTAGCCGGCGATCGCGCCGATTTGCAGTTCGGTGAACTGCTGGCGATGGCCCTGGCGTTTCTGATAGTGCTTGCGACGGCGCATCTTGAAGATGCGAACCTTGTCGTGCTTGCCGTGTGCCACGACCGTGGCAATGACAGTCGCGCCGGACACCAGGGGTGTGCCGACCTTGAGTCCGCTGCCGTCGCCGACAGCCAGGACCTGGTCGATCACGATTTCCTGGCCTACGTCCGCAGCAATCTGTTCTACTTTAATTTTTTCGCCGGAAGCAACGCGATACTGCTTGCCACCGGTTTTTATGACCGCGTACATGTTGACCTCTTGAAATGGAGTCTCCACGGACGGATTTCCGCAGAGCCCACGATCATAGCATAGTTGGTGGTCGCTCACAAGCGGGCCGCCGGGGCCGCTCGGACAGCGGGGCGCGGTTCCTATAATCGCCCAAAACACCCTCTCGCCTTGACCGCCTCCTCTTCCAGCACCGCCTCCGTACTCGCCCTGATCGCCGACGACATGCGGGAGGTCGACGCCGTGATCGCCCGGCGGCTGGATTCGGCGGTTCCCCTGGTCGGCGAGGTCTCCCGTTACATCATCTCCGCCGGGGGCAAGCGGCTGCGGCCGGCCCTGCTGCTGCTGGTTTGCGGCGCACTCGGCTTGCACGATGCGCAGCGCTTCAACCTGGCTGCCGTGGTGGAATTCATCCACACCGCCACACTCCTGCACGACGACGTGGTGGACGAATCGACGCTGCGCCGCGGTCGCGCGACTGCCAACGAAAGCTTCGGCAACCCGGCCAGCGTGTTGGTCGGCGACTTCCTCTACTCGCGCGCCTTCCAGATGATGCTGGACGCGGGACGGATGCGGATCATGGAAATCCTCGCCGACGCCACCAACGTGATAGCCGAAGGTGAAGTCCTGCAGCTCATGAACATGCACGACCCCTCCCTCGACGAGGAGGCGTACCTGCGCGTGATCCGCTCGAAGACGGCCAAGCTGTTCGAGGCCAGCGCCCGCCTGGGGGCGGTCCTGGCGGGGGCGCCCCCGGCGCTGGAGCAGGCATGCGCGGATTACGGCCAGGCGCTGGGCACCGCATTCCAGGTGATCGACGACGTGCTCGACTACGACGGCGACGCCGGCGAAATGGGCAAGAACCTGGGCGACGACCTGCGCGAGGGCAAGGCGACACTGCCGCTGATCGCCGCGATGCGCAGGGGCAGCGAAGAGGAGCGCCAGTTGATCCGCGATGCGGTCCAGACAGGTGGGGCGGAACACCTGGAACGGATCATCGACATCGTCAAGCGGACGGGCGCGCTGGAGGTGACGCGCGCCGCCGCCGCGTCGGAGGCGCAGCGCGCGGTCGACGCGGCAAAGCAGCTCCCGGACAACCCGTATTCGCGAGGGCTGCTCGAACTGGCGGCGCAGCTCCTCGATCGCCGCAGCTGACACCTCGGTGGGTTTGCTACAATCGTGGGCTTAACTGCAGCAAGGCCGCCACTGAACATTCAGCGCGCCGGCCCGGGCCGCAATCGGGGTGTAGCTTAGCCTGGTAGAGCGCTACGTTCGGGACGTAGAGGCCGGAGGTTCGAATCCTCTCACCCCGACCAGTTTGTCCCTTCACCGTGACATCCGCCCCACTGTCCTGCGCAGCTTGGGCGGGCGGCGATTTACAGGGCCAAGCCAATCAGCGATGATCGACTCCGGTTTGCCGTGCATGAGCAGGCCGCCCTTGTTTCCATCCGATACATCCGCTCCATGGCCGCAGTCGATTCCGTTCCAGTCGAAGCACCCACTCTGGGCCTTCCCGGGCTCGCGCGCGCGCTGATTTCCGCCGGCAAGCTCGGCCAGAAGTCCGCCGAGGACATCTCCCGCAAGGCAGCAGCCAACCGCACCAGCTTCATTGCCGAACTCACGGGATCCGGCTCCGTCTCGGCCGCCGACCTCGCCCACACGATGTCGGCCTCCTTCGGCGCCCCGCTGCTGGACCTGGACGCGATCGACGTCCAGCGCCTGCCTAAGGGCTTGCTCGACACCAAGATCTGCCAGGCGTTCCGCGTGGTGGTGCTCAGCAAACGCAACAACCGCCTGATCGTCGCCACGGCCGACCCGTCCGACCAGCAGGCCGCCGAGAAGATCAAGTTCGCCACGCAGATGGGCGTCGACTGGATCATTTCGGAGTACGACAAGCTCTCGAAGATGGTCGAGGCCAATGCGACCACCGCCACCGAGGCGATGGACAGCATCATCGGCGACGACTTCGAGTTCGACGAATCGACGATGGAGACGCCGAGCGCCGACGACGACGCCGCCACCTCCGAGGTCGAAGACGCCCCCGTCGTCAAGTTCCTGCACAAGATGCTGCTGGACGCCTTCACGATGCGCGCGTCCGACCTGCACTTCGAGCCCTACGAGAGCACCTACCGCGTCCGCTTCCGCATCGACGGCGAACTGCGCGAGATCGCATCGCCGCCCATCGCCATCAAGGACAAGCTCGCCTCGCGCATCAAGGTGATCTCCAAGATGGACATCTCCGAAAAGCGCGTGCCGCAGGACGGCAAGATGAAGCTGAAGGTCGGCCCGGACCGCGTGATCGACTTCCGCGTGAGCACGCTGCCCACCCTCTTCGGCGAAAAGATCGTGATCCGTATCCTGGACCCGAGCAGCGCCAAGCTGGGCATCGATGCGCTCGGCTACGAAGCCGACGAGAAAAAGCGCCTGCTCGACGCGGTGCAGCGTCCCTACGGCATGGTGCTGGTGACGGGCCCCACGGGTTCGGGCAAGACGGTGTCGCTCTACACCTGCCTGAACATCCTGAACAAGCCGGGCATCAACATCTCCACGGCCGAGGACCCGTCCGAAATCAACATGCCGGGCGTGAACCAGGTCAACGTGAACGACAAGGCCGGCCTCACCTTCGCCGCCGCCCTCAAGTCCTTCCTGCGCCAAGACCCGGACGTGATCATGGTCGGCGAAATCCGCGACCTGGAAACGGCGGACATCGCGATCAAGGCCGCGCAAACGGGCCACATGGTGCTGTCCACGCTGCACACGAACGACGCGCCCACGACGCTCACGCGGATGCGCAACATGGGCATCGCGCCCTTCAACATCGCCTCCAGCGTGATCCTCATCACCGCGCAGCGCCTCGCGCGGCGCCTGTGCCCCAACTGCAAGGCGCCGGCCGACATCCCGCATGAAACCCTGCTGGAGGCCGGCTTCAAGGAAGAGGACGTCGACGGCACCTGGACGCCCTACCGTCCGGTGGGCTGCTCGATGTGCAACAACGGCTACAAGGGCCGCGTCGGCATCTACCAGGTGATGCCGATCAGCGAAGACATCCAGCGCATCATCCTGGCCGACGGCAATGCGCCCGAGATCGCCCGGCAGGCGGAACTGGAAGGCGTGCGCAGCCTGCGCCAGTCCGGCCTGTCCAAGGTCCGCATGGGCGTCACGTCGCTGGAAGAAGTGCTGGGCTGCACGAATGTCTCGTAGGCCCGTTTCGATATAACAGGGAAAGAGGAGCTGCCATGGCCACCGCCACCGCGACCAAGGTCGTCGAATTCGTCTTCGAATGGGAGGGCAAGGATCGCAACGGCAAGCAGGTGCGCGGCGAGACGCGCGCGGCCGGCGAGAACCAGGTCCAGGCCGCCCTGCGGCGCCAGGGCATTTCGCCCACCAAGGTCAAGAAGCGCCGCATGCGCTCGGGCGCGAAGATCAAGCCCAAGGACATCGCGATCTTCACGCGCCAGCTCGCCACGATGATGAAGGCCGGCGTGCCCTTGCTGCAGGCCTTCGACATCGTGGGCCGCGGCAACGCCAACCCCAGCGTCGCAAAGCTGCTCAACGACATCCGCACCGACGTCGAAACCGGCACCTCGCTGTCGGCGGCGTTCCGCAAATACCCGCTGTATTTCGACAACCTGTACTGCAACCTGGTGGAAGCCGGCGAGGCGGCCGGTATTCTCGAATCGCTGCTCGACCGCCTCGCGGTCTACATGGAAAAGACCGAGGCCATCAAGTCGAAGATCAAGTCGGCGCTGATGTACCCGATCTCCGTGGTGGTCGTGGCCTTCGTCGTGGTCGCCGTGATCATGATCTTCGTGATCCCGGCCTTCAAGGAAGTGTTCACCTCCTTCGGCGCCGACCTGCCCGCGCCGACGCTCTTCGTGATCGGCATGAGCGAGTTCTTCGTCAAGTACTGGTGGCTGATCTTCGGCGGCGTGGGCGGCGGCCTCTACTTCTTCATGCAGGCCTGGAAGCGCAACGAGAAAGTCCAGATCTTCATGGACCGCCTGATGCTCAAGCTTCCCGTCTTCGGCGACCTGGTCTACAAATCGGTGATCGCCCGCTGGACGCGGACGCTGGCGACCATGTTCGCGGCCGGCGTGCCGCTGGTCGAGGCGCTCGACTCCGTGGGCGGTGCCTCCGGCAACTACGTGTTCCAGACCGCGACCGAGAAGATCCAGACGGAAGTCTCCACCGGCACCAGCCTCACCGCCGCCATGACCAACGCCGGCGTCTTCCCGACCATGGTGCTGCAGATGTGCGCGATCGGCGAGGAATCCGGCGCGCTGGACCACATGCTCGGCAAGGCCGCGGACTTCTTCGAAGCCGAAGTGGACGACATGGTCGAAGGCCTCTCCAGCCTGATGGAGCCCATCATCATCGTGTTCCTGGGCGGCCTCATCGGCGGCATCGTGGTGTCGATGTACCTTCCCATCTTCAAGCTCGGCCAGGTCGTTTGATGTTGATCTCCCCGGTGTTCGATGCCGCGCTGGGCGGCGTTTTCGGCCTGCTCGTGGGCAGCTTCCTCAACGTGGTGATCTACCGGTTCCCGAAGATCCTGGAGCGCCAGTGGGACCAGGAGTGCGCGGAGCTCTCCGGCACGCCGCTGGAGCCGCAGCCGGAGCTCACCCTGGCGCGGCCGCGATCGCGCTGCCGCCAGTGCGGGCACATGATCCGCTGGTACGAGAACATCCCCGTGGTGAGCTACCTGGCGCTGCGGGGCAAGTGTTCCTCCTGCGCCGCGCCGATCGGCATTCGCTACCCGCTGGTGGAACTCGCCACCGGCGCGCTGTTCTTCTTCTGCATCTACACGGGCGGCGTCACGCCGCATGCGCTTGCATGGTGCGGATTTTCCGCGGCGATCGTCGCGCTGGCGATGATCGACTGGGACACCACCCTGCTGCCCGACGACATCACCCTGCCCCTCGTCTGGGCCGGCCTCATCGTGGCGGCCCTGCGCTGGAACAACCTGCGCCTCACCGATGCTTTGTGGGGCGCGATCGCGGGCTATATGTCCCTGTGGCTGATCTACAAGGGCTTCAAGCTGCTCACCGGCAAGGAAGGCATGGGCTACGGCGACTTCAAGCTCTTCGCCGCGCTGGGCGCCTGGTTCGGCTGGCAGGCGCTGGTCCCCATCATCCTGATGGCATCCGTCATCGGCGCCGTGGTCGGCATCGCCATGAAGATGAGCTCCAGCCTCCGCGAAGGGGGCTATGTCCCCTTCGGGCCTTTCCTCGCCGGTGCGGGCCTCACGGCGATGATCTTCGGGCCGGCGTCCATCCTCGAGGTGGTGGGGCTGTAGGTGGCCGCGCTGCGCGTCGGCCTCACGGGCGGCATCGGCAGCGGAAAGAGCACAGTGCTCGCCATGCTCGCGCAGGCGGGTGCGGCGGTCGTCGACGCCGACGCGATCTCACGCGCGACGACGGCGCCGCAGGGCGCGGCCATCGCCGCCATCGCGCAGCGCTTCGGCGCGCACTTCATCGATGCACAGGGCGCGCTCGATCGCGCCCTCATGCGCGAACACGCCTACCGCGACCCGCTCGCGCGCAAGCAGCTCGAGGACATCATCCACCCGCTCGTGGGCGCGGAGAGCGCGCGGCAGGTCGAGGCCGCGCTCGCCTCGGGCGCGAAGTGCATCGTCTTCGACATCCCGCTGCTGGTCGAATCGGGCCGCTGGCGCTCGCAGGTAGACCGGGTGCTGGTCGTCGATTGTTCGCCCGAAACGCAAGTGGCACGGGTCGTTGCACGCAGCGGCCTGAAGCCCGCCGAAGTCGAGGCGATCATCGCGGCGCAGGCGCCTCGCGCGCTGCGGCTTGCGGCCGCGGACATCGTCATCTGCAACGAGGGCCTGGCCCTCGACGAATTGCGACACGAAGTGGTACAGGCCGCCCGGCGCTTCGGGCTATGATTGGCCGCTTTGCTGCTGTATGTAGGGCCCGGTCAGCGTGATTCTTTACGAATACCCATTCAACGAACGCATCCGCACCTATCTGCGCCTCGAACACCTGTTTCGCCGGCTCGGTGAGCTGGTGCCGCGCGAGCACCCGATCGACCACCACTACGCCCTGGCCACCATCTTCGAGGTGATGGACGTGGCGGCCCGCGCGGACCTGAAGTCCGACGTGATGAAGGACCTGGACAAGCAGAAGCTGGTTCTCAACGGCTACCGCGGCAACCCTGCCATCGCCGAGTCGGTGCTCGACGAAGTTATCGGCAAGCTGGACGCCTGCTTCACCACGCTGAACAACCTGCCCGGCAAGGCCGGCCAGTCGCTCACGGAGAACGACTGGCTCATGAGCATCCGCAGCCGCGTGGGGATCCCCGGCGGCACCTGCGAATTCGACCTGCCGTCCTATTACGCCTGGCAGCACCATACCGCGCGCGACCGCCAGCGGGACCTGGAACGGTGGGCGTCCACGCTGGCGCCGCTGGCGGAATCCATCCACATGCTGCTCAAGATGCTGCGCGAATCCGGCACGCCGCAGAAGGTCGTCGCGAACCACGGCCAGCTGCAGCAGAACCTGCCGCAGGGGCGCACCTTCCAGTTGCTGAGGCTGCGGCTGGACCCTTCGCTGGGCCTCATCCCGGAGATCAGCGGCAATCGTTTGATGGTGTCCGTCCGGCTCATGCGGCAGGAAGCGGCCGACCGGCTGCAGGCGAGCAACGACAACTCGCAATTCGAACTCACGCTCTGTTCCTAGCTCCAAGCGTCATGGACGAATCGACCACCCCCTATCGCGTGGTGCGCTGCCCGGCTTGCGGCGGCGACAGCATCTATTCCAGGGACAACCCGTTCCGGCCGTTCTGCAGCGAACGCTGCAAGAACATGGATTTCGGCGCGTGGGCGAGCGAGAGCTTCCGCGTGCCGGACCCCACGCCGCCGGACGACCTGCCCTTCGGCGACGCGAAGCTGCAGTAGGCTCTCGCCGCCGCGCCGCTACTCGCCGGCGTGGGTCGCGCCTTCGAAGCCGCGCTCCTGCGCGAACCACGCGAGCACCGGCACCGTCCCGGGCAGCACAGGCTGCACGCGCACCGGCAGCTGCTCCCAGGAGAAAGCCTGACCTTCGTGCATGTGCAGCTCGCCTGACCACTCGTGGACTTTGCAGAAGTTCAGGCGAACGAGTGCGTGCGGGTAGTCGACCACTTCGACGCGCCAGGGATGCACCGCGCCGATGGTGACGCCGATCTCCTCGATCAACTCCCGCCGCAGCGCCGCTTCCACCGTCTCGCCGGCTTCGACCTTGCCGCCGGGGAATTCCCAGTAGCCCTCGTAGACCTTCCCTCGCGGCCGCGAGGTGAGCAGGAAAGCGCCGTCGGCACGCAGCAGCACGCCCACCGCGACTTCGACCTGCTTGCGATCCGGCCCGCCCTCACGCGGACGGTCGCCGTGCGCGACGAGCACGCCATTCGCGCTCATCGGGTGGCGCTGCCGCCGTGGCGTCCCGAATAGTCGCGCGCGAACTGGTAGGCGACGCGGCCGCTGCGCGAGCCCCGCTCCAGCGCCCACACGAGCGCCTCGGGCCGCGCGGCCGCAATCGCGTCAGCGCTGACGCCGAACCACGACAGCCACTGCGCGGTGATCGCGAGGTATTCCTCCTGGTTGAACGGATAGAAACTTACCCACAACCCGAACCGCTCGGACAGGGAAATCTTCTCCTCGACCACTTCCCCCGGATGCACTTCGCCATCCTCCGTGTGCGTGTAGCTGAGGTTTTCCTTCATGTACTCCGGCAGGAGGTGGCGGCGGTTGCTGGTCGCGTAGATCAGCACGTTGGGCGACGCGGCCGCGACCGACCCGTCGAGGATCGACTTGAGCGCCTTGTAGCCCGGCTCGCCCTCCTCGAAGCTGAGGTCGTCGCAGAACACGATGAACTTCTCGGGCTGCGACGCGACGACGTCGACGATGTCGGGCAGGTCCACGAGGTCCGCCTTGTCGACCTCGATCAGGCGCAGCCCCTGCGCAGCGTATTCGTTCAGGCAAGCCTTGATCAGCGAAGACTTGCCCGTGCCCCGCGCGCCGGTGAGCAGCACGTTGTTGGCCGGCTGCCCCTGCACGAACTGCAGGGTGTTGCGCTGGATCTTCTCCATCTGCACGTCGATCTCTTTCAGGTCCGACAGGCGGATGCCCGCCACGTGCTTCACCGGCTCCAGCGCGCCGTGGCCCGAGGACCGCTTGCGGTAGCGCCAGGCGGTGGACGCGCTCCAGTCGGGCGCGGAGAGCGGCTGCGGAAGGATGGCCTCGATGCGGGCGAGCAGTTCCGCGGCGCGTTCGATGAGATGCTCGAATTTTTCGTTCACGACCGGTAGTCCGCGTTGATGCTCACGTAGTCATGGCTGAAATCGCAGGTCCACACGGTGTCCTCGGCCTTGCCGCGGCCCAGGCCGACGCGCACGGTGATCTCGCTTTGCTTCATGACGCGCTGGCCGTCTTCCTCGCGGTACGACGGGTTGCGGCCACCGCCGGTGGCCACGTGCACGTCGTCCAGGTGCAGCTCGATCCTCGTCTGGTCCAGGTCCGCGATCCCTGCGTAGCCCACCGCGGCAAGGATGCGCCCGAGGTTCGGGTCGCTTGCGAAGAACGCGGTTTTCACGAGCGGCGAATGCGCGATGGCGTACGCGACCAGCCGGCACTCGGCTGCGGTCTTGCCACCTTCCACACGCACCGTGATGAACTTGGTCGCACCCTCGCCGTCGCGCACGATCGCCTGCGCGAGCAGCCTCGCGACTTCGAGCATGGCGGACTTCAGCGCCTTGCCGTTCTCGCTGTCCAGGGACGTGATGGCCCCGTGCTTCGCCTTGTTCGTGGCGATCACGACGAAGGAATCGTTGGTCGACGTGTCGCCATCCACGGTCGCGCGATTGAACGAACCCTCGGCCAGTTCCAGGGCCAGCTGCTTCATCACGCCGGCGTCCACTGTCGCGTCGGTCGCCATGAAGCCGAGCATGGTCGCCATGTTCGGCCGGATCATGCCGGCGCCCTTGCTGATGCCCGTCACCGTCACCTGCACCCCGCCGATCGTCACGCGCCGGCTGAAAGCCTTGGCGATGGTGTCCGTGGTCATGATGCCCTCGGCCGCGCGCAGCCAGTGGTCCGGCTTCGCGTCGGCGATCGCCGCGGGCAGCCCCGCCTCGATGCGCTCCACCGGCAACGGCTCCATGATCACGCCGGTGGAAAACGGCAGCACCTGTTCCGGCGCGATGTCCAGCTTCTGTGCCAGCGCGACGCAGGTCCTGCGGGCGCGCACCAGGCCGTCTTCGCCGGTGCCCGCGTTCGCGTTGCCGGTGTTGATCACCATCGCGCGGATGCCGCCCGATGCCGCCACGCGATCCAGGTGGTCGCGGCACAGCTGCACCGGCGCGGCGCAGAAGCGGTTCTGCGTGAACACGCCCGCGACGGACGCGCCTTCGTCGATGAGCACCACCGAGAGGTCCTTGCGGTTGGCCTTGCGAACGCCCGCTTCGGCGACGCCGATGCGCACGCCGGGAACGGGAAAGAGATCGGCCGCGCGGGGCGCGGACAGGTTGACGGCCATGCTTGCTTGCCTTGTGGGTTGCGTTGAAAAAAATCTCAGCCCTGGCGCCAGGGCAGGCCGCGCAGGCGCCAGCCGCCGCGCTTGCCGCGCTGGGCGTTCTCGTCGGGGTCGCCCTCGAAGCCTTCGAGGATGTTGTAGGCCTCGATGCCCAGCTCCGTCGCGCGCTTCGCCGCGGCGATGGAGCGCACGCCGCTGCGGCACATGAGCAGCGCTTTCTTGCCCGGGGGTACGGCGGCCTTCAGCCCTTCATCGAAGGCGACGTTGACCGCCATGCCGGGCCACTGCTTCCATGCCAGGGGCACGGCGCCGGGCACGAAGCCGACCCATTCGCGTTCGGCGTCGGTGCGCACATCCACCAGGACGGCCTGCCCCTGCTTCCACCACTCGTAGGCCGTCTGCGGCGTGACGTCGCCCGCATAGCCTTGCGCGGCCCTCGGTTCAGCGCCGCCACCGCCCGCGTCGTGGCGCAAGCCGGAGCTCTGGTTGGCGGGCACCGCTTCATCGATGCGCCGGGGTTTGGGCAGGTTCAAATCGTCCATGATCGCGGTGAATTCTGCCAGCGTCTTGCCGCCGAGCCGGGCGTTGCCGGCCTTCTCCGCGCCGATGGTGGAGTGGGTGCGGCCCTGGTAGTCGTGCGCCGGCCAGACGACGGTCTCCGTCGGAAGCGCGAACAGCACCTCGGTCACGCTGCGATAGAGCGCGGCGGCGCTCCCGGACTGGAAGTCGGTGCGCCCGCAGCCGTTGATGAGCAGCGTGTCGCCCGTGAAGACGTTGCCGCGCCACAGGTAGCTCATGCTGCCGGCCGTGTGGCCGGGGGTGTGCAGCGCGAGCATTTCCTCGCCGCCGAACTTCAGGACGTCGCCGTGCTTGAGCTGCACCGCCGCCGTGCCGATGCCGCAGCCCTCCGGCGCCGCCGTGCGCGCGCCCGCGTGCTCGGCCAGCAGGCCTGCGCTCGTGACGTGGTCGGCATGGGCATGCGTCTCGACCGTCCAGAGCAGCTTGAGACCCCGCTCGCGCAGCACGGCCAGGTCGCGCGCGAGCTGCTCGTCGACCGGGTCGATGATCAGCGCCTCGCGCGTGGCGGGGTCGTGCAGCACATACGTGTAGGTGCTGGAGGCGGGGTCGAAGAGCTGGATGGGTGGGTACATGGGGCCGTCTCCCAGGCCCCAGTGTAAAACCGCCCCGGGAACTACACGATCTTCACGCTGAGGTTGGGGAGCTTGTCGATGTGCATCTCGATCACGTCGCCGCGCACCACCGGGCCGACATTCTCGGGGGTGCCCGAGTAAATGATGTCGCCCGGGAAAAGTTCGAACGCCTCGGACAGCTTGCTGATCTGCTCGGCCACGGACCAGATCATCTGGTTCAGGTTGGCGTTCTGCTTGACCTGCCCGTTCACCTTGAGCCAGATCGCGCCCTGCGTGAAGTGGCCGATGCTCGCCACCTTGTGCAGCGCGCCGATCGGCGCGGAGCGGTCGAAGCTCTTGCCGATCTCCCAGGGCTTCTTCTCGTCGCCCATGGCGCGCTGCAGGTCGCGGCGCGTCATGTCCAGGCCGAGGGTATAGCCCCACACGTGGTCGAGCGCGCTCGCCACCGGGATGTTGCGACCGCCCTTGCCGAGCGCGGCCACGAGCTCCGCCTCGTAGTGGTAATTCTTCGTCAGCGGCGGATACGGATGGTCGGGCACCGTGCCGGCTGCCACGTACTGGATCGCGTCGGTGGGTTTCTGGAAGAAGAACGGCGGCTCGCGGTTCGGGTCCGACCCCATCTCGCGGGCGTGCGCCGCGTAATTGCGCCCGATGCAGTAGATGCGCCGCACGGGGTACATCTCGTCCGAGCCCACGACGGGGATGTAGGTCGCCGGCACCGTGAAAGGCGTCTTCGCCGCACCCATGCCGCCGCCCGCCGTGGCGCATCCGGCGAGGCCCGTGGCCGCGACCGCCGCGCTGCTCCCGAAGAAATTCCTTCTGTCCATGACTGTCTCCTTGTTGGCTCGCAAACATAAGTACAAGTGCCCTTGCGAGTGGGCATCGGCGCTCGGTACAAACCCTCTTACTGAGCGGCGCCTGACCGTCCAAAGATAGCTTGCTAACGATCTGGAATCAATGAGAGATTTCAACCACAGGAGACAGCCATGACCCATCCGAAGAATTCCCGCCGCCGGTTGCTGAAGGGCGCGGCGGTCGCCGCCGGCGCGCTCGCGGCGCCAGCCGTGTCGGTCGCGCAGACCACCTCGTTCCGCTTCCAGAGCACCTGGCCGGCCAAGGACATCTTTCACGAGTTCGCACAGGACTTCGCCAAGAAGGTGAACGACATGGCGGGCTCCCGCCTGAAGATCGAGGTGCTGCCTTCCGGCGCCGTCGTTCCGGCCTTCCAGCTGCTCGAGGCGGTGAACAAGGGCACGCTCGACGGCGGCCACGGCGTGGTGGCCTACCACTACGGCAAGAATTCGGCGCTCGCACTGTGGGGTTCGGGCCCGGCTTTCGGCATGGACCCGAACATGGTGCTGGCCTGGCACTACTACGGCGGCGGCAAGGCGCTGCTGGAGGAGATCTACAAGTCCATCAACATGGACGTGGTGTCCTACCTGTACGGACCGATGGCGACGCAACCGCTCGGCTGGTTCAAGAAGCCGGTGTCCAACGTCTCCGCGTTCAAGGGCCTGAAGTACCGCACCGTCGGACTGTCCGTCGACATCTTCACCGAGCTCGGCGCCGCGGTGAACCCGCTGCCCGGCGGCGAGATCGTCCCCGCGCTCGACCGCGGCCTGATCGACGCGGCCGAGTTCAACAACGCCTCTTCCGACCGCGCGCTGGGCTTCCCGGACGTTGCCAAGAACTGCATGCTGCAAAGCTTCCACCAGTCCGGCGAGCAGTTCGAGATCCTGTTCAACAAGACGAAGTACAACGGCCTCGCGCAGGAGCTCAAGTCGATCATCGACTACGCGGTGCAGGCGTCTTCCGCCGACTTCAGCTGGAAGGCCATCGACCGCAACTCCAAGGACTACATCGAGCTCAAGACGAAGGACAAGATCGCCTTCTACAAGACGCCCGATGCGATCCTGAAGGCGCAGCTCGACGCCTGGGACAAGGTCGTCGCCAAGAAATCGGTCGACAACCCCTTCTTCAAGCGCGTCATGGACTCGCAGCGCGACTTCGCCAAGCGCGCCGGCCAGTGGCAGCAGGATTACATGGTGGACTTCAAGATGGCATGGAACCGCTATTTCGCGGCCGGCGCCAAGAAGACCTGAGGCTTTTGCCGTCTCCAGCGGCCCGGCCAGCATCGAACCGGTGCTGGCCGGTTTTTACATGGTGATCCGCAAATCGAACGAACAACAAGCCCATGACAGTTCAGAAACTGCTGCACGCGGTCGACACCGCGAGCACCTGGATCGGCAAGGCATTCGCCTGGCTCATCGTCGCGCTCATGCTGGTGGTCTGCATCGAGGTGTGCAAGCGCTACCTGCTCAACATGCCCACCTCCTGGGTATACGACGTCAACAACATGATGTACGGCACGCTCTTCATGATGTGCGGCGCCTACACCCTCGCGCAGGACGGCCACGTGCGCGGGGACTTCCTCTACGGCAGCATGAAGCCGCGCCGCCAGGCGTTCCTGGACCTCGTGCTGTACATCGCCTTCTTCCTGCCCGGCATCCTCGCGCTGACCTGGGCCGGCTGGATCTATGCGAGCGACTCCCTCGCCATCCACGAAACGACGTTCAACGCGACGCCGCTGCCGATCTACCCGTTCAAGTTCTTCATCCCGATCGCCGGCGCCACGGTGCTCGTGCAGGGCCTCTCGGAGATCCTGCGCTGCATCGTGTGCCTGAAGACGGGCGAGTGGACGCCGCGCCTGGCCGACGCCGATGAGATCGACGTGGTGAACCAGCAGCTGGCCGGCAGCACGTACGTGGACGAGGACGCCAAGCGCGACGCGATGTCCAAGGCCAAGCAGATCGACGAGTCGGCGCGCCAGCGCCATGCGGGGGGACAGACATGAGCGATCCGGCACTGGGCCTCACGATGCTGGGGCTGATCGTCGTGGTGATCATGCTCGGCTTCCCTACCGCCTTCACCCTCATGGGGCTGGGCATCATGTTCGGCTTCGTGGCCTTCTACGACCCGTCCGTCCACTTCTGGAACAACCGGGTCTTCGACCTCATGGTGCAGCGCGCGTTCGGCGCGATGACGAACGAGACCTTGCTCTCGATTCCCCTGTTCGTGCTCATGGGCTACGTGATGGAGCGAGGGGCGCTCGTCGACAAGATGTTCCACAGCGTGCAGCTCGCCTTCCGCCGGGTGCCCGGTTCGCTGGCGGTGACGACGCTCATCATCTGCACCTTCTGGGGCATCGCCTCGGGCCTCGTCGGCGCGGTGGTGGTGCTGATGGGCGTGATCGCCATGCGCCCCATGCTCAACGCGGGCTATGACGTGCGCCTTGCCTCGGGCGTGATCACGGCCGGCGGCACCCTGGGCATCCTGATCCCGCCGTCCGTGATGATCATCGTCTACGCGGCGGTCGCGGGACAGTCCGTCGTCAAGCTCTATGCGGCCGCGATGTTCCCGGGCTTCTTCCTCGCGCTGCTGTACCTCGTCTACGTGATCGGCTGGGTGATGATCAACCCGAAGATCGCGCCCTCGATCCCGGCGGACCAGATGCGCGTCGAAATTCCCCCGTGGCTGCAACGAGTGAGCACGGCCTATTCGCGGCGCATGCTGCCCGCGCTCGCGGCGGCCGTCGTCGCGCCGGGCAAGGTGCTGCGCGCGCAGGCCGACGGCGCCGCGATCACCTGGGGCATGCTGGTGCGCGGCCTGCTGGTCGCACTGGTGCCGGTGGCCGTCGCCGTGGCCACGCTCGGGGCGACCTGGTGGTACGTCGTCATCCATTCGCAGGAAACCGACGCCCCCGTGGCCGTGTCGCAATCGGAGAAGGCTTCGGCCCCGGCCGCGCTGAAGGAAGCGCCGGCGGCCGGCGGGCTGCAGGAGCCGCCTGCCGAAAGCGGTGGGCTGCAGGAGCCGCCCGCCGAGGGCGGCGGACTGAAGGAGCCGCCAAGCGAAGGCGGCGTGAAGGAACCCCCCGGCGCGACCGCGGTGCAGGAACCGCCTGCCGCCCGCGGCGAGCCGGCGCTCCAGTCCATGAACACGCCCGATGCGCAGACCGCCGTCGGCGTGCCCGCGGCCTTCTACACCGGCTTCTGGATCGCGGTGGCGATCACGCTTGGCTTGCTCGCCTGGTACTACTGGAAGTTCGACGCCGAGCAGTTCGAGATCCTGCGCATGCTCACCTCGTCGGTGATGCCGCTCGGCCTGCTGACCTTCGTCGTGCTGGCGGTGATCCTCTTCGGCATCACCACGGCCACCGAATCCGCGGCCGTCGGGGCGGCGGGCGCCTTCCTGATGGCCTGGCAGGCCCGCACGCTCAACTGGGAACGCATCAAGGAAGCGGTGTTCCTCACCGCGCGCACCACGGCGATGGTGTGCTGGCTGTTCGTGGGCTCGGCGATCTTCTCCGCCGTCTTCGCGATCCTCGGCGGGCAGGCGCTGGTGGAGCACTGGGTGCTCAGCCTGGACCTCTCGCCGATCCAGTTCCTGCTGCTGTCGCAGGCGATCATCTTCGTGCTGGGCTGGCCGCTGGAATGGACGGAAATCATCGTCATCTTCGTGCCGATCTTCCTGCCCTTGCTGCAGCACTTCCACATCGACCCGATGCTGTGGGGGGTGCTGGTCTTCGTCAACCTGCAGGCCGCGTTCCTCTCGCCGCCGGTGGCGATGTCCGCGTTCTACCTGAAGGGGGTGTCGCCGTCGCACGTGACGATCAACCAGATCTTCGCGGGGATGATGCCGTACATGCTGATCGTCATCCTGTGCATGGTGTTCATGTACATCTGGCCAGGGATGACCTTGTGGCTGCCGAACTACCTCTACGGCGGCGGGTGACAATTGACGTTTACGTAAACGTCAATTAAGCTGGCGGGCTGCTGGAGATTCCCATGACCGACCTGTCCGCCGAATTCAAGGCGCTCGCCAACTACCGCCCCACCCACAAGGTGCGCTTCGTCACGGCCGCGAGCCTGTTCGACGGGCACGACGCGGCCATCAACATCATGCGGCGCATCCTGCAGGGCATGGGTGCGGAAGTGATCCACCTCGGCCACAACCGCAGCGTGGACGACGTCGTCACCGCCGCCCTGCAGGAAGACGTGCAGGGCATCGCGATCAGCTCCTACCAGGGCGGCCACGTCGAGTACTTCAAGTACATGGTCGACCTGCTGCGCCAGCGCGGTGGCGAGCACATCCAGGTGTTCGGCGGCGGCGGCGGCGTGATCGTGCCGCCGGAGATCCGCGAGCTGCAGGCCTACGGCGTGTCGCGCATCTACAGCCCGGAGGACGGCCAGCGCATGGGCCTTGCGGGAATGATCGGCGAGATGGTGATGCGCTGCGACAAGGACATCTCGGGCTTCGCCCCGAAGGACGTCGCCGCGATCCAGGGCCATGGCGAGATGGGCTGGCGTGCGCTCGCGCAGCTCATCACCGCGCTGGAAAACGGCGCCGCGGACGGCAAGCTGATGGCGGAGGTGAAGACCGCCGCGCAGGCCCGTCACATCCCCGTGCTCGGCATCACCGGGACGGGCGGCGCGGGCAAGTCCTCGCTCACCGATGAGCTGATCCGCCGCCTGCGGCTGGACCAGGAAGACAACTTCCGCGTCGCCGTGATTTCCATCGACCCCTCGCGCCGCAAGAGCGGCGGCGCGCTGCTCGGGGACCGCATCCGGATGAATGCGATCAACCCGTGGCAAAAGGGTCCGCGTGTCTTCATGCGGTCCCTGGCCACCCGCGACTTCGGCAGCGAGATCTCCGCGGCGCTGCCGGACGTCGTGTCCGCCTGCAAGGCCGCGGGCTTCGACCTCATCGTGGTGGAAACCTCGGGCATCGGCCAGGGCGACGCGGCCATCGTGCCGCTGGTGGGCATCCCGCTGTATGTGATGACGCCGGAGTTCGGCGCGGCAAGCCAGCTCGAGAAGATCGACATGCTCGACTTCGCCGAATTCATCGCGATCAACAAGTTCGACCGGAAGGGCGCCGCCGACGCGCTGCGCGACGTCGCCAAGCAGGTCCAGCGCAACAAGGAAGCCTGGGGCAAGCGGCCCGACGAGATGCCCGTGTTCGGCACCATGGCCGCGCGCTTCAACGACGACGGCGTCACGGCCCTCTACCAGGCGCTGCTGCCGCGCTTGGCCGAACTCGGCCTGCCACTCAAGGAAGGCCGCCTGCCCGTGGCGGCGGTTCGCCACAGCACCAACCAGACACCGGTAGTGCCCGCCGCGCGCACCCGCTACCTCGCTGAGATCAGCGACACCGTGCGCGGCTACAAGAAGCGCGCGCGCGAACAGGCGAAGCTCGCACGCGAAGTCCAGCAGCTGCAGGAAGCCGCCCGCATGCTCAAGGTCGACAAGCCGGAACGCGCCCCCGCCGCCGAAGCGGCGCTGGACCTGGCAGGCAAGCGCAAGGCGCGCATGGACAAGGACGCGCTGCACTTGCTGCAGCAGTGGCCCGACATGGTGCGCGCGTACTCGGGCGACGAGTACGTGGTGAAGATCCGCGACAAGGAAATCCGCACCGCGCTCACGACGAAGTCCCTCTCCGGCACGGTGATCCGCAAGGTGAGCCTGCCGCAGTACGAGGACCACGGCGAAATCCTCAAGTGGCTGATGCTCGACAACGTGCCCGGCAGCTATCCCTACACCGCGGGTACTTTCGCCTTCAAGCGCGAGAACGAGGACCCGACGCGCATGTTCGCCGGCGAGGGCGATGCCTTCCGCACCAACAAACGCTTCAAGCTGCTCTCCGCAGGCATGGACGCCAAACGCCTGTCCACCGCATTCGACTCCGTCACGCTGTACGGCAACGATCCCGACCCGCGCCCGGACATCTACGGCAAGGTGGGCAACTCCGGCGTATCCATCGCGACGCTCGACGACATGAAGGTGCTGTACTCGGGCTTCGACCTGTGCAGCCCCTCCACGTCCGTGTCGATGACGATCAACGGCCCCGCGCCCACCATCCTCGCGATGTTCATGAACACCGCGATCGACCAGAACCTGGACAAATTCAAGGCGGACAACGGCCGCGAGCCGACGCATACGGAAGCCGCGAAGATCCGCGAATGGGTGCTGGCCAACGTGCGCGGCACGGTGCAGGCGGACATCCTGAAGGAAGACCAGGGCCAGAACACCTGCATCTTCTCCACCGAGTTCTCGCTCAAGGTCATGGGCGACATCGCGCAGTACTTCGTGCACCACAACGTGCGCAACTTCTATTCGGTGTCGATCTCGGGCTACCACATCGCCGAGGCGGGCGCGAACCCGATCTCGCAACTCGCGTTCACCCTCTCCAACGGCTTCACCTTCGTCGAGGCCTACCTCGCACGCGGCATGCACGTGGACGACTTCGCGCCCAACCTCTCCTTCTTCTTCTCCAACGGCATGGACCCCGAATACACGGTGATGGGCCGTGTCGCGCGCCGCATCTGGGCCACGGCGATGAAGGAAAAATACGGCGCGAACGAGCGCAGCCAGAAGTTGAAGTACCACATCCAGACTTCCGGGCGCAGCCTGCACGCGCAGGAGATCCAGTTCAACGACATCCGCACCACGCTGCAGGCGCTGATCGCGATCTACGACAACTGCAACTCGCTGCACACCAACGCCTTCGACGAGGCGATCACCACGCCGACCGAGGACAGCGTGCGGCGCGCGATGGCGATCCAGCTGATCATCAACCGCGAATGGGGCCTCGCGAAGAACGAGAACCCGAACCAGGGCGCCTTCATCATCGAGGAGCTGACCGAGCTCGTCGAGGAAGCCGTGCTGGCCGAATTCGAGCGTATCGCCGAGCGCGGCGGAGTGCTGGGCGCGATGGAGACGGGCTACCAGCGGGGCCGCATCCAGGACGAATCTATGCACTACGAGATGCTCAAGCACACGGGCGAGCTGCCGATCGTGGGCGTGAACACCTTCCGCAACCCCCATGGCGACCAGGTCCAGGACAAGCTGGAGCTCGCCCGCTCCACCGAGGACGAGAAGCAGAGCCAGCTCAAGCGCCTGGCCGACTTCCACGCGCGCAACGCCGGGGAAGCGCCGGCGATGCTGCAGCGCTTGCAGCAGGCCGTGATCGACAACCGCAACGTGTTCGAGGTGCTCATGGACGCCGTGCGAGTGTGCTCGCTGGGCCAGATCACGAACGCCCTATTCGAGGTCGGCGGGCAGTACCGGCGCAACATGTAGGACCGGCAGCGCCAGTCAGCCTTCTGACAGCCTGACAGCCAAGCAAAACTACCTAAGGTTTTACCCCCTACCGCGCTGCAGCATCGCTCCCTAGCATTCGCCATCCCGTCGCGCAGGCCTCCATGCCGCGCGACCCGTGTCCATGCAAGGAGAAGAATTGGCTGCTGAGATCATTCTCGAGACGAAGGGCTTGACCAAGGAGTTCAAGGGTTTCGTCGCGGTCAACAGCGTCGACCTGAAGGTGCGCCGGGGCCACATCCACGCCCTCATCGGCCCCAACGGCGCAGGCAAGACGACTTTCTTCAACCTGCTCACGAAATTCCTGACGCCCACCCGCGGCTCGATCACGTTCAACGGGGCCGACATCACGAAGGAGAAGCCCGCGCAGACTGCGCGGCGCGGCATCGTGCGTTCCTTCCAGATTTCGGCGGTGTTTCCGCACATGACGGTGCTGGAGAACGTGCGCGCCGCCCTGCAGCGCGGCCAAGGCACGTCCTTCCACTTCTGGAAGCCCGAAGCCAGCCTGTTCCACCTGCACCAGCGGGCCGACGAACTGCTGCACGCCGTGGACCTTCAGGATTTCCGCGACGAGATGACGGTGAACCTGCCCTATGGCCGCAAGCGCGCGCTGGAACTCGCGACCACCATGGCGCTGGAGCCCGAGCTGATGCTTCTGGACGAACCCACGCAGGGCATGGGCCACGAGGACGTGCACCGCGTCACCGAACTGATCAAGAAGGTGTCGGCCGGGCGCACCATCCTCATGGTGGAACACAACATGAAGGTGGTCTCGTCGATCGCCGACCGCATCACCGTGCTGCAGCGCGGCGCGATCATCGCGGACGGCCCCTACGCGGAAGTCTCCGCCAACCCGCTGGTGATCGAGGCCTATATGGGCACGACGGACGCGGCACTCCAAGGGGCTCACTGACATGACCAAAGAGCTCCTCAAGATCGAAGGCCTCAACGCCTGGTACGGCGAGTCGCACATCCTGCACGGCGTCGACCTCACCGTGAACGAAGGCGAAGTCGTCTGCCTGCTGGGCCGCAACGGCGCCGGACGCACCACCACGATGCGCGCCATCGTCGGCCTGACCGGCGCACGCAAGGGCTCGATCCGCATCGATGGCCAGGAAGCGATCAAGCTGCCGCCGCACAAGGTGGCGCGCCTGGGCGTGGGCTACTGCCCGGAAGAGCGCGGCATCTTCGCGAGCCTGTCGGCCGAAGAGAACCTGATGTTGCCGCCGGTGATCGCACCGGGCGGAATGAGTGTGGGGGAGATCTACGAGATGTTCCCCAACCTGAAGGAGCGTGCCGGCAGCCCCGGCACGCGACTGTCGGGCGGCGAGCAGCAGATGCTGGCCGTCGCGCGCATCCTTCGCACCGGCGCGCGGCTGCTTCTGCTGGACGAGATCTCCGAGGGCCTCGCCCCCGTCATCGTGCAGAAGCTGGCCGAGATGATCCGCACGTTGAAGGCGAAGGGCTACACGGTGGTGCTGGTGGAGCAGAACTTCCGCTTCGCCGCGCCGCTGGCCGACCGCTTCTACGTGATGGAGCACGGCCGCATCGTCAAGCAGTTCGAGCAGCGCGAGCTCGCGGACAACATGGCGATGCTGCAGGAATTCCTCGGCGTCTGACCCGCTTCCCCAACCCCCAAGTTTTATCAGGAGACCCACAATGAAACTCAAGACCCTCGTCGCAGCCATGGCCGTCGGCCTCGGCACCATGGGCGCCCTCGCCCAGACCAACTCCGGCCCCGTCAAGATCGGCATGATCACCGACATGGCCAGCCTGTACGCCGACATCGACGGCCCCGCGGGCGCCGAGATGGTGAAGTGGGCGGTGCAGGACTTCGGCGGCAAGGTGCTGGGCCGCCCGGTCGAAGTGCTGTCCGCGGACCACCAGAACAAGGCGGACGTCGCGAGCTCCAAGGCCCGCGAGTGGATGGACAAGGACAACCTCGCGATGCTGATCGGCGGCACGTCCTCCGGCACCAACCTCGCCATGGCCAAGGTCGCGCAGGAGAAGAAGCGCCCCTTCATCTCCATCGGCGCCGGCTCCGCCCGCCTCACGAACGAAGACTGCACGCCCTACACGGTGCACTACGCCTACGACACCGTCGCGCTCGCGAAGGTGGCGGGCAACGCGCTCATCAAGGCCGGCAACAAGAGCTGGTACTTCCTCACCGCCGACTACGCCTTCGGCCAGTCGCTCGAAGCGGACGCCACCACCGTCATCAAGGCCAACGGCGGCACCGTCGCCGGCTCCGTGAAGCACCCGCTGAACGCGTCGGACTTCTCGTCCTTCCTGCTGCAGGCGCAAGGCTCCAAGGCGCAGATCCTGGCGATGGCCAATGCCGGCGGCGATTTCACCAACGCGATGAAGGCAGCCAAGGAATTCGGCATCACCAAGACCATGAAGGTCGCCGGCCTGCTGGTGTTCATCAACGACGTGCACTCGCTCGGCCTGTCGAACACCGAAGGCCTGCAACTGGCCGACAGCTGGTACTGGAACCAGGACGACGCCAGCCGCAAGTTCGCCAAGCGCTTCTTCGACAAGTACAAGCGCATGCCGTCCAGCCTGCAGGCCGCCGACTACTCCGCGACGATGAACTACCTGAAGGCCGTGCAGACTGCCGGCACGACCGACGGCGACAAGGTCATGGCCACGCTCAAGTCCATGAAGTTCGACGACTTCTACAGCAAGGGCACGATCCGCGCGGACGGCCGAATGATCCACGACATGTACCTCTTCCAGGTCAAGGGCCAGAAGGAATCGACGACGCCGTGGGACTACTACAAGCTGGTCGCGAAGGTCCCGGGCGACCAGGCGTTCACCACGCCCGCCGAGTCCAAGTGCTCGCTGATCAAGAAGTAAGGCACCCTCACCCCTGCCCTCTCCCGCATGCGGGAGAGGGAGCAACCACCTGAGGCATCCCCTTGGAAATCTTCGGCATCCCCCTGCAGGCCTTTCTCGGCCAACTGGTGCTGGGGCTGGTCAATGGCGCGTTCTACGCCATGCTCAGCCTCGGCCTGGCCGTCATCTTCGGCCTGCTCGACATCGTGAACTTCGCGCACGGCGCCCTGTACATGGTGGGGGCCTTCGCCGCGTGGATCATGCTGGACAAGTTCGGCATCAATTTCTGGTTCGCGCTCGTCCTCGCCCCGCTCCTCGTGGGCGTGCTCGGCGTGGTGATCGAGCGCACTTTCCTCAAGCGGCTGTACGGGCTCGACCCGCTCTACGGCCTGCTCCTCACATTCGGCCTGTCGCTGATCCTGGAAGGCATCTTCCGCGACCAGTACGGCGTCTCCGGCCAGTCCTACCCCGTGCCCGAGCTGCTCGAAGGCGCGACCAACCTGGGCTTCATGATCCTGCCGAACTACCGCGCGTTCGTGGTGCTGGCATCGCTGGTCGTGTGCCTGGGCACCTGGTTCCTGATCGAGCGCACCCGCCTGGGCGCCTACCTGCGCGCCGGCACGGAGAACGCGAAGCTGGTGCAGGCCTTCGGCGTCAACGTGCCCCTCATGGTGATGCTCACCTACGGCGCGGGCGCCGCGCTCGCGGCCATGGCCGGCGTGCTCGCCGCGCCCATCATCCAGGTGACGCCGCTCATGGGCTCCAACCTGATCATCGTGGTCTTCGCCGTCGTCGTGATCGGCGGCATGGGCTCCATCCTCGGTTCGGTCGTCACCGGTCTCGTTCTGGGCCTGATCGAAGGCATGACCCGCGTGTTCTACCCGGAAGCCTCCAGCGTGGTGGTGTTCGTCGTGATGGTGATCGTGCTCATCATCCGGCCGGCCGGCCTCTTCGGCAAGGAAGCATGAGCATGAGCACGAACCACACCAAGCTGATTCGCGCGACCTATATCGGAATCCTCGTCCTCGCGCTCGTCGCGCCGCTGATCGGCCTGTACCCCGTCTTCGTGATGAAGCTGCTGTGCTTCGCGCTGTTCGCCTGCGCGTTCAACCTGCTGCTCGGCTTCACCGGCCTGCTGTCCTTCGGCCATGCGGCGTTCTTCGGCTTCGCCGCTTACGTCACCGGCTACTTCATCAAGTCGCAAGGCTGGTCGCCGGAAATCGCCATCCTGGCGGGCACGCTGGTGGCCGCCTTCATCGGCCTCGTCTTCGGCCTGATCGCGATCCGCCGGCAAGGCATCTACTTCGCGATGATCACGCTCGCCCTGGCGCAGATGGTGTACTTCATCTGCCTGCAGGCGCCCTTCACCGGCGGCGAGGACGGCCTGCAGGGCGTGCCGCGCGGCAAGCTGCTCGGCCTGCTGGACCTCTCGTCCGACACGACGATGTATTACGTGATCCTCGCAATCTTCGTGGCCTGCTTCCTGGGCATCGCGCGCATTGTCACTTCGCCGTTCGGCCAGGTGCTCAAGATGATCCGCGAGAACGAGCCGCGCGCCGTCTCGCTGGGCTACGAAGTCGACCGCTACAAGCTGGTCGCCTTCGTGCTCTCCGCCGCCCTCGCGGGCCTCGCGGGATCGCTCAAGACGCTCGTCATGGGCTTCGCCACGCTCACGGACGTTCACTGGTCCATGTCGGGCGAGGTGATCCTCATGAGCCTGCTCGGCGGCGTCGGCACCTTCTTCGGCCCGGTGTTCGGCGCGGGCATCGTGATCGCCCTGCAGGACCTGCTGGCCGACAAGGTCGGCGCCTGGGTCACCGTGATCATCGGCGCGATCTTCGTGGTGTGCGTGCTGGCCTTCCGCAAGGGCGTGGTCGGCGAGGTGCACGCCTGGCTGGAACGGCGCCGGGCCCGGGCCTAGTCGCGCTCCACCGTGCCCGGCCGCCACACGGCGGCCAGCACCTTCGTCTTCTGCCACACGCTCAGCCGCTCGTCCGATAGCGCATCGAGGAAATCCGAGAGGCGCTTGGATTTCGCCATCGTGTAGAACGTGAGCCAGATGGTCGGGATGAAGACCGCCAGGAAGTACACCAGCTTCTTCGCGAGCGGCGCATCGCCCTCGTTGATCAGGTTCATGCCGAGGAAGCCGCTGGTCACCGTGCCGATCAACCCGAAGATCGTCACCACCGTGAGGCGCACGATGGTGTTGGCCTGGCGCCGCAGCCCGTCGCCCTCGAGGTACATGCTCATGTCCGCGATGCGCGACTTCACCTCCTCGTACAGCGGATCGATCTCGAGGTGGCGGGACGTGAGGTGCCACAGCGCCTTCACCTGCGCCTGGTCGGAAATCTCGTGGAACCAGTAGCGGTGCGTGAACCGCAGGAAGCCCTCGAAGCTCGCGCGGATCGCCCGCTTGAAGGCGCGCACGCTGTCGGGGTTGCCGATTTCCAGCGAGCGCAGCGCCTCGACCAGCCGGTCCGAATACATCAGGAGCGCCGCCTTCTGGAAGTGCGCGATGAGGAAGAGCAGGAAGTGTTGATGGCGGAACTGCGCGAGCACGCCGCGGTCGCGGCAGGCGAAGAAATGCGATTGCGCGCCGCCCACCACCATCAGCGAGTGCCCGCTGCACAGGTAGCGCGTGAACGGCGCCGCACCGCCCGGGCCCCAGAAGCGGTCGTAGCAATGGCTGCGCTCGAAATCCGCGAGCCAGCCCTGCGTGTTCGTGAGCGTCGGGTCGGTCGCGCCCGTCACCGTGCCGAGCGCGAGGAAGTCCGCACGCGACAGCGCCTGCGGGTCGTCCAGGGCGAGGTAACCCATCACCGGCATGCGGTAGTACTCGATCTGGCGAAAGCGCAGCGGGCCCGGCTCGCCGGAATGATCGCTCACCAGCGGCTGCATCATGAAAGCCCAGTGCGCGGCCACCCGCGGCGCGCGGTGCTCGCAGACATGCGCGAGGAAGAGCTCGCGCTCCTGCGCGTCCGACGCCGCGAGCACGCGCCCCTGCGCATCGAGCCACTCCACGCTCTGGGCGCAGTGCTGCGCGCGCCCGTCGTCGTCCCAGCCGCCGGGGTAAGCCCGGCCGAAGCGGTACAGCTGCTCCTGCGCAGCGCGCAGCGGCAGGTCCCGTGCGCTCACTTCCAGGTTCAGCAGGACCAGGTCGACGTCGAAGAAGAAGTAGAGGTCCGCATGCACGATGTCCAGCACGAGCGGCGTGTCGCCCGGCCGTGCGAGGACACGCACTTGCGCGATGTCGCGCCGCCGGAACACGCGCATCGGCGAGCCCGTGCGCGGGTCGTTGGATTGCCGCGACGCGCGGCCTTCGCCGTAGAGGAAGCGCTGCACGTAAGGCAGGAAAGCGGTGAACTCCTGGTAATGCCGTTCGTGGAAGTCGCCGCTCTCGCCGGTGTATTCGTCGACCACTTCCCGCCAGGGCGAAGCATCGCCCATGTCGCGCAGGATCTCCCAGGGCGCCTTGCGCGACTGCGCGACGGGGATGAGGCGCAGCGGCCACAGGAGCACCTGCCGCAGCTGCCGCACGGTGGGCGGGGCGCCCTCCGCCATCTCAGGGCTTCCCATGTGGATCTCCTCGAAACGGAAGGTTGGGGGGAGGTGCCCGCGCATCCTACCTCCGCCCGGCGCGCATGACCAGCGGGGTGTCATGCAGGTGATTGGCCGCCGCGTCCCGTCCGCGCTACGCTGTGCCATCGCAACAAGGAAGCGCCATGACCGACTCCATGAAAGACCTCTTCTCGCTCGCCGGCCGCACCGCCCTCGTCACCGGCGGCTCGCGCGGCATCGGCCGCATGATCGCCAAAGGCTTCCTGGCCCAGGGCGCGCGCGTGTACATCTCGTCGCGCAAGGCGGACGCGTGCGACGCCACCGCGAAGGAGCTCTCGGCGATCGGCACCTGCATCTCCCTGCCGGCGGACGTCTCCACGGTGGAGGGCGCGAAGGGCCTGGCCGCCGCGTACATGGCCAGGGAAGGTTCGCTGGACATCCTCGTGAACAACGCGGGTGCCGCGTGGGGCGAAGACTTCGACACCTTCCCCGAGAAGGGCTGGGACAAGGTCGTGGACCTGAACCTGAAATCGCCCTTCTTCCTCACGCAGGCCCTGCACGAAGCGCTGCGCAGCGGTGCGAAGTCCCGGCCGGCGAAGGTGATCAACATCGCTTCGATCGACGGCGTGTCGGTGAACCCGCAGGAGACTTATTCGTACGCCGCGAGCAAGGCGGGCCTCATCCACCTCACCAAGCGGATGTCGCTTCGGCTGGTGCGCGACAACATCGTGGTGAGCGGCATTGCGCCGGGCGCCTTCGCCTCGGACATGAACCGCGTGGCGCGCGATCATGGCGACGAGGTGGCCAAGCGCATTCCCGCGGGCCGTATCGGCGTCGACGACGACATGGCCGGCGTGGCGATCTACCTCGCGTCCCGCGCGGGCGACTACGTCGTGGGCGAGACCATCGTCGTGGATGGCGGCGTGACGCTGGCTAGGGGTTGAGCGTGTAGTTCTGCGGGCCGCGGCTCGCGATCTTGATCGCGCCGACGCGGTTGCCGAGTTCCGCGCATCGCTCCAGCGCCCAGCCCTGCTCCAGGCCGTGCAGCAGGGCGCCGCGCCAGGCGTCGCCGCAACCGGTCGGATCGACGACCTGCGTGGCCTTCACCGGCGGCACCACCCGCTTCTCGCCACCCACCCACACTTCGCATCCCTCCCCGCCCAGCGTGACGACGAGGCCCTGCACGCGCTTCGAGATCTCCGCGTTGCTCCAGCCGGTGCGGTCGCAGAGCATCTTGCCTTCGTAGTCGTTCACCGTCACCCAGTCCGCCTGGTCGATGAAGGCCGCGAGTTCGGGGCCGTCGAACATCGGCAACCCCTGGCCCGGGTCGAACACGAAAGGAATGCCCGCCGCCCTGAACTGCGCTGCATGCTGCAGCATCGCGTCGCGCCCGTCGGGTGAAATGATGCCCAGCTTCACGTCCGTGCCCGGCTCGATGCGGGTCACGTGCGCCTGCATCATCGCGCCCGGGTGGAAAGCGGTGATCTGGTTGTTGTCGCGGTCGGTCATGATCATCGCCTGCGCAGTGTAGGTGTCGCCGACCTGCTTGACGAAGCGCGTGTCGATGCCCTGCGCAGCCAGCCGCGCGACGTATTCCGCGCCGTCGCTTCCCACCGTCGCCATCGGCACCGGGTCGCCCCCCAGCAGCTTGAGTGCGTAGGCGATGTTGCCCGCGCAGCCGCCGAAGTCGCGGCGCAGTGCCGGCACGAGGAACGACACGTTGAGGATGTGCAGCTGCTCGGGCAGGATCTGCTCGGCGAAGCGGCCCTCGAAGCTCATGATGGTGTCGAACGCGAGGGAGCCGCAGATCAGGCTTGCCATGGGGGTCTTTTCAAAAGTTCAGGGATAGAAAGCGAGCAGGCGGTACCCCGCGATGCGCTCGCCGAGGGTCGCCGTGTTCACGGCCAGCGCCACCGAGCCGGACCACTCCGATGCAGCCTGCAGGACAGGCGGCCTGTTCGTGAATTCCGCGGGGGTCAGTACGCGGCGCACGACCGGCTGGTCCTGCCCGTCGGTGAGGGTGAGTTCCAGCGAGGGCATCGCGACTTCGGTGGGCGCCTGGTTCTTCAGGGTGAAGTTCAGGCGGTAGGCGTCGCCGCGCAGCTTGTTGAACGAGGAGCTGTCGATGGACAAGGTGTCGATCTGGCGTGGCGGCCCGACGCGGCACGCCAGCGGCTCGCACAGGCGGGCGAGCCAGGGACGCAGCGCGGGCTCGATGGCGGCGATGCGGTCCCGGTCGTGAATGGCCACCTGCGCCACCAGCAGCGCGGCAAGGGCAAGGGCCGCCAGCGCCAGGAGCACCCGCATGCCGGGGCTGCGCCAGAATTCCTCCCGTCGCGCCTGGCGCACGAACGGGATTTCGTGGAGTTCCGGTTCGGGTTCGGGCCGCGGCCGGGCCTCCGCGGGAGGCGGCGCCTCGACAGCGTCGGACGTGTCGGCGCGCATGAGCGAGAACGGCCGGTCCAGCGGGGTTTCGGCCAGTGCCCGCGCTTCCGCTTCGAGTTGCGTGGAGTCGGGCGGCTCGGAGGCCAGTGAATCGCCGACTTCGGTGGTGAGCGACGATCCGAATTCCTCCTCGTGCGGCGGGATGGATTCGCCGGAGATCGATTCCGGAAGATCGGCCAGGGCGTGCGGGACGGGAGGAGTCGGCTCCATCGGCGCCGCTTCTTCCACCTGCATGTTCGCGGCGGCGTCGAAAACTTCGGAGCAATGGCCGCAGCGCACCCAGCCTTCCGAAATCCTGAGCTGGTCGGGCACGACTTTGAACATCGTCCCGCAAGCGGGGCATCGCGTGATCAGGCTCATGAGCGAGGCATTGTAGCGAGCGCCCCGCGCGACGCTTACAGGCGGGCGGTCATCAGGACCCAGCCGTCCTGCGTGTCGCCCACCGCCAGTTCGGCGTAAGGCGCGTAGGCGGCCGTCAACTCGCCCGCCTGCCGCTCCAGGATGCCCGCGAGCACCAGGTGCCCGCCCTTCTCCACATGGCCGCACAGCAGCGGCGCGAGCACCTTGAGCGGCGTCGCGAGGATGTTGGCCAGCACGAGTTCGTACCGCCCTTGCGCGGCGTCCGGCAGGCCCGCATGGAGCTCGACCGCATTCGCAGTCGCGTTGTCCTTCGTGGACTGCACCGCGGCGGGGTCGATGTCGACGGCGTCGATGCGGCCCGCGCCGAAGCGCGCGGCGCCGATCGCGAGGATGCCGGAGCCGCAGCCGTAGTCGAGCACGCGCTGCCCGCGCGGCGGATGCGCGGCGATCCACCGCAGGCACATGCGGGTGGTCGGGTGCGTGCCCGTGCCGAACGCCAGGCCCGGGTCGAGCCGGATCACCTGCTTCGCGGCGGCCGGCGGCTCATGCCAGGTGGGCACGATCCAGAACTCCGGCGTGATCTCCACGGGCTCGAACTGCGACTGCGTGAGGCGCACCCAGTCCTGGTCTTCCACGGGGTGGATGCCCAGGAGCTGGCAGCCTTCGAAGAAGTCCTGGACTTCCAGCAGCCGCGACGCTTCACGGGCCGCTTCTTCGGTGGCGAAGAGGGCGAGGATGCGGGAGCACTGCCACCCTTCCGCGGGCGGCGGCATGCCGGGTTCGCCGAAGAGCGCGTGCTCCGCGTCGGTCTGCGCGTCGGCGTCTTCCACCGAGACGCTCAACGCGTCGAGCGCATCCAGCGCATCGCTCAGGGCCTCGACACTTTGCTCGGGGCACAGCAGGCCGAGTTCGAACATCACCGCTTATGGTGCGACAGCCACTCTTCCAGGTAGTGGATGTTGGTGCCGCCGTCCATGAACTTCGCGTCCACCATCAGCTCGCGGTGCAGCGGGATGTTGGTGTTGATGCCCTCCACCACGGTTTCCGCCAGCGCAGTGCGCATGCGCGCCAGGGCCTGCTCGCGGGTGTCGCCGTGGACGATGATCTTGCCGATCATCGAGTCGTAGTTCGGCGGGACGAAGTAGTTGGTGTACACGTGCGAGTCCACCCGCACGCCCGGCCCGCCGGGCGCGTGCCACATCGTGATGCGGCCCGGCGATGGCACGAACTTGTACGGGTCTTCGGCGTTCACGCGGCATTCGAGCGCGTGGCCACGGATCACGATGTCGCGCTGGGTGAAGGGCAGCTTCTCGCCGGCCGCCACCATGATCTGCGACTTGACGATGTCCACGCCGGTGATGAGCTCCGTCACCGGGTGCTCCACCTGCACGCGCGTGTTCATCTCGATGAAATAGAACTCGCCGGCCTCGTAGAGGAACTCGAAAGTGCCCGCCCCGCGGTAGCCGATGCGCTTGCACGCGGCCACGCAGCGCTCGCCGATCTTCTCGATCAGCTTGCGCGGGATGCCCGGCGCCGGCGCTTCCTCGATCACCTTCTGGTGGCGGCGCTGCATGGAGCAGTCCCGCTCGCCGAGGTACACCGCGTTCTTGTGCTTGTCCGCGAGGACCTGGATCTCGACGTGGCGCGGGTTCTGGAGGAACTTCTCCATGTACACGGCCGGATTGCCGAAGGCCGCGCCCGCCTCCGCCTTGGTCATCTGCACCGCGTTGATGAGCGCGGCTTCCGTGTGGACCACGCGCATGCCGCGCCCGCCGCCGCCACCGGCCGCCTTGATGATCACCGGGTAGCCGACCGCCTTGGCCGTGCGGCGGATGACCACCGGATCGTCGGGCAGTTCGCCTTCGGACCCGGGCACGCAGGGCACGCCCGCCTTGATCATCGCCTGCTTGGCCGAGACCTTGTCGCCCATGGTGCGGATGTTTTCGGGCGTGGGGCCGATGAACTGGAAGCCGCTCTTTTCCACGCGCTCGGCGAAGTCCGCGTTCTCGGACAGGAAACCGTAGCCGGGGTGGATCGCCTCGGCGTCGGTGACTTCGGCCGCCGAGATGATCGCGGGCATGTTCAGGTAGCTCTGGGGCGACGGCGCCGGGCCGATGCAGACGGCCTCTTCCGCGAGCTTCACGTACTTGGCCTCGCGGTCGGCTTCCGAATAGACCATCACGGCCTTCACGCCGAGTTCGCGGCAGGCACGCTGGATGCGCAGCGCGATTTCGCCCCGGTTGGCAACAAGGATTTTCTTGAACATGGGGGGCGGCGCCGTTATTCGATCTCGAACAGCGGTTGACCGTACTCGACGGCCTGGCCGTTCTCGCAGTAGATCTTCGTGATGGTGCCGCTCTTGTCGGCTTCGATCTCGTTGAGGATCTTCATCGCCTCGATGATGCAGACCGTCTCGCCTTCCTTGATCGCGGAGCCGAGCTCGATGAACGGCTTGGCGCCGGGACTGGAGGAGCGGTAGAAAGTGCCGACCATGGGGGATTTGACGATGTGGCCGGCGGGCGCCTCGACCGGCGCAGCCGCGACGGGCGCCGCCGCTGCCACCGGCGCGGGGGCCGGCGCGGGGACCATGGCCTGCGGCGCGGGCATCGACTGCACCATCGCCCCGCCGCCCTTCACGATGCGGACCTTGCCTTCAGCTTCCGTGATTTCCAGTTCCGAGACATTCGATTCCGACACGAGGTCGATCAATGTCTTGAGTTTGCGCAAGTCCATGTGCTCTCCAACGCCTGCAACGAAAGGAACGCGAATTTACAGCAAAATTCGCTTATCCAACGTTTCTTCGGTCATTTTTAGATTATTTTCGATTCCGGGCTTGACAGCCGGACCGAAGGAAGGCGGTCTCCGGGGCGCTTGGCAGGCTCAGGCCAGGGCCACCCACTGGGCGAGGTCCGCCGCCACGAGGCGCCCCATTTTACGCTGCAAAACCCGGCCGGATGCGTCCAGCGCGACGGTGAATGGCAGGCCGCCGCCGGCGTTGCCGAGCGCCAGCCCCAGTTCGGTGCCCCCCAGCCCCGCCATGCCGATCGGAAAGGTGACGGGCGTGCGGGCCAGGAATTTGCGGACAGCCGACGGCTGGTCGATTGCCAAACCGATGACTTGCCAGCCTTTTGCCGAGTGTTCCCTGAAAAAGCCGTCCAATAGCGGCAACTCTTCCACGCAGGGCGGACACCAGGTCGCCCAGAAATTCACCACGAGGGGTTTGCCGCGCAGGGACTGCATGGGCAAGGGCTGGCCCCCGGGGGTCTCGAAGTCCAGCGGCCAGAGCATGTCCGCGCGGTCCGTATCGGGCGCGGCGGCCCGATGCGACTCCCACCAGCCGTAGCCCGCACCGGCCGCCGCCGCCGCGAGACCCACCCCGCCGAAGAGCCAGCGCCGCCGTTTTGCATCGATCGTCATGCGGGCTGATTTTCCACCAGTGCCCGGACCGCGGCCAGGTCGCCGCGCGGCTTGCGGCCTTTCGCGTCGGGCTTGAGCGCGCCGCGCAGGTCGTCATGGTCGTAGACCAGGAAGTGCACGCCGATGTGCTCCTTCAGCTCCGGGCTGAGGCTGGAAAGGCTCAGGGCATCGACCTGCTCGCCCTGGAAGCCCGTGACGGTGCGCACCTCGTAGTCGGCACCCTTGTCGATCATCGCGAGCTCCGCGGACTTCGGGTCGTCGCAGAACAGCTGGATATAGATGTCCGACAGGCGGGTGGCGGTGCCGTGCCACACTGCGCCGGCCAGGTGAGGACGGAACTCGCCGAGCCGCTCCATCCAGGTCAGCGCCAGGCGGCGCAAGGCGGCGAGCTCGGCCGGCTGCGTGTCCGCGCAGAACAGCTCGATGTACTCGCGCACGGCATCCTCGACGGCATCATTGTCCGGCAGCGCCGCGCGGGCGTTGAGGCCCAGCTGCCTCACAGCACGGCGTTTGGCCGGCCCGTATTCCAGTCCTTCCTCCACCACCATCCTCGCCGCGGTCGCGGCGATTTCCGATTTCGCGCTGTCCATCAGGGTGATTCTGCATTCATCCCGCCGCGCGCGGGCCGTACAGTGGGCAAGACCTGGAGGCCGACATGCAAAGCACGATGATGGATGTCCCGCTGTCGCTGAATCACCTGCTCGAGAGGGCGGGGCAGTTGTTCGCGCAAAACGAGATCGTCTCCCGGCTGCCCGACAAGAGCCTGCGGCGCCACAGCTTCGGCGCGTTTTACCGCCGCACGCGGGCACTTGCCTCGGCCCTGCGCAAGCTCGGCCTGGAAAAGGGCGACCGCGTCGCCACGCTGTGCTGGAACCACCATGCGCACCTGGAGTGCTACTTCGGCATCCCGGCCGCGGGCGGCGTGATGCACACGCTGAACCTGCGCCTGTCGCCCGACGAGATCGGGTGGATCGCGGGCGATGCGAGCGATCGCTTCCTGGTGGTGGACGACGTGCTCCTGCCCCTGTACAGGCAGTTCGCGCACCTGCACGCATTCGAGAAGGTCATCGTGTTTCCCTTCTCGGGGGCGGCCGTACCGCGGGAGTTCGCGAACTACGAAGCGCTGCTCGACGCGGCGGACGCGGATGCTTTCGAGTACGCGCCGCACGACGAAAACGACCCGGTCGCCATGTGCTACACCTCCGGGACCACGGGACGCCCCAAGGGCGTCGTGTATTCGCACCGATCCACCGTGCTGCACACGCTGGTCGCCAGCCTGGGCGACTTCTGGGGCCTGCGCGGCACGGACGTCGTGCTGCCGGTCACGCCCATGTTCCACGCCAACTGCTGGGGCATGCCCTACGGCGCCGTGATGATGGGCGTGAAGCTCGTCTTCCCGGGCCCGCACCTGCACCCCGACGACCTGCTCGACCTGATCACGCAGGAGCCCCCCACGCTCGCCCTGGGCGTCCCGACCATCTGGATGGGGCTGATCCAGACCTACGACGCGGCCCAGGGCGAAGCCTCGCCGAACCGCGGGCGCTGGAAGCTGCCGCACGGGATGAAATCCCTGGTGGGCGGCGCGGCCGTGCCCGAGTCGCTGATCCGCGCCTTCAACAAGCACGGCATCTGGATCCTCCAGGGCTGGGGCATGACGGAGACATCGCCCGTATGCACCATCTCCTATCCGCGCGCCGAGCTGCGCGGCGCGGATGCAGACGAGCGCTACCGGCGCGCCGCGATGGCGGGCGTGCCCGTGCCGCTCGTGGACCTGCGCGTGCGGGGCGACGACGGCACGTCGCAGCCATGGGACGGCAAGAGCGTGGGCGAGATCCAGGTGCGCGGCCCGTTCATCACGGGCAGCTATCACGAGGTGCCGGTGGCACCGGACAAGTTCACGGCCGACGGGTGGCTGCGCACGGGGGACGTCGCATCGGTCGACTCGCTCGGCTTCGTGCGCATCACCGACCGTACCAAGGATCTCATCAAGTCCGGCGGCGAATGGATCAGCTCCGTCGATCTCGAGAACGCGATCATGGCGCACCCTGCGGTCGCCGAGGCCGCGGTCATCGCGATCCCCGACGAGAAGTGGAGCGAGCGGCCCCTCGCCTGCGTGGTGCTGCGGCCGGGCCGCGAAGCAAGCCCGGCCGAATTGAATGCGCACCTGCTCAAGAGCGGATTTGCCAAGTGGCAGGCGCCGGAACGCTACGAGTTCATCGATGCCGTGCCGCGCACTTCCACCGGCAAGTTCTGGAAGGTGAAACTGCGCGAGCGCTTCCCTCGCTAGCGCGCACGCAGGTGAGCCGTGGTGGGGCATCGATAATTGCCCCATGCACATTCATATCCTAGGCATCTGCGGCACGTTCATGGGAGGCGTCGCCGCGCTCGCGCGCGAGGCGGGGCACAAAGTCACCGGTTGCGATGCCGGCGTCTACCCGCCGATGAGCGACCAATTGCGCGAACTCGGCATCGAACTCATCGAAGGCTTCGGCGGGGACCAGCTCGCGTTGAAGCCCGACGCATGGGTGATCGGCAACGTGGTCTCGCGTGCGCGGCAGGCGGATGGCTCGCCGCGCTATCCGCTGATGGAGGCGATCCTGGATTCAGGCCAGCCTTACATCAGCGGTCCGCAGTGGCTCGCGGAGAACGTGCTGCAGGGCCGGCACGTGCTCGCCGTCGCGGGCACGCACGGCAAGACGACCACCACGTCGATGCTGGCCTGGGTGCTGGAGCACGCGGGCCTGCAGCCGGGGTTCCTCGTCGGAGGCGTCCCCAGCAACTTCGGCATCTCCGCAAGATTAGGCGCCCCCACGCTCCCCGCTTCGCGTGGCCCGGCAGCGGGACGGCCCGGCTTGTTCGTGATCGAAGCGGACGAATACGACACCGCGTTCTTCGACAAGCGCAGCAAATTCGTCCACTATCGCCCTCGCACCGCGGTGCTCAACAACCTCGAGTTCGACCACGCGGACATCTTCGACGACCTCGCGGCGATCGAGCGGCAGTTCCACCACCTCGTGCGCACCGTGCCGCCGAGCGGACGCATCGTGAGCAACGGCCTCGAGGAGAGCCTCGCGCGCGTGCTGCACATGGGGTGCTGGAGCGAGGTGCGCAGCTTCGGCGCCGCCAACTCCGACTTCACCGCGCAGGGCGAGCCCGGCCGCTTCGATGTACTGGAGCGCGGCGAAAAAGTGGGCCGGGTCGAATGGGCGCTGGGCGGCGTGCATAACCAGCTCAATGCGCTCGCCGCCATCGCGGCCGCGCAGCACGCGGGCGTCGCGCCCGCGGCGGCGGCCAGGGCGCTGTGCGAATTCCTCAACGTGAAGCGGCGCATGGAAGTGCGCGGCGTGGTGGACGGCGTCACCGTCTACGACGACTTCGCGCATCACCCCACGGCGATCCGCACGACGGTGGACGGCTTGCGCCGGCAGGTCGGCGCGGCGCGCATCCTCGCGGTGTTCGAGCCGCGCAGCAACACCATGAAGCTCGGCTCGATGAGCGCGCAGCTGCCCTGGAGCCTGGAGCAGGCCGACGTGTCGTTCTGCCACGCCGCCAACCTCGGATGGGACGCCGCACAGGTGCTCGCGCCGATGGGCGGCAAGGCGCGCGTCGCCTCGTCGATCGACGACCTCGTGCGCGAGGTGGTGCGGGAGGCGCGGCCGGGCGATCACGTGCTATGCATGAGCAACGGGGGTTTCGGCGGCTTCCACGCGAAGCTGCTGTCGGCGCTGGCCGCGCGCGGGCGCTAGCGGGGACGCCAGCGTTCGAGCCGCGCGGGTGCGGTCAGGTCGCTCGCCTGCTGCACGTGCGCATCGGCGCGCAACAGGGATTCGAACCCGGGCTCCGACAGGTTCGGCTCGCTGTCGCGCCGGGCGCTGTCCCGCGCCGCGGATTTGCCTGCCCTCGTGGTGATCGCGCCCGCGTAGTACAGGCAGGTGAGGTCGTGCTCGATCTGCGTCATCGCGAGGCCCGTGAGCTGGCGCAGCGTCGCCAGCGTGGCGGGCTGCACCGACAGCTCGCGCAGCAGCATCAGCTGCGAGTCGCGCAACCAGCGCAGCGGAACGCCGGGCGCGCGCCGGTAGTGGATGGTGTCGGCGCGGTAGCGCGGCGGCAGCAGGTCATGGTCGGTGCGACGCACGTAGGCCCACGCGAGCTGCGCGGGCGATGAAGGAATGAAGCTCTCCGGAAGGTCGTGCGCGCCGACCGGTCGCTTGTCCCATTGCGCCTCCCACAGGTCCACCGGGTGCGCGCGCGGCAGGATGGCCGCGCGGCCCTGCTGGAAGTCGATCACGGCGAGCAGCTTGCCCGCGAGGTTCACGTGATACACACCGCGTCGTGCTTCGGGCTCGCGCCGCACGATCCGCCGGCCGAGCACGAACTCCGCGCGCGTGAGCCACAGCCAGCTTTCGCACTGCGCGAGCGCACCCTGGATGCTCGCCTCGGACGCGGGATCGAACGTGCAGCGCGCGTCGACGCCGGCACTGGCGAGCGGCAGCGCGAAAGCCACGGGGCGGTCCACCTCGCCGAGATGCAGCTTCAGCGGCCGTTCGGTGGGCGCGCCCCCGGCGACGCGCAGGCCGCCATCGGCCATCGTGGCTTTCGCGCCGTTGATCCACCATGCATCCGCCTCGCCGAAACTGCAGACGCGCCAGCGTGCATGGCCGTCGGGCAGCACCAGCCTGGATTGAAGCAGCGCACGCTGTTCCGCCGAAAAACCCGCCATGCCCAGCCAGAGGATCGGCTGCTCCGGCAGCACGCCCACGTCGTCCAGGTCGGAGATCGACATGTCGATGCGGCTTCCCGCCCTACCGTGGCCCGATCGGCGCAGGCGCCGTGAAATCCTGCATCGGCGGCAGGCGGGGCGGCTCGGCCGGCGACACCGAATCCAGCCCGGAGGGCAACTGGCTGTACAGGCTGCCTTCGGTGTCGTCCCGGCGTACGGGCGACGGCGTGGCGCGCTTCGGGTTGGAGGTGATACTGCCCACGAAGTACAGCGCGGCGAGCGCGTGCGCGAGCTGCGGCGCGGCCATGCCGGTGCGCATGCGCAGGGCCTCGAAGCTCGCGGGGGCCGTCGCGAGCTCGCGCATCAGCAGCAAGTGCGTGTCCTGAAGCAGCCGGGCAGGCAGGCGCGGCGGCCGGCGGAAGTACAGCAGGCCGGTACGGTAGTGGCGGGGAAGCAGGTCGCGCTGGGTGCGGACGCTGTAATGCCACATGAGCTGCGACAGCGTCGTGCGGATGAAGTTGTCCGGCACGCGCGCCCTGGTGGTGCGGGGGTGCCACTCGGCATTCTCGAACTCGTTCGGATCGAGCCCCGGCAGCACGCCCACTTCGCCATGCATGTCCACCACGGCGAGCAGCCGGCCGCCCACGCCGAAGTCATAGACGCCGCGGCCGAGCGCGCTCTGGTTTTCCACGATCTCGGAGGCGAGGCAGAACTGCGCGGTGATCGGTGCGAGCCAGCCCTCGAATTCGGCCAGGATGGCCGCGATGCTTTCGGGCGACTTCGGGTCGAAGCTGTAGCCGGGCTCCAGCGCGCTGGCGACGAGCGGCAGCGCGAAGGCGATGGGCCGGTCGATGTCCGGGAGGTGCAGCTGCACTGCGCGGCTGCCGGGCGCCGCGGCCCGCACGCGGATCGTTCCCTCGGCAACGAGATGGGTGCGCGCCCCGTTGACCCACCATGCATCGGCCTCCTCGAACGCGGAGATCTCCCAGCGCAGGTGGCCCGACGCGTCGGACAGCGCTGCGCCCAGGGCCTCCTGCTGTTGCGCGGAAAACCCTGCCAGGCCCAAGCGCAGGACAGGTAGTTCGATGGTCATGCCGGCCGATCCCGACGGAACGGTTATCGGCTGCGAATATAGAGGGTTTGTTACCTTCTGTAAAACAATCGCCGTGAATGTGCGCTCCTAGCGCGCCCGGCGCGCCTTGACCGCGTCGGACAGGACGTCCAGGAGCTGCAGGGAATCCGTCCAGCCCAGGCATGCGTCCGTCACGCTCTTGCCGTACTCCAACTGGGCCGGATCGTCCTTGCCGGGCGTGAATTTCTGCGCGCCGGGGTTGAGGTGGCTCTCCACCATGAGCCCGAAGACGCTGCGCGAGCCGCCGGCGACCTGCCTGGCGATGTCGCGCGCCACGTCCAGCTGCTTCTCGTGCTGCTTGCTGCTGTTGGCATGGCTGCAGTCCACCATCAGCGTGGCGGGCAGCTTGGCGGCCTCCAGGTCCCGGCAGGCCGCCGCCACGCTGTCGGCGTCGTAGTTCGGGGCCTTGCCGCCGCGCAGGATCACGTGGCAGTCGCGATTGCCGTTGGTCTGCACGATGGCGACCTGTCCGTTCTTGTGCACCGACAGGAAGTGGTGGCCGCGCGCCGCCGCCTGGATCGCGTCGGTCGCGATGCGGATATTGCCGTCGGTGCCGTTCTTGAAGCCGATGGGCGCCGACAGGCCCGAGGCCAGCTCGCGGTGCACCTGGCTTTCGGTCGTGCGCGCACCAATTGCGCCCCAGGCGATCAGGTCGCCGATGTACTGCGGCGAGATCACGTCGAGGAACTCGCTGGCCGCCGGCAGGCCCAGGCGGTTGATCTCGATCAGCAGCTGGCGCGCGATGCGCAAGCCTTCGTCGATGCGGTAGCTCTCGTCGAGGTACGGGTCGTTGATGAGGCCCTTCCAGCCCACGGTGGTGCGCGGCTTCTCGAAGTAGACGCGCATGACGATCTCCAGCGAGTCCCGGTACTTGGCACGCACTTCCTTCAGCCTGCGCGCGTACTCCAGCGCCGCCACGGGGTCATGGATGGAGCACGGCCCGATCACCACCAGCAGGCGGTCATCCTGGCCCGCCATGATGTTGTGGATCGCCCGGCGCGTCTCGGTGATGAGCGTTTCCACGGGCGTGCCGCTGATGGGGAAGAAGCGGATCAGGTGTTCGGGAGGCGGCAGCACGGTGATGTCCTTGATGCGTTCGTCGTCGGTCTGGCTGGTCTTGTCGACGGGGTGCGCATAAAAGGCCTCGGTGGCCGTGGTCTTGGCTGTCATTCGCTGCTCCTTCACGGGTTTCAAGAATCGCTGGTTTCTAAAAGTCGGGCAAAAAAAAACCGCCGGGGTCCGGCGGTTTGGTTGGAGTCGTTCGCGTTTGTCTGGGTACGCTCAGATCTCTCGACCGCCGGTGGGCGTGAGATGCCAGAAGTAGCCAAAAAAATACGCGCGAGTCGTATGCATGGATGCGAATGTAGCACAGGCCCGGCTCACCGCCGCAACTTCTTCCACCACTGCACGGCGCGCTCCACCTGCGGCTGGGTCGGGTCGAACAGCGTGGAAGGCTCGTCGCTCTGGCGCGACACCACCTGTTCGTACATGTCGATCATGAGGGTGCCTTCGCCCAGCGTGCGCCACGCGACGAGCTCGAAATCCTCGGCGGACACCAGCAGGTCGATGCTGCGCGGACCGCCATCGAGCAGCCACTGCCCGATCAGCACGCGGAAGTTGTTGAGCGCCTGCAGGTAGCCCGCGTACTCGTACAGCCCGCGCCAGGGCAGGCCGAGGTTCACGATGAGGTTGCGGTGCGAGCGCAGCACCGTGAGCATGTCGACCAGCATGGGCGCGACGGCCGTGCGGTTGCGGTTCAGCCGCAGCCTCGCGATGATCGCCTCGACGTGCGTCGCCAGCTGGCCCATGCTCTCCGAGAGCTGGCGGCTGTCCTCGTCGGCGACCGCGCTGCGCAGGAAGTTGCTCAGCTCGCCGAACGAATTGATGCTGGGCAGGTTGGTGGTCGGGTCGATGGGAAGGCGGGGCTTGCTCGCCATGTTCGCCGCTTCCTCCCGCCCGCGCTCAGGCCGTGCCGCCGACGGTCAGCCCGTCGATGCGCAGCGTCGGCTGGCCCACGCCCACCGGCACGCTCTGGCCTTCCTTGCCGCAGGTGCCCACGCCGGTGTCCAGTTTCATGTCGTTGCCGACCATCGTCACGCGCGTGAGTGCGTCCGGGCCATTGCCCACGATGGTCGCGCCCTTGACGGGATAGAGGATCTTCCCGTTTTCCACCCAGTAGGCTTCGCTCGCGGAGAACACGAACTTGCCCGAGGTGATGTCCACCTGCCCGCCGCCGAAATTGGTCGCGTACAGGCCCTTCTTGATGCTCGCCACGATTTCTTCGGGGACTTTGTCGCCGCCGAGCATGTAGGTGTTGGTCATGCGCGGCATGGGCACGTGCGCGTAGCTCTCGCGGCGGCCATTGCCCGTGGGCGCGACGCCCATCAGGCGCGCGTTGAGCGAATCCTGGATGTAGCCGCGCAGGATGCCGTCCTCGATCAGCACGTTGCGCTGGCTCGGGTTGCCTTCGTCGTCCACGTTGAGGGAGCCCCGCCGGTCGGCGATGGTGCCGTCGTCCAGCACGGTGACGCCCTTGGCCGCGACGCGCTTGCCCACGCGGCCCGAAAACGCGCTCGAGCCCTTGCGGTTGAAGTCGCCCTCCAGCCCGTGGCCGATGGCCTCGTGCAGCAGGATGCCGGGCCAGCCGGAGCCGAGCACGACCGTCATCTCGCCGGCCGGCGCGGGCCGCGACTCGAGGTTGGTGAGCGCCGCGCGCACGGCGTCGTCGACGTACGACTCCACCTGCTCGTCGCTGAAATACTCCAGGCCGAAACGCCCGCCGCCCCCGCCCGAGCCCACCTCGCGGCGCCCGTTCTGCTCGGCGATCACCGTGATGGACAGGCGCACCAGCGGCCGCACGTCCGCGGCGAGCGTGCCGTCCGCGCGCGCGACCATCACGACGTCGTATTCGCTCGCGAGGCCCGCCATCACCTGCGCGACGCGCGGGTCCTTGGAGCGCGCGAGCTTCTCGGCGCGTTCGAGCAGCTGGACCTTGGCCGTGCTGTCGAGCGAGGCGATCGGGTCGAGGCCGTGGTAGAGCGAGCGGGCGCCGGCGATCTTGCGCGCGCCGACCTTCACCCGGCCCTTGCCGGTGCCGGCGGCGATGGTGCGCACCGTGCGCGCGGCGTCCAGCAGCGACGCCTCGGAAATGTCGTCGGAGTACGCGAAAGCCGTCTTCTCGCCGCTCACGGCACGCACGCCGACGCCCTGGTCGATGCTGAAGCTGCCGGTCTTGACGATGCCCTCTTCGAGGCTCCAGCCTTCGCTGCGCGTGTACTGGAAGTACAAGTCCGCGTCGTCCACGCGATGCGTCGCGATTTCGGACAGGGCTTTGGAGAGATGGGATTCGTTGAGGCCGAAAGGCTCGAGGAGGAGCCGCTGCGCCGTGGCGAGGCGCTCGATGGTGGGTTCGCGGGAGATCATCGGACGATTCTAGGCTTCCCCGGCCGGCCTCGCCGCCGCGGGGTCGGCGGCCGGATCAGCCGCCCGGGCCGGTAACAGTTTGCAGCAGCGCCCGCTGGTCGAGGTCCGCGAGCAGCTCCGCCGGGGTGGCATAGCGCGCCCCGGGGTCCTTCGCCATCAGCCGTTCCACCACCGGCTGCAGGCTCGCATGCGCCTGCGGCAACGCGGGCGTCGGCGCCGAGATGTGGTGCGCGAGCAGCAGGTTGAGCGACTCCGCGCGGAAGGGCCGGTGGCCCACCAGCATCTCGAACATCATCACGCCCAGGCTGTACAGGTCCGATTGCGGCCCGATCGGGTGCCCCGCCGCCTGCTCGGGGCTCAGGTAATAGGGCGTGCCCACGACGTCGCCGTGGCGCGTCTGCGTGAGCGCCATGTTCTCCGCCTGCAGCATCGACTTGGCGATCCCGAAATCCGCCAGCGAAATCCGGCCGCCCTCGCGCCGCATGATGTTCTCGGGCTTCAGGTCGCGGTGGATGATGCCGCGCGCGTGGATCGCGTCGAGCGCCTGCGCGACCTGCGTCACGATCGCCAGCACGCGCTGCTGGCTCATGCCGGCCGTGATCTCCGCGCGCAGGTCGCCCTGCTCGAAATATTCCATCGCGATGTACGCGTGGTCGTCCGTGAAGCCCTGGTCGTAGATGCGGATCACGTTCGGGTGGTCGATGCGCGAGAGCAGCGTGTACTCCTGGATGAAGCGCGACAGGTGCTCGCTCACGCCCTTGCCGCTCGCGTCCAGCACCTTCAGCACCACCGGCAGGCCGTCGGACTCGCGCACGGCGAGGTAGACCTCCGTCATGCCGCCCGCGCCGATCTTGCGCGACAGCCGGTAGCCCTTCAGGCGGGGCGGCTCCTGCCCGGCTTCGAACTGGTGCTCCTTGAAGGCCGAGAGCTTGGACTGCAGCGCCCCCTTCACCGCGCGGGCGGTGATCTCCGAGTTGACCTGCACCGCATCGCGCACTTCGTCGGCGCGCTCCGTGAGCGTCGCCATGCCGTGGCGCTTGTCGTCCAGGTTGGTGACCAGGCCGATGATCTCGGCCACGTCCACGTAGCCGTTGTTCGCCCGCACGGCGAGCGACGTCATGCCGCCCGTCTGGATGCCCTCGCCGGCTTCGGACATGACCGCGCTGCTCGCGACCACCGTCCAGCCCAGTTCCTTGCTCGCGGATTCCAGGCGCGCGGCGACGTTCACGGTCTCGCCGATCGGTGTCGTCTCCTTGTTCTGGATGGTGCCGAGGCGGCAGATCGTCACCTCGCCCGCATGCAGGCCCACGCCGATGGCGAAGGGCGGCAGTCCGCGCTGGTCGAAACGCCTGTCGATCCACGCGCGGAACTCGTGCGTCGCCAGCGCCATGCCGAGGGCGGCCGAAATCGCCCGCCGCGCGGCCGGCAAGGGCGAGCCCCCGCTCAAGGTATCGGCGAAGACGGCCATCATGCCGTCGCCGATGAACTTCAGGTGCCGCCCCCCGTTCTTGAGGACGGGGTCGCAGACGCGTTCGAAATATTGCGTCAGCAGCTCGGCCACTTCGCGCGAGTCGAGCTTTTCGGCCAGGGAGGTGAAGCCGCGGATATCGGCGAAGAGCACCGTCGCGCCCAGCACCTGGTCGGCCACGGCGCCCTGCGGCGCCCCGAGGTCGAAGCGCCCCGCCGGCGCGTCTCGCCCGCCCATGCTCTCGGTGAAAGCCTGGCGCAGGTAATCCTCGCGCGCCTTCACGGCCGATTCGATCGAGTGCTCGATGCGCCCCTTCTTCTTCATGAGGCCCTGCAGCGCGTCCAGCAGTTCGACGCGAGTGAAAGGCTTGGCGAGGTAGTCGTCCGCGCCGGCCGTCATCCCGCGGCGCATGCTGGCGCGGTCGTCGAGGGCGGTGAGCAGCATGACCGAGGTGGCCGCAAGCTCACGGTCCGCGCGGATCGCTTCGAGCATCTCGAAGCCGTCCATCTCCGGCATGCTCACGTCGGAGATCACGATGTCCGGCCTGGCCCGTCGCACCTGCTCCAGCCCCTCGCGCCCGTTGATCGCCGAGGCGATCTCGAACCCCTCCAGCTTGAGCAGCCGGATGATGTTGTTGCGAATGGCGTCGTCGTCCTCGACGACCAGGATCTGGGTCATGGTTGATGCCAGTGTACTTAGCCGTTGCCGAGGCGGCGACCTCTTGGGAACCGGACGCAGAATCCGCAGAAGTTACGCAGAAAGAAGACAAGAACAATGCAAACGCATTTTGGTTCTTTCTGGGCTTCTTCTGCGTAACCTCTGCGAATTCTGCGTCCGGCCAAGTTCGGATCAACTGCCGGCCAGCAACCTGAACAGCACCGCGTCGTCCAGGTCGCCCAGCCCCGCTTCCACCGCCCGCGCGAAGACCGCTTGCGTCGCCGCGCCCAGCGGCCCGGTGAACCCGGCGATCGCAGCGGCCTGGACCGCCAGCCGCGTGTCCTTCTGCAGCAGCGTCACATGCGCGCGCGGCGCGTAGTCGCCCGCGATCGCGCGGCGCATGCGGTCGGTGCCGATCCAGCTCTGGCCGCTCGACTGCTCGATCACGTCCATCGTGCGGGAGAGGTCCAGGCCCATGCTCTTGCCCATCGCCAGCGCCTCCGCCGCGCCCGCGAGGTTGATGCCCGCGAGCAGGTTGTTCACCAGCTTGGTCCGCGCGCCGTCGCCCGGCTTCTGGCTCACGCGGAACACCTTGCTGCTCAGGATGTCGATCACCATCTTCTGGCGCTCGTAGACCGCGTCCTCGCAGGCGACCATCAGGCTCATGGTGCCGTCGCGCGCTCGCGCCGGGCCGCCGGACATCGGCGCATCGATCGTCGCGATGCCCTGCTCGGCCAGCCGCTTCGCGACATCCTCGACGTCGCGCGGCGAGATCGTCGGGCACAGCAGCACCGCCTGGCCGGCGCGCATCACCTGCGCGGCGCCCCTGGGGCCGAAGAGCACCTCCTCCACCTGCGCCGCGTCCACCACGCAGACGATCAGCACGCCGCAGCCAATGGCCGCCGCGGCCGGGTCGGGGCGCGCCACCGCGCCCAGCGCCGCGAGCGCGGCCATGCGGCCCTCGTCGATGTCGTGGACCTGCACCGGCCAGCGCTGGTCCAGGATGCGCTGCGCCATCGCGCCGCCCATGTTGCCCACGCCGACGATCGCGACTCTTCTCATGTCTTGCCTTCCTCTACTTCGACTGCAAAAACGGCTTCAGGACTGCACCAGCCGCCTCGACTTGGCGATGGACATCAGGATGCCCAGCCCCATCCCCAGCGTCGCCATGGCGGTGCCGCCATAGCTGATGAACGGCAGCGGCACGCCCACCACCGGGAGGATGCCGCTCACCATGCCCATGTTCACGAAGGCATAGGTGAAAAAGATCATCGTGATCGACCCGGCCAGCAGGCGCGAGAACACGGTGGAGGCCTCCAGCGCGATCGCGAGGCCGCGCAGCACGAGGAAGATGAAGCCCGCGATCAGGCAGAGGTTGCCGATCAGCCCGAACTCCTCGGAGAAGGCCGCGAAGATGAAGTCGGTGGTGCGCTCGGGGATGAATTCCAGGTGGGTCTGCGTGCCCTGCATGAAGCCCTTGCCGGTGAATCCTCCCGAGCCGATCGCGATCATTCCCTGGATGATGTGGAAACCCTTGCCCAGGGGGTCCTTGCTCGGGTCCAGCAAGGTGCAGATGCGCTGCTGCTGGTAGTCGTGCAGCACCGGCCAGCGCACGCCCTCGGCGCACAGGCGCGGCTCGAAGAAGATGATCAGCGCGATGGCGACGATGCCCAGCGCCGCGGGCGGCAGGATCAGCTTCCATGACAGGCCTGCGAAGAAGATCACCGCGAAGCCCGCGACCATCACCAGGATCGCGGTGCCCAGGTCCGGCTGCTTCACGATCAGCCCGACGGGGATCACGAGCAGCACGGCCGCCACCAGGAAGTCCAGCGGGCGCAGCTGGCCCTCCCGCTTCTGGAACCACCAGGAAAGCATGAGCGGCATCGCGATCTTGAGGATCTCGCTCGGCTGGATGACGACGCCCACGTTGATCCAGCGGCGCGCGCCCTTCTTGGTGACACCGAACACCGCCACCGCGATCAGCAGCCCGACCCCGATCGTGTACAGCGGCACCGCGAAGGTCATCAGCCGCTGCGGCGGGACCTGTGCGACGACAAAGAGCAGGACGCCCGCGATCAGCATGTTGCGGCCGTGATCGACGAAGCGCGTGCCGTGGTCGTAACCGGAGGAGTACATCGTCAGCAGGCCGGCGCAGGCCAGCAGGAAGACGGCAAAGGCCAGCGGCCCGTCGAAGCCCTGCAGCATGGGCGCGAGGCGCTGCATCACAGGGGGTTTTTCGAATACTGCAGCCATGGCGGGATTATCCTTCGCGGCACGATGCCTTCCACGACCCACCTGCTCTATCTCCACGGCTTCCGCTCGTCGCCGCAGTCGACCAAGGCGCGGCAGGTCGGCGCGCGCGTGCGCGAACAGCACCCGCATGTCCAGTGGTGGTGCCCGCAGCTGCCGCCCTCGCCCAAATTGGCGATGGAGATGCTGGAGGCCGCCATCGCCGCCTGGCCGCGCGAGCGCATGGCGGTGGTGGGATCGTCGCTGGGGGGCTTCTACACGACCTGCGTCGCGCAGGAAGCGGGCTGCAGGGCCGTCGTGCTCAACCCCGCCGTCGACCCCGCCCGCGACCTCGCCCGGCACATCGGCGAGCACGCCTCCTGGCACGACCCGAAGGAGCGGTTTTTCTTCGAGCCGCGCTTCGTGGACCAGCTGCGCGAGCTCGATCCGGGCCCGCTGCGGCATCCGGACCGGTTCTTCGCCGTGATCGCCAAGGGCGATGAGGTACTGGACTGGCGCGAGATGGCACAGCGGTACGCCGGCGCGCGGGTGAAGCTGCTGGAAGGCAGCGACCATGCGCTCAGCGATTTCCCGGCCCACATGGATGAGGTGTTCGACTTCCTGGACCTCGCCTGAGCCCGCGGGGCGGGCCGGGGCCGCATGGGACAATCCCGTGCATGTTCGTATTGTTTGAAGAAGCCGGCAAATTCCAGGCCGGCCGTGTGCTGAGCGAGGCCGAGTCGTCCGCCCAGGTGGAGCTGGAGTCCGGCAAGCGTGTCAAGGTCAAGGCGGCCAACATCCTGCTGAAGTTCGACAAGCCCTCGCCGGCTGAACTCCTGCGCGAGGCGCAGGCGCTCGCCTCCACCATCGAGCTCGAGCTCGCGTGGGAGTTCGCGCCCGAGGAGGAATTCGGCTTCGCCGACCTCGCCCGCGACTATTTCAGCGAAAAAGCCGGCCAGGCCCAGCAGGTCGCCGCGCTGCTGCGCCTGTTCGAGGCGCCGCACTACTTCCGCCGCGCGGGCAAGGGGCGCTTTCGCAAGGCGCCGGCGGAGATCGTGCAGCAGGCGCTCGCCGCGATCGAAAAGAAAAAGCAGGTGCAGGCGCAGATCGAGGCGTGGGCCGCGGAGCTGGCCTCGGGCTCCTGCCCGGCGCCGATCCGCGAGCAGCTGTTCAAGATCCTCTTCAAGCCGGACAAGAACGCGCCCGAATACAAGGCCGTCGTGGAGGCCTCGCGCAACACGCACACCGCGCCGCTGGACCTGCTGGAGAAGTCGGGCGCCATCGCCTCGCCCTACCAGTTCCACTGGAAGCGCTTCCTCTTCGACAACTTCCCCAAGGGCACGGGCTTTCCGCCCCTGCAGGCGCCGGCGATCCCGGACGAATTGCCGCTCACCACGGTGCGGGCGTTCTCCATCGACGACTCGCAGACCACCGAGATCGACGACGCCCTGTCCGTCCAGGGGCTGGGCACCGGCACCGTCACGGTCGGCATCCACATCGCCGCGCCGGGGCTCGCGCTGCAGCCCGCCACGCCCGTCGACAACGTCGCCCGGCACCGACTGTCCACGGTGTACATGCCGGGCTACAAGATCACCATGCTGCCCGACGACGTGGTGCAGGCGTACACGCTGATGGAAGGGCGCGACTGCCCCGCCGTCTCGCTTTACGCGACCTTCGACGAGGAGACGCTGTTCCTGAAGGGCACGGAAACGAAGCTCGAACGCGTGCCGATCGCGCACAACCTGCGCCACGACCAGCTCGATGCCGTCGTCACCGAGCCCTGGCTGCAGGACGCGCAGTCGCCCTCCGCCGGCGCCCCGGCGGAAGTCGAGGCCCTGCGGCCGCAGCTGTCCTTCCTGCACCGCCTCGCGCTGCAGCTCAAATCGCTGCGCGAGATCGTGCGCGGCAAGCCGGAGAACTTCAACCGGCCCGACTACAACTTCCGCCTGGAAGGCAACGACGGCGCGGAGCCGCAGGGCGACGAAGCGGTGCGCATTTCGGTGCGCCGCCGCGGTGCGCCGCTGGACCTGATCGTCGCCGAGGCGATGATCCTCGCCAACAGCACCTGGGGCAGCTGGCTGGGCGAGCTGGGCGTGCCCGCGATCTACCGCAGCCAGGCGAGCCTCGCGCCGGGCGTGAAGGTGCGCATGGGCACCAAGGCCTTGCCGCACGCCGGCATCGGCGTGAAAAGTTACGCATGGAGCACTTCGCCCCTGCGCCGCTACACCGACCTCGTGAACCAGTGGCAGATCATCGCCGCCGCGAAGCACGGGCGCACCGCCGCGCTGGCCGCGCCGTTCAAGCCCAAGGACGCGGAGCTGTTCTCCATCATCTCCGGCTTCGACGCCGCCTACTCCGCCTACAACGGCCACCAGGCCGGAATGGAGCGCTTCTGGACGCTGAAGTACCTGCAGCAGCAGGGCATCACCGAGCTCGTGGGCGCGATGTTCCGCGAGGGACTGGTGCGCGCGGACGACCTGCCGCTGGTGCTGCCCGTGATGGGCGGCAACGAGCTGCCGCGCGGCGCCAAGGTGCGCGTGAAGCTGGGCGAGATCGACCTGATCACGCTGGACGTGAAGGGCACGGTGGTCGAACACCTCGATGCGCCGCCGGCGGCCGAGGAAGGCGAGGAAGACGGCGAGGACGAACCGCAGGCCGGCCCGATCGCCATCGCGGTGGACGTGGAAGAAACCGAAGCCACGGCTGCCGCATCCGGCGATAATTCCGCTTCGTGAACCTGCGTTCGTTCAGCACCTTGCAGATTGCGCTCGGCGTCTCGATCGCCGTGCACGCCGTCCTCCTGACGGTGCGCTTCGTCAACCCCGAAGGCTTCAACCGCGTGTTCCAGGACACGCCGCTCGAAGTGATCCTGGTCAACACCCGCACCAACGAGAAGGTGGACAAGGCCCACGCGATCGCGCAGACCTCGCTCGCCGGCGGCGGCGATGCGGCCAAGGGGCGCGCGACGTCGCCCCTGCCCCCTTCGGCGCTCACCGAGCTCGGCGACGCCGCCGAGGACGCCCAGCGCAAGATCGACGCGATGCAGGAGCAGCAGGCGCTGCTGCTCGGCCAGATCAAGAAGATGCTCGCGGCCCTGCCGCCGCCCGACCCGAAGCAGCCGACCAGCAACCCCGAAGCCGCCGCGAGCGAGGACAAGCGCCGCCAGCTGATGAAGCTGCTGGCGGAGATCGAGCGGCGCATCAACGACGAGAACGCGCGGCCCAAGAAACGCTACATCAGCCCGTCCACGCGCGAAGAGGTCTATGCGATCTACTACGACGCGCTGCGCCGCAAGATCGAGGACAAGGGCACGCACAACTTCCCGGAGGCCGGGGGCCGAAAGCTCTATGGCGAGCTGACGATGACGGTGACGGTGAACTACGACGGGCGCGTGATGGATGCGGACGTGGTGGAAACCTCCGGCAACTCGCTCCTCGACCGGCGCGCCCTCAGCATCGCGCGCAACGCCGGCCCCTTCGGGCGCTTCAGCGATGCGATGCGCAAGCGCGCGGACCAGATCGTGGTCGTCTCCCGCTTCAAGTTCACCCGCGACGAAACACTCGAAACCAACCTCACCAGCCGATAGATGACAGGCGACCTGTATTGCGTGATGGGCAACCCCGTGGAACACAGCAAGTCGCCGTGGATCCATGCGCGCTTTGCCGAACTGACCGGCGAACGCGTGCGCTACGTCAAGCGGCTGATCGCACTCGATGCCTTCGCCGAATCCGTGCGGCAGTTTCGCGCCGAGGGTGGCAGGGGCTGCAACGTGACGGTGCCTTTCAAGTTCGAGGCGCCCGCCCTCGCGACGCGCCTCACGCCGCGCGCGCAGCTTGCGCAGGCGAGCAACATCCTGAGCTTCGAAGGCGATGCGATCGTCGGCGACAACACCGACGGCGTGGGCCTGGTCGACGACATCCGGCAGAACGCGGGCATCGACATCGCCGGGCGCGACCTGCTGCTGGTCGGTGCGGGCGGTGCATCGGCCGGCGTGCTGGGGCCCCTGCTCGAGGCGGCACCCCGGCGCATCGTAGTGGCCAACCGCACGCGCGCGAGGGCCGATGAACTCGTGGGCCGCCACGCGGCGCTGGCCGCCCAGCGTGGCGTGGAGCTCGGCGCCAGCGCGCTCGACACCATTTCCGGCAGCTTCCACATCGTCGTGAACGCCACGGCCAGCAGCCTCACCGGTGCAAGCGTTCCCGTGGCCGCGTCGGTCCTGAGGCCGGGCGCACTCGCCTGCGACATGATGTACGGGCCTGCCGCGCAAGGTTTCATGGCCTGGGCGCAGGAGCACGGCGCGGTGCCGCGTGACGGCCTGGGCATGCTGGTGGAACAGGCGGCCGAGGCCTTCCTCGTCTGGCGCGGCGTGCGTCCGCCATCCGCCCGGGTGCTCGCGGAACTGCGTGCTTCGCTGAAATGAAAGGCGTCCTGCGCTGGATCCTGCTCGCGCTCATCGCGGGCCTGGCGCTGGAATTCTTCTTCCTCACGCGCATCGCGCTCATGGCGACGGTGGATCCGCAGTCCACGACCTTCCAGCGGTCCGAAGCGTTTCGCATCGCCCGCGACAAGGGCCAGCTGCGCTGGAGCGAGCAGTGGGTTCCCTACGAGCGGATCTCCGACAACCTCAAGCGCGCGGTGATCGCGTCGGAGGACGGCAGCTTCACCAACCACGACGGCGTCGACTGGGAAGCACTCGAGAAAGCCTGGCAGAAGAACGCGAAGGCCGAGGAGCAGGCGGCGCAGCGCGCAGCACGCGCCGGGGCACGGCCGCAAGCCGCTGCGCGGGCGCCCGCGCGCGCACCCAGGATCGTCGGCGGCTCGACGATCACGCAACAGCTCGCGAAGAACGTGCTGCTGTCGGGCGAGCGCACGCTGCTGCGCAAGGGCCAGGAGATCGTGCTGACCTTCGAGCTGGAGCAGATGCTCTCCAAGCAGCGCATCCTGGAGATCTACCTCAATAGCGTGGAATGGGGCGAAGGCGTATTCGGCGCCGAGGCGGCTGCGCGCCACTACTTTCGCAAGAGCGCATCGCAGCTCACCGCGTACGAGGCCGCCCGCCTGGCGGTGATGCTGCCGCGCCCGAAGTACTTCGAGAAGCTGCCCAACTCCGGCTACCTCGCGAGCCGCGCATCGACGATCGCCGCGCGCATGCGCGACGCCGAATTGCCCTGAGCACGAAGGCGACGGCGCCGTTTGCGCGCTTATGATCCGCCCCATGCTAGCCAAGCTGATGAGCTTCTTCCTCCTGGGCCTCGTGCGCGTGCTGACGGGCGCGCAGGCTCGCTGGTATGGCTGCCCGCCCAAGGCCGAACAACGCATTTATTTCGCGAACCACCAGAGCCACGCCGACCTCGTGATGATCTGGGCCGCGCTGCCGCTGGAATTGCGCAGCATCACGCGGCCCATCGCGGCGAAGGATTACTGGACGAAGACGCCGTTCAAGCAGTGGATCACCACGGCGGTCTTCAACGCGATCTACGTGGACCGCGCGCGCACGAGCGACCAGGACCCGCTGGAGCCACTCATCGAGGCGCTGGAACACGGCGACTCGATCATCATCTTCCCCGAGGGTACGCGCGGCGCCGCGGAAGAACCGCAGCCCTTCAAGTCGGGCCTGTACAGCCTCGCCGAGAAATTCCCCAACGTCGTGCTCGTGCCCGCCTGGATCGACAACATCCAGCGCGTGATGCCCAAGGGCGAAGTGGTGCCCGTGCCCATCCTGTGCTCCGTCACCTTCGGCGCGCCGATCCAGCTGCAGCCGGGCGAAGAGCGCCGCGCCTTCCTCGACCGCGCGCGGCAGGCGGTCGTCGCCCTGCGGGATGTCTGAACCATGACCGAATCCCTGCGCAACCTCACCGCCTCGCAGCAAGTCGCCGCGCTGTTCGTCATCGTCTTCGGCATCCTGGTCGTCGTGAGCGTGACGGCTTTCCTCCTCACCTTCCGCAAGAACGCGGATTCGCACGACGAAGCGTGGCATGAGGAGCTCAAGCACTTCCGCCAGATGCTGGGCATCTCCTGGTTCATGGTCGTGGTGTTCTGGATCGCGTGGGCGGTGGGCGACACCGCGGCCACCGTCCTCTTCGCGCTGATCGCCTTCTTCGCGCTGCGCGAGTTCATCACGCTCTCGCCCACGCGGCGCGGCGATCACCGCAGCCTGGTGCTCGCGTTCTTCGTCGTGCTGCCGGTGCAGTTCTGGCTGGTGGGCACGGAGCATTTCGACCTGTTCACCGTGTTCATCCCGGTGTACGTCTTCCTCGCGGTGCCGGTCGTGAGCGCGCTCGCGGGCGACACGCAGCGCTTCCTGGAGCGCAACGCGAAGCTGCAGTGGGGCATCATGGTCTGCATCTACGGCATGAGCCACGTGCCGGCGCTGCTGCTGCTCGACTTCAAGAATTACCAGGGCAAGGGCGCCTTCATGGTGTTCTTCCTCGTGTTCGTGGTGCAGACCTGCATGCTGGTGCAGCACATCGTCACCCGCAAGTTGAAGCGTCCGCCGAGCGCACCGGAGGTCAGCCGCAGCTTCAACTGGTACAGCTGGGCGCTGGGCATGCTGGGCGGCAGCTTCGTCGGCGCGGTGCTGTCCTTCATCACGCCCTTCCGGCCGGAGCAGGCGCTGGTCATGGCCTTCATCGCCTGCGTCGCAGGGTCGATGGGGCACCTCGTGATGAAGGCGCTCAAGCGCGACCGCGGCGTGACGCGCTGGGGCAAGCGCGACATGTCCGTGACGGGCGCCAACGGCCTGCTGGACCGGGTCGACGCGCTGTGTTTTGCGGCGCCGATCTTCTTCCATTCGGCACGCTGGTACTTCGGGGCTTAAGCTTCCACCTATGCGCATCCTCGGCATCGACCCCGGCTTGCAGACCACCGGCTTCGGCGTGATCGACGTGGCCGGTCACGCCCTCACCTACGTGGCCAGCGGCACGATCACCACGACCCACCTGGCGCGGGGCGACTTGCCCGCGCGATTGAAGGCCCTCTTCGACGGCATCGCCGAAGTACAGGAACGCTACAAGCCCGACTGCTCGGCGGTGGAAATCGTGTTCGTCAACGTGAACCCGCAGGCGACGCTGCTGCTCGGACAAGCGCGCGGCGCGTGCGTGACGGCGCTGGTTTCATGCAACCTCGCTGTGGCGGAATACACGGCGCTGCAGATGAAGAAGGCGATCGCCGGGCACGGCAAGGCCGGCAAACCGCAAGTGCAGGAAATGGTCAAGCGCCTGCTGAACTTGCCTGGGTTGCCGGGCAAGGATGCGGCGGATGCATTGGGCCTCGCGATCACGCATGCGCATGCCGGGGCGGCGATGGCTCGCATCGCGGAAGCGACGGGGACGGCGAGGAAGACGAGCGGGATGTACCGGCAGGGGCGGACGTATTAGGAAGGATCGGGCGAGTTGATGACCGCTTCGACATGATGCCCATCCGGGTCCACGACGAACGCGGCATAGTAATTCGCCCCGTATCCGGGCCGCAACCCCGCCGGGCCATTGTCCTTGCCACCCGCCGCGAGCGCGGCTACGTGAAACCGGTCGACTGCCTCCCGGGTCGGTGCAGCCAGTGCGAGATGGAAGCCCGGACCCGGCGCTTGCGCCCCGGCGCGCTGCTTCAGGCACAGCTTGTCCTTCCCCTCGTGGACCCCATAGCCGATGGCCGTCGCGTCCTCGAACACGCGACGATAGCCTAGCGCGCCCAGCACCGCGTCGTAGAACGCGCCCGCCACCTCCAGATCCGCGACACCCAATGAGATGTGGTGAAGCATGTCAGGCGATCCGCTCGAGGATCAACACCCCGAAGAAGCAGAACGCCGCGATGATCGTCCACTTCAGCGTGATCAATCCGTAGCGCTTGAACCGCTGCTGCCCCGTACCGGCGTAAAACGCAAAGAACACCCCCGCTGCGATCAGGCACAGCAGCATCGCCCAGCGGAAGATCAACATGGGAGGACGCCGCTACCAGGCGCGCGCGGGCTGCGCGAAGCCCGCGGGTGCGAGCTTTTCGTCGTCGAAGGTGACGACTTCGTAGGCGTCGGGCTGCGCCAGCAGCTCGCGCAGCAAGCGGTTGTTGAGGGCGTGGCCGGAACGGAACGCGCTGTACGCGGCCAGCAAGGGCTTGCCGATCAGGTACAGGTCGCCCATGGCGTCGAGCATCTTGTGCTTCACGAACTCGTCGTCGTAGCGCAGGCCGTCGGAATTCAGCACGCGGTAGTCGTCCATCACGATCGCGTTGTCCAGCCCGCCGCCCATGCTGAGGCCGTTGGCGCGCATCATCTCCACGTCCTTCGTGAAGCCGAAGGTGCGGGCGCGCGCGATGTCGCGGGCATAGGAGCCGCTGCTCAGGTCGAATTCCACGCGCTGGCCCGTGGAGCTCACGACGCGATGGTCGAAGTCGATCTCGAAGCTCAGCTTGTAGCCGTGGTAGGGGTCCAGGCGCACCCACTTCAGGTTGTCGCCCTCGCCTTCGCGCACTTCCACCGCCTTGAGCACGCGGATGAAGCGGCGCGGCGCGTTCTGCAACGCGATGCCCGCGCTTTGCAGCAGGAACACGAAGGATGCGGACGATCCGTCGAGGATCGGCACTTCCTCGGCGGTGATGTCGATGTACAGGTTGTCGATGCCCAGGCCCGCGCAGGCGGACATCAGGTGCTCCACCGTGTGGACCTTGGCGCCGCCGTTGGAAATCGTCGACGCGAGGCGCGTGTCCGTCACGGCCTGCGCCGAGACGGGAATATCGACCGGCGACGGCAGGTCCACGCGACGAAAGACGATGCCGGTGTCGGGCTGCGCGGGGCGCAGCGTCAACTCCACCCGCTGCCCGCGGTGCAGGCCCACCCCGACCGCCTTGGTCAATGTCTTGAGGGTGCGTTGCTGGAGCATCGGTGGATTTTAGATGGATGGGCCGGCCCAGCCGTTTGGATTTCCCGATGGGCCCGATAGTTCGCGGGGCAAAGAAAAAGGGGTGGGCCCTTGCATCAGCCCACCCCGAACACTCCCTACCTGGAGAACACTCTTCGAATTTCAGTCCGCCTGCTTGCGCAGGAAGGCCGGGATCTCGAAATCGTCCATGCCGCCGTTGGACAGCGCATCGACCTTGGCCGCCGCCTGGGTGCGGTTGGTGCGCCACACGCTCGGCACGGCCATGCCGTGGTAGTCCGGCTGGTGCGTCGCCTGCTGCGCGGACTCGCGCGTGACGATCGCGCCCGGGCCGCCCACGGCGTTGTTCACGGTGGGGATGTGCAGCGGGACGTTGTCCGTGCCGGTGCGCAGCACCTGCAGCGGGGGCGCCGTGCGGCGCTGGCCCTGGCGCGACAGGCCCGTGGCGACCACGGTCACGCGGACTTCGTCGCCGAGGTTGTCGTCGTACGCGGTGCCGTAGATCACGTGCGCGTCCTGCGAGGCGTAGGCGCGGATAGTGTTCATCGCGAGCTTGGACTCCGACAGCTTCAGGCTGCCCTTGGCCGCGGTGATCAGCACCAGCACGCCCTTGGCGCCCGACAGGTCGATGCCTTCGAGCAGCGGGCAGGCCACCGCCTGTTCGGCGGCGATGCGCGCGCGGTCCGGGCCCGAAGCCACCGCCGTGCCCATCATCGCCTTGCCCGGCTCGCCCATCACGGTCCGCACGTCCTCGAAGTCCACGTTGACGTGGCCGGGGACGTTGATGATCTCCGCGATGCCGCCGACGGCGTTCTTCAGCACGTCGTTGGCATGCGCGAAGGCTTCGTCCTGCGTGATGTCGTCGCCCAGCACTTCGAGCAGCTTCTCGTTGAGCACCACGATCAGCGAATCGACGTTGGCTTCGAGTTCCATGAGGCCGTTGTCCGCGTTGGTCATGCGGCGGCCGCCTTCCCAGTCGAAGGGCTTGGTCACCACGCCCACCGTGAGGATGCCCATCTCCTTGGCGATGCGCGCGATCACCGGCGCGGCGCCGGTTCCCGTGCCGCCGCCCATGCCGGCCGTGATGAACAGCATGTGCGCGCCGTTGATGGCGGAGCGGATGTCGTCCACGGCGGCTTCCGCAGCCTCGCGGCCCTTCTCCGGCTTGCTGCCGGCCCCGAGGCCGCTGCCGCCCAGCTGGATGGTCTTGTGCGCCGCGGTACGCGCGAGCGCCTGGGCGTCGGTGTTCGCGCAGATGAACTCCACGCCCTGCACCGAGCGGCCGATCATGTGGTCGACCGCGTTGCCGCCGCCGCCGCCGACACCGATCACCTTGATTTGCGTTCCGAGGTGGAACTCTTCGACTTCGATCATTTCGATGCTCATATGTTTCTCCTGATTCCGTTTGCAGTTGCCGTGTGCGAATTTGTTGGGTGGTGAGTCATGAAGGTCGTGCAGGCGGATCGGTGCACCGCCATCGCTCCTTTCTCTTCCGGTGGGGGCTCCCCCGTGCGAGCCAGATCCTGTTTCGCATGGTCAGAAATTCCCCACGATGAAATCCTTGAAGCGCCCGAACGCGGTCTTCATGGACCCGTTCTTCTGCGCCACCTTGAAGCCGCGGATGCGCGCGAGGCGCGCTTCCTCGAGCAGGCCCATCACCGTCGCCGCGCGCGGCTGCGTGACCATGTCGGCCAGCGCGCCGGAGTAGCGCGGCAGCCCGCGGCGCACCTGCTTGAGGAACACGTCCTCGCCGAGCTCCACCATGCCCGGCATCAGCGCGCTGCCGCCCGTGATGACGATGCCCGAGGAGAGGACCTCCTCGTAGCCGGTGTCGCGGATCACGTTGCGCACGCACAGGTAGATTTCCTCGACGCGCTTCTCGATCACGTACGACAGCGCCTGGCGCGCCATCTGCCGCGGCTCGCGGTCGCCCAGGCCCGGCACCTCGACCTGTTCGTCCGGATTGACGAGCAGCTCCTTGGCGTAGCCGTTCTCGACCTTGATGTTCTCCGCGTCCTTGGTCGGCGTGCGCAGCGCCATCGCGATGTCGCTGGTGATGAGGTCGCCGGCGATCGGGATCACCTCGGTGTGGCGGATCGCGCCGTTGGTGAAGATCGCGACGTCGGTCGTGCCGGCGCCGATGTCCACCAGGGCCACCCCCAGTTCCTTCTCGTCGTCGGTCAGCACGGCCTGGCTGGACGCGAGCGCGTTCAGCAGCAGGTGCTCGACTTCCAGACCGCAGCGGCGCACGCACTTGATGATGTTCTCGGCCGCGCTCTGCGCGCCGGTGACGATGTGCACCTTGGCCTCCAGCCGCATGCCGCTCATGCCGATCGGCTCCTTCACGTCCTGGCCGTCGATGACGAATTCCTGCGGCTCGACCAGCAGCAGGCGCTGGTCGGTGGAGATATTGATCGCGCGCGCGGTCTCGATCACGCGGCCGACGTCGGCCTGCGTCACTTCCTTGTCCTTCACCGCCACCATGCCGCTGGAGTTGATGCCGCGGATGTGGTTGCCGGTGATGCCGGTGTACACGCGCGTGATCTTGCAGTCGGCCATCAGCTCGGCCTCCTTGAGCGCCTGCTGGATGCTCGCCACCGTCGCGTCGATGTTCACGACCACGCCGCGCTTGAGCCCGTTGGACGCGGACACGCCGAGGCCGGCGAGCTTGAGCTCGCCGCCGGGCATGACCTCGGCGACGACCACCATCACCTTGGCGGTCCCGATGTCCAGCCCCACGACCAGGTCCTTGTACTCTTTTGCCATTGCGTTCCCTCTTGCCTTTACTTCTTCGGGGCCGTATCCGCACTCGTGGTGCCGACGCCTCGCAACCTCACCGCATACCCGTCGCCATGCCGCAGGTCCGCCGACACCAGCGCGTCGGGCCGGCGGCCGTAGCGCGAGGTCACCTGCGTGAGCGTCTGCACGAAACGCTGCGTCCGCGCCAGCACTTCCTGCTGCGTCCCGCGACCCAGCTCCACCACCGCGCCGTTGTCCACCTGCAGCTCCCAGCTGCCGCGCGCCGTCAGCGTCACGTTCTCCACGCCGAGGTCGAGCGTCTCGACGACCGGCTTGAGCGCCCGGTACATCGCCAGCACCTCGGCCGCCTGCTCGACCGGGCCGGCCAGGCGCGGCAGGTCGTCCGCCTCGACGTCGCCCGCATTCGCCTCGAACACCTCGCCGAACTCGTTGACGAGGCGGCTCTCGCCCTCGGGGCCCCACAGCGCGACGGCCTTGTGCTCCTGCAACTGCACGCGCAGCCGGTTGGGGAACTCCCGGCGCACGATCGCGTGGCGCACCCACGGAACCGATTCGAAGGCTTCGCGCGCGGCCGCGAGGTTCACGGTGAAGAAGTTCCCGGCGAGCCGCGGCGCCACGTTCGCGCGCAGCGTCAGGGCGCTGTTGTGCGCGACGTCGCCCTGCACCGTGATGCCGGCGATGGAGAACACCGGATGGCGCACCGCCCACCAGAGGCCCGCCGCGAGCAGCGTGACGGCGAACGCCGAGAACAGCACCGACGCGGTGAGGTTCATCAGCTTGACGTCGAAGGGCGTGGGCATGGCGGCGTTCATGTGCGTGCCGGTCCTTTCAGCTGGTCCAGCGAGGCGGACGCCAGCAGGTGCAGGCACAGGTCTTCGTAGCTCACGCCCGCGGCGCGCGCCGACATCGGCACGAGCGAATGGCCCGTCATGCCCGGGGAGGTGTTGATCTCCAGCAGGTAGGGCTTGCGCGACTTGCCGTCGATCATCACGTCCAGCCTGCCCCAGCCGCGGCAGCCGAGCACGCGGTACGCCTTCAGCACGATTTCCTGGATCGCTTCCTCCTCGCCCTTGGGCAGGCCGCAGGGCACCAGGTACTTGGTGTCGTCGGTGAAGTACTTGTTCTGGTAGTCGTAGTTGCCCTCGGGCGCGACGATGCGGATCACCGGCAGCGCGCGGGCGTCATCGCCCGTGCCGATCACCGGGCACGTCACCTCGTCGCCGCTGATGAACTGCTCGCACAGCACGTCCGCGTCGAGCGCGGCGGCCTGCTCCACCGCGGCGGCCATCTCCGAATAGCCGTGCACCTTGGCCACGCCGATGGACGAGCCCTCGCGCGCGGGCTTCACGATGAGTGGCAGGGACAGGTCGTCCGGCACCGCGCGCACCTGCTCGCGCGTGTAGGCGCCGCGGCGCAGCAGCGTGTACTTCGGCGTCGGCAGGCCCTCGGCCAGCCAGACGCGCTTGGTCATCACCTTGTCGATGGAGATGCTGGAGGCCATCACGCCCGAGCCGGTGTAGGGGATGCCGAGCAGCTCGAGCGCGCCCTGCACCGTGCCGTCCTCGCCGAAGCGGCCGTGCAGTGCGATGAAGCAGCGCTGGAAGCCCTTGCGCTTGAGCTCCACGAGATCGCGTTCGGCCGGGTCGAACGCGTGGGCATCCACGCCCTTGGATTGCAGCGCCTTCAGCACGCCGCTGCCGGACATGAGCGACACCTCGCGCTCGGCGGATTGCCCGCCCATCAGCACGGCGACCTTGCCGAAATCGGCGCCCGAAGGAGCCGCGCTTGCCGGCCGCGCGGCGACGCGCTTCACAGGCGCGGGCTTCTTCTTTGCGGTGCTCATGCGCCGCCTCCCATCTCGACCAGCTTGGCGGGCACGGCGCCGATGGAGCCGGCGCCCATGCACATCACCACGTCCCCGTCGCGCGCCATCTCCCGGATCGCGGCCGGAAGCGCGGCGATGTCATCAACGAAGATCGGTTCGACCTTGCCCGCGACACGAATCGCGCGGGCCAGGGAACGGCCGTCCGCCGCCACGATGGGCGATTCGCCGGCCGCATACACCTCGGTCAGGAGCACGGCGTCGGCCTGGCCCAGGACCTTCACGAAATCCTCGAAGCAATCCCGCGTGCGCGTGTAGCGGTGCGGCTGGAACGCGAGCACGAGCCGGCGCCCGGGGTACGCGCCGCGCGCGGCCGCGAGCGTCGCGGCGAGTTCGACGGGGTGATGGCCGTAGTCCTCGATCACCGTGTAGGTGCCGCCGCCGTGCGCCGCGTCGACCGGCAGTTCGCCGTAGCTCTGGAAGCGCCTGCCGACACCGCGGAACTCCGCCAGCGCCTTGACGACGGCCGCATCGGGGATGTTCAGCTCCACGGCGATCGCGATCGCCGACAGCGCGTTCAGCACGTTATGCATGCCGGCGAGGTTGAGAACGACCTTCAAATCGGGCAGCGTGACGCCGTTGCGGCGCTGCGCCGTGAAGTGCATCTGCGGGCCGACGGCCTTCACATCCACCGCGCGGACCTGCGCTTCCTCGCTGAGGCCGTAACTCGTGATCGGGCACTGCACGTCGGGCATGATCTCGCGCACGGCGGGGTCGTCCACGCACAGGATCGCGGTCCCGTAGAACGGCATGCGGTGCAGGAATTCGACGAACGCGCCCTTCAGGCGGTTGAAGTCGTGCCCATAGGTTTCCATGTGGTCGGCGTCGATGTTCGTCACCACCGCCATCACCGGCATGAGGTTCAGGAACGAGGCATCGGACTCGTCGGCCTCCACCACGATGTAGTCGCCGCCGCCCAGCTTGGCATTCGCGCCCGCGCTGTTCAGGCGGCCGCCGATCACGAAGGTCGGGTCCAGCCCGCCTTCGGCCAGCACGCTCGCGACAAGGCTCGTGGTCGTCGTCTTGCCGTGCGTGCCCGCGATCGCGATGCCCTGCTTCAGGCGCATCAGTTCGGCAAGCATCATGGCCCGCGGCACGATCGGGATCTTCAATTCGCGCGCGGCGATGACTTCCGGGTTTTCCGATTGCACGGCGGTGGACGTGACGACCGCGTCGGCGCCCTTCACCTGGCTCGCCGCGTGGCCGACATAGGTCGTGATGCCGAGCGCCTGCAGGCGGCGCAGCGTCGCGCTGTCCGACAGGTCCGAGCCGGAGATCGTGTAGCCGAGGTTGCGGAGCACTTCCGCGATGCCGGACATGCCTGCGCCGCCGATGCCCACGAAGTGGATGTGTTTGATGGCGTGCTTCATGACGCGAGTTCCTCGCAGGCCTTCACGACGTCGTCGGTGGCGGTTGTCTTCTTCATCTGCTGGGCGGCGGTCGCGCGGCGGATCAATTCCGCGCGATCGACCGTGCGCAGCAGGTCCGCGAGCCATTCCGGCGTGAGTTCGCGCTGCTGCTTCAGCCAGCCGCCGCCGGCATCGACCAGGAATTTGGCGTTCGTGGTCTGGTGGTCGTCCACCGCCGCGGGGAACGGCACGAACACCGCCGCGGCGCCGACGGCCGCGATCTCCGTCACCGTGCTCGCGCCGGCGCGGCAAACGATCACGTCGGCATCGGCATACGCACGCGCGGTGTCGTCGATGAAGGGTGTGAGCTCGGCCTGCACGCCCGCGGCGGCGTAGTTGGCGCGCAGCTCGTCGATCTGTTTAGCGCCGCTCTGGTGCAGCGTCACGGGGCGGATTCCTTCCGGGATCATCGCGAGCGCCTTCGGCACGATCTCGTTGAGCGCCTTCGCGCCCAGGCTGCCGCCGACCACGAGCAGGCGCAGCGGGCCGGTGCGCGCGCCCATGCGCTCCTGCGGACCGGGCTGCTGCAGGAAGCCCGCGCGCAGCGGATTGCCGACCCACGCGCCCTTCTTCAGCACGTTCGGAAAGGCAGTGAAGACCCGTGCCGCCATGCCCGCCAGCACTTTGTTGGCCATGCCGGCGATGGAGTTCTGCTCGTGCAGCACGAGCGGCTTGCGCATCAGGACGCTCGCCATCCCGGCCGGGAAGGTGATGTAGCCGCCCAGGCCGATGACTACGTCCGGCTTCACGCGGCGAACCACGACGATGCTTTGCCAAAGCGCCTTCGCGAGGCGCAGCGGCAACAGCGCGAGTGTCTTGATGCCCTTGCCGCGCACGCCGGAAAAATCGATGGTCTCGAACGTGAAGCCGCGCGGCGGAACGAGCTGGCTCTCCATGCTGCCGGGGCCGCCCAGCCAGTGCACGCGCCAGGCGCGATCGCGCAGCGCCTCCGCGACGGCGAGGCCCGGGAAGATGTGGCCGCCGGTGCCGCCGGCCATCACGAGCGCGCAGCGTGCGGTCATGCCCGGCCTCCGCGCATCAGCGACTTGTTTTCCTGGTCGACCCGCATCACCACCGCGAGAGCGACGAGGTTCATCAGGATCGCCGAACCGCCATAGCTCATGAGCGGCAGCGTCAGGCCCTTGGTGGGCAGCGCGCCGAGGTTCACGCCCATGTTGATGAAGGCCTGGAAGCCGATCCAGATGCCGACACCTTGCGCGACGAGCCCGGCGAACACGCGATCCAGCGCGATGGCCTGACGGCCGATGTGCATGATGCGCCGGGTCATCCACAGGAACAGGCCGATCACGATGACGACGCCGATGAGCCCGAACTCCTCGCCGATCACCGCGAGCAGGAAGTCGGTGTGCGCCTCCGGCAGCCAGTGGAGCTTCTCGACACTGCCGCCGAGGCCGACGCCGAATATCTCGCCCCGACCGATGGCGATGAGCGAGTGCGACAGCTGGTAGCCCTTGCCGAGCGTGTACTTCTCGTTCCACGGGTCGAGGTAGGCGAAGATCCGCTCGCGGCGCCAGTCCGACAGCGCGATCATCAGCATGAAGGCGACCGTCATGACGGCGGCGATCAGGAAGAACATGCGCGCGTTGACGCCGCCTAGAAAGAGGATGCCCATCGCGATCACGGCGATCACCATGAAGGCGCCCATGTCCGGCTCGGCGAGCAGGAGCAGCCCGACAATCGCGACGGCGGCGGCCATCGGCAGCACGGCGCGGAAGAAGCGCTCCTTCACATCCATCTTGCGCACCATGTAGTTGGCCGCATAAAGCAGAACCGCGAACTTCGCGAGCTCCGACGGCTGGAAGCCCATGAAACCCAGCGAGATCCAGCGGCGCGCGCCGTTGACCACCGAGCCGACCTTGGGCACCAGCACCGCCATCAGCAGCAGCAGCGATGCGATGAAGAGCCACGGCGCGACCTTCTCCCAGGTCGCCATGGGCACCTGGTAGGCGAGCAGCGCCGCGACGAAGGCGATCGCCAGGAAGATGACGTGGCGCACCAGGAAATAGGTGTGCGTGTAGCGCGCGAACTTCGGGTTGTCCGGCATCGCGACGGAGGCGGAATACACCATCACCAGGCCGAAGGCGACCAGCGCGACGGTGACCCACAGCAGCGCCGTGTCGAAGTGCAGCGGGCCGACCGGCGCGCGCAGCGTCTTGTCGGACTGGACGTGGCCCATCGTCCAGGAGGGCCTGCCGAGATGGCCGAGCACAGCTTGGAGCTTCATGCGCTGCCCTCCATCTGCACGCCGGCTTCGTCGGCGATGGCGCGCACGGCCGCGCGGAACACCTCGGCGCGGTGCGGATAGTTGCGGAACATGTCGAAGCTCGCGCAGGCCGGCGACATCAGCACGGCGTCGCCGGGCTTCGCTTGCGCCGTGGCGACGGCGACGGCCTCTTCCATCGTTGCGGCGTCCAGCAGCACGACGCCCTGGGGCTCCAGCACTGCGCGGATCTGCGGCGCGTCGCGGCCGATCAACACCGCGGCGCGCGCATAGCGCGCGACCGGCGCGGCGAGCGGCGAGAAATCCTGGCCCTTGCCGTCGCCACCGAGGATGACGACGACCTTGCGCTCGGCGCCCAGCCCCTGCAGGGCCGCCACGGTGGCGCCCACGTTCGTGCCCTTGCTGTCGTCGAAGTATTCGATGTCGTGCACGATGCCGACCGGCTCGACGCGATGCGGCTCGCCGCGGTATTCGCGCAGGCCGTAGAGCATCGGGCCGAGCGCGCAACCCGCGGCGCTCGCGAGTGCCAGTGCCGACAGCGCATTGACCGCGTTGTGGCGCCCGCGGATGCGCAGCGCGTCGGCGGGCATCAGGCGCTGGAAGTGGAGTTCCTCCTCCGCGTCCTTCCTGCGTTTTTGCGTTTCGTCGGCTTCCAGCGCGCGCACCAGCCAGGCCATGCCGTTCACGACTTCGATGCCGAAATCGCCGGGGCGCTGCGGCATGTCGCCGCCGAAGGTCATGAATGCACGCTGCTCCATCTTGCCGCCCTTCAGGCGCACGGGCTCGGGCAGCATCTTCATGACCAGCGGGTCCTCGCGGTTGAGCACCATGAACGCGCCCTTGCCGAAGATGCGCGACTTGGCCTGCGCATACGCGTCCATCGTGCCGTGCCAGTCGAGGTGGTCCTGCGTCACGTTCAGGACGGTGGCGGCGGTGGGCTCGAAGTCGCCGGCCGCATCGAGCTGGAAGCTGGAGAGCTCGACGACCCAGACTTCGGGCAAGGTCCCCGCATCGAGCTGCTGCGCGAGCGTGTCGAGCAGCGAGGGGCCGATGTTGCCCGCGACGGCGACGCGTTTGCCCGCGCGCTCGACCAGCTGGCCTGTGAGCGCGGTGACCGTCGTCTTGCCATTGGTGCCGGTGACGGCCAGCACCGCCGGCGCATAGCCTTGCGAGGCCTTGAGTTGCGCGAGCGCGGAAGCGAAAAGGCTCAGTTCCCCGCCGACTTCGATGCCGCGCTCCGCCGCCGGTGCGGTGACCGCCGCGACCTGCTGTGGGGAAAGTCCCGGGCTGCGGTACACGGCCTGCACCCCTTCCAGCAGCCCCGCATCGAACGCGCCGCCGACGAATGTCGCATCGGGCAGCTCCGCGCGCAGCGCATCCAGCTGCGGCGGTGCGTCGCGTGTGTCCGCCACCGTCACGCGGTCGCCCTGGCGCGCGCACCAGCGCGCGATCGCGAGCCCGGACAGGCCGAGCCCGAGCACGAGCACGTCGCGCGGCGCGGGCGGCGCCACGGGTTCCGGGGTGGGAGTGAGGATCTCGTCCACGCTCACCTCAGCTTCAGGGTGGACAGGCCCACCAGGCACAGCAGCATCGTGATGATCCAGAAACGCACGACCACTTGCGTTTCCTTCCAGCCGCTCTTTTCGAAGTGGTGGTGCAGCGGCGCCATCTTGAGGATGCGCCGGCCTTCGCCGTACTTCTTCTTCGTGTACTTGAAGTACATCACCTGCGCCATCACCGACAGCGCCTCGACGACGAAGATGCCGCCCATGATCGCAAGCACGATCTCCTGGCGCACGATGACCGCGATGGTGCCCAGCGCGCCGCCGAGCGCGAGCGCGCCGACGTCACCCATGAACACCTGCGCCGGGTAGGCGTTGAACCAGAGGAAGGCCAGGCCCGCGCCCGCCATCGCGGAGCAGAAAATCAGCAGCTCGCCCGAGCCGGGGATGTGCGGGAAGAACAGGTACTTCGAATACACCGCGCTGCCCGTCACGTACGCGAACACGCCGAGCGCCGAGCCGACCATCACCACCGGCATGATCGCCAGGCCGTCCAGCCCGTCGGTGAGGTTCACCGCATTGCTGGCGCCCACGATGACGAGGTAGGTCATGATCACGAAGCCGAACACGCCCAGCGGGTAGCTGATCTCCTTGAAGAAGGGCACGAGCAGGCCGGCCTTGGGCGGCAGGTTCACGTCGAAACCGGACCATACCCACTGGTAGAAGAGTTGCAGCACGCGCCAGTTGGAGCTCTCGGAGATGCTGAACACGAGGTAGAACGCGGCCAGCAAGCCGATCAGCGACTGCCAGAAGTACTTCTCGCGCGACCGCATGCCTTCCGGGTCCTTGTGCACGACCTTGCGCCAGTCGTCCACCCAGCCGATGGCGCCGAAGCCGAGCGTCACCGCCAGCACGATCCACACGAAGCGGTTGGTGATGTCGAACCACAGCAGCGTGGAGATGGCAATCGAAATCAGGATCAGCACGCCGCCCATCGTCGGCGTTCCGCTCTTGGTGAGGTGCGTCTCCATGCCGTAGCCGCGCACGGGCTGGCCGATCTTCAGGTGCGTGAGGCGGTTGATCACCCACGGGCCCGCGCCCAGGCCGATCAGCAGCGCGGTCATGGCGGCCATCACCGCGCGGAACGTGAGGTACTGGAACACTCGCAGGAATCCGAATTCCGGCGAGAGCGTCTGGAGCCACTGCGAGAGGCTAAGCAGCATGTCGCGGCTCCCCTGTTTGTTGTTGTTCTGGCGATGCGGATGCGCTGATCGCCTCGACCACGCGTTCCATCTTCATGAAGCGCGAGCCCTTCACCAGCACGCTGCCGGCGCGGGGCAATTCCGCGAGGACGGCGGCGTTGAGCGATTCCACGTCCGCGAAATGCCGCCCGCCCATCGCGGTGGACTGCTCGCCCAGGGTGAAGAGCAGCTCGATCCCCCGGTGGCGCGCATGCTCGCCGACTTCGGTGTGGAACATCGGCCCCTGGTCGCCGACCTCGCCCATGTCGCCGAGCACGAGCAGGCGCGGCGCGGGCAGCTCGGCCAGCACGTCGATCGCGGCGCGCACCGAATCCGGGTTGGCGTTGTAGGTGTCGTCCACGAGGGTGATCGCGCGGCCCGCGACCTGAACCGATGCGGCGCGCGAGCGGCCCTTGACCGGCTCGAACGCTTCGAGCCCGCGCGCGATCGCGTCAAGCGGCGCGCCCGCCGCGAGTGCGCACGCCGTGGCGGCCAGCGAATTGCGCACGTTATGGCGGCCGGCGATATGGAGTCGGTACGCCACCGGGCCGACGGGCGTTCGCACGCTCACGGCCCAGTGTCCCTGTTGCCATTCAGTCCCGGCCAAAACGATATCGGCGCCCGTGTCGCCGAATGTCATGCAGGGCCGCCCATCGGCGAGGCCCTTCCAGAGTTCCGTGAATTCCTCGTCCGCGGGGAAGACGGCCACGCCGTTCGCTGCCAGCGACTCGATGACGCTGCCGTTTTCCCGTGCGACTGCCTCGACGGTCGCCATGAATTCCTGGTGTTCGCGCTGCGCGTTGTTCACCATCGCCACCGTCGGCCTCGCGAGGCCGGCGAGGTAGGCGATCTCGCCCGGGTGGTTCATGCCGAGCTCCAGCACGGCCACGCGGTGGCCGGCCCGCAGCCGCAGCAGCTGCAGCGGCAAGCCGATGTCGTTGTTGAAGTTGCCCTGCGTCGCGAGCATATGCTCGGGTTGCCAGGCGCGCAGGATGGACGCGATCATCTGCGTCACGGTGGTCTTGCCGTTGCTGCCGGTGACGGCGATGAGCGGCAGCGCGAACTGTTCGCGCCATCCGGCGGCCAGCGCACCGAGCGCCTGCGTCGTGTCTTCCACTTCGATGCCGGACATGGCCGTGGGCAGCTTGCCGCGGTTCGCGATTGCCGCCACCGCGCCCTTCGCCTTCGCATCGGCAAGGAAGTCGTTCGCGTCGAAGCGCTCGCCCCGGATCGCGACGAACAGGTCGCCGGCTTGCAGGGTCCGCGTGTCCGTGTGCACCCGCTGCACTTCCACGGCGCCGTCGCCCACGAGGCGCGCGCCGGGAATCCACGGCAGGGCTTCCGCGAGGGTGAACATGCCGTTCATGCCGCCCCCCTCGCGTCGAGCGCGGCCTGCGCGTGCACCTTGTCGGAGAAGGGCAGCTTCTCGCCCGCGATCTCCTGGTAGTCCTCGTGCCCCTTGCCGGCCAGCAGCACGACGTCCTGCGCGGCCGCGGCGGCGATGGTTTCGCTGATGGCCAGCGCGCGGTCGGCCTGCACCTGCACGCATTGGTGGTGCGACAGGCCCAGCAGGATCTGGCTGATGATGTTCTCGGGCTTCTCGCTGCGCGGGTTGTCGCTGGTGACGACCACGCGGTCGGCATTCTTCTCGACCACCGCGGCCATCAGGGGCCGCTTGGTGGGATCCCGGTCCCCGCCGCAGCCGAACACGCACCAGAGCTTGCCGTCGCGCTGCGCCGCCAGCGGGCGCAGGGCCTGCAGCGCCTTGTCCAGCGCGTCGGGCGTGTGCGCGTAGTCGACCGCGATGACGGGCTTGCCCGCCTCCTGCAGGCGTTCCATGCGCCCGGGCACGGGCAGCAGGCCTTCACAGGCCCGCACCGCCTGCGCCAGTGGCACGGCGAGGGCGCGCATCGCGCCGATCACGCCGAGCAGGTTGGAGACGTTGTACTGGCCGATCAGCCGCGTCCTGACGCGGTGCGATTCGCCACCTTCGATCACATCGAAGTACAGGCCTTCGTCGCCGTAGCCGATGCCGCGTGCCATGAGCCGCGCATCTTCGACGCAGGACACGGTCCACACGTCCAGCGCGCCGCCCGCGAGCGAAGCGGCCAGCGCTCGGCCTTTCTCGTCGTCGATGTTGACCACGGCGGACCGCAGGCCGGGCCAGCGGAAGAGCTCCGCCTTGGCCTCCCAGTAGGACGCCATGTCGCCGTGGTAGTCCAGGTGGTCCTGCGTGAAGTTGGTGAACATGGCCACGCGGATGCGCGTGCCGTCCAGGCGCCGCTCCACGATGCCGACCGACGATGCCTCGATGGCGCAAGCCTTGACGCCCTCGTCGACGAAACGGCGCAGCTGCCGCTGCAGCAGCACCGGGTCCGGCGTCGTGAGGCCGGTGAATTCCACTTTCGGCGGACGGCCCGTGCCCAGCGTGCCGATGACGCCGCAAGGCATCGCATGCGGGCCTTCGAGGTTCGACAGGGCCTGCGCGAGCCACCAGGCCGTGGACGTCTTGCCGTTCGTCCCCGTCACCGCGAGCACCGCGAGCGCATCGCTGGGCTGCCCGAAAAAGGCGTCGGCCACGGGGCCCGTCGCCGCCTTCAGGCGTTCGAACGACGCGATCTCGCCGCGCTCGAAGCCGAAAGACTCCACGCCGCTGCGCTCGACCAGGCACGCGGCGGCGCCCTGCGCGAGCGCGGCATGCACGTGCATGCGCCCGTCGGTCGCGGCGCCCGGCCAGGCGATGAACCCGTCGCCCGCGGCGATCTTGCGGCTGTCGCAGTGCAGCGTGCCGGTCACGCGTTCGCGCAGCCAGCCGGCGGCTTCCTGCGGCGTGTGGAGTTCGTGCATCAGAACGACTCCTCCACGGCGTTCACCACCACCTGCGGCTTGACGGTCATGTCGGGCTGCACGCCCATCAGCCGCAGCGTCTGCTGCACGGTGGTGCTGAAGATCGGCGCGGCGACGTCGCCGCCGAAGTACTTGCCCGCGGACGGCTCGTCCACCATCACCGCGACGATGATGCGCGGCTTGTCGATGGGTGCGATGCCGACGAACCAGGAGCGGTACTTGTTGGTGACATAGCCCTTGCCCACCTGCTTGTACGCGGTGCCGGACTTGCCCCCGACCGAGTAGCCGAGGGTCTGCGCCTTGGGACCCGTCCCGCCCGGGCCCGCGGCCATCTGCAGCATGGTGCGCACTTCGGCCGCCGTCTTCGGCGAGAACACCTGCACGCCCGTCACCGGCTCGTCCGTCTTGATGAGCGTGGCGGGGATGATCTGCCCGTCGTGCGCCCACACGGTGTACGAGCGCGCCATCTGGAAGAGGGATGCGGAAAGGCCGTAGCCGTACGACATCGTCGCCTGCTCCACCGGCTTCCAGGTTTTGTAGGGCCGCACACGGCCGCTCACGGCGCCGGGGAAGGTGATCTGCGGCTTCTGGCCGAAGCCGGCCTGCGTGAAGAGCTCCCACATCTGCCGGGGCTGCATCTGCAACGCGATCTTGAGCGTCCCCACGTTGCTCGATTTCTGGATCACTTCCTGCACGGTCAGCATGCCGTGCGCATGCGAATCCGAAATCTTCATCCCGCTCATCATCACGTAGCCCGGCGCGGTCTGGATGGGGGTCTGCGGCGTCACGAGACCCGTCTCCAGCGCAAGGCCGATGGTGAAGGGCTTCATCGTCGAGCCGGGCTCGAAGGTGTCGGTGAGCGCGCGGTTGCGCAGCTGCTCGCCCGACAGGTTCTGCCGCTTGTTGGGCGAGTAGCTCGGGTAGTTGGCGAGCGCGAGCACCTCGCCCGTCGCCGCATCCATCACGACGACACTGCCGGCCTTCGCGCGGTTTTCGATCACGGCGTCGCGCAGCTTCTGGTAGGCGAAGAACTGCACCTTGCTGTCGATCGACAGCTGCATGTCCTTGCCCGGCACGGGCAGCACCTGCTCGCCCACGTCCTCGACCACGCGGCCCAGGCGGTCCTTGATCACGTGGCGCATGCCGGCGCGGCCCGCGAGCTGCTTCTGGAACGCGAGCTCCATGCCTTCCTGGCCGATGTCTTCCACGTTGGTGAAGCCGACCACGTGCGCGGCCGCTTCGCCCTCCGGGTACTGGCGCTTGTATTCCTTGCGCTGGTAGATGCCCTTGATGTCCAGCGCCGCGACCTGTTTCGCGACGTCCTCGTCGACCTGGCGCTTGAGCCACACGAAGGTCTTGTCTTCGTTCTCCAGCTTCTTGTCGAGGTCCGCTACCGGCATCTCGAGGAGCTTCGCGAGCTGCACCAGCTTCGCGCGGTCGCGGTCCACGTCTTCAGGGATCGCCCAGATGCTCGGCGCGGGAACGCTCGAGGCGAGCAGCAAGCCGTTGCGGTCCAGGATGCGGCCGCGCGTGGCGGGCAGCTCGAGCGTGCGCGCGAAGCGCACCTCGCCCTGCTTCTGGAAGAAGTCGTTGGCGAACACCTGCACCCACGCGGCGCGCCCCGCCAGCGCCAGGAAGCCGACGGCGATCGCGGCCACGATGAACTTGCTGCGCCACACGGGCGTCTTGCTCGCGAGCAACGGACTGGAGGTGTAGGCGACGCTGCGGCTCACTGCTGCGCCCCCTGCTTGACGTACTGCGTGATCGCGGGCGAGGCGCTGCGCATCTGCAGCTGTTCCTTCGCGAGCTTTTCCACGCGCAGCGGCGTGGCCTGCGCGCGCTTTTCGACTTGCAGGCGGCCGTTCTCGACCTCGATGCGCCTGGCTTCCCCGTTGGCCTTGTCCAGCTCCGCGAAGAGGTGGCGCGACTCGTATTGCGTCTTCACGAGGAAGAGCGCGCTCGCGATCACCGCGAGCAGCAGCACCATGTTCAGGCGCGTGGAGTTCGCGCTCATGCCGCCGTCCTTTGCGCGACGCGCATGATCGCGCTGCGCGAACGCGGGTTCGCCGCGATCTCGTCCGATGTCGGCTTGATGCGCTCCAGGGCCTGCAGCTTCATCGCCTTGGGCTGCGCGAAAGGCGCGCGGCGGTCGAACACCTCGCGCGAATGCTTCGCGATGAATTGCTTGACGATGCGGTCTTCCAGCGAATGGAAGGCGATCACCACCAGGCGTCCGGAGGGCTGCAGGATGTCCAAGCTCGCCTCTAGCGCCTGTTGCAGCTCTTCAAGCTCGGCGTTGATGAAAATCCGAAGAGCCTGAAATGTGCGCGTTGCAGGGTCCTGGCCCGGCTCGCGGGTTTTGACCGTGCCAGCCACGAGCTGGGCCAGTTCGGCGGTGGTTGAAAGAGGCCCCCGTTCCTGTCGGCGAGCAACAACCGCCTTTGCAATCTGAACAGCAAACCGTTCTTCGCCATAGTCACGTATCACCTCCGCGATCTGCCCGGCTTCCGCCGTGGCGAGCCAATCGGCCACGCTCTCGCCCCGCGTGGTGTCCATGCGCATGTCCAGCGGGCCGTCGCCGCGGAAGGAGAAGCCGCGCGCCGGGTTGTCGATCTGCGGCGAGCTCACGCCGAGGTCCATCAGGAGACCCGCGACGCTGCCGCCCTGCAGTTCGCTGATCGCCGAGAAGCCCTCGTGGCGGATGGAGAAGCGCGCGTCCTCGATGGTGTTGGCCACCGCGACGGCCTCCGGGTCCTTGTCGAACGCGATGAGCCGGCTCGAGGCATCCATGCGCGAAAGAATCAGGCGCGAGTGCCCGCCGCGGCCGAAGGTGGCGTCGACGTAGGTTTGGTCCGGCTTGGTGAATGAGTCTGCCGAGAGGGCTTCGACTGCTTCGTTCAACAAGACGGTGGTGTGATTCCATGTGGTGTCCACCGCCTGCTTTCAGAAGGAAAATTCCTTGAAGACGTCGGGCATTTCGCCGCGCAGCGCCTCCGCTTCCTTGGCTTCGTAGGTCGCCCTGTCCCAGAGCTCGAAGTGGTTGCCCATCCCGAGCAGCATCGTTTCCTTCTCGATCCCTGCCGCCGCGCGCAGCTCGGGGGAGATGAGGACGCGCCCCGTACCGTCGAGCTCCACGTCCATCGCGTTGCCCAGGAAGATTCTCTTCCACCACTGCGCATCCATGGGTAACGCCCCGATACGGGCGCTGAATTTGTCCCACTCCGGGCGCGGGAAAATCATGAGGCAACCGTGGGGGTGGCGCGTGATGGTGAGCTGGTTGTTCGCAGTCGCGCCCAGGACGTCGCGGTGCCGCGTGGGCACCGACAGCCGGCCTTTGGCATCGAGACTGAGCGACGAAGCGCCTTGGAACACCTGTGTGAGCCCTTGCTACGGTTGAAGCGCAATGGTGGGTGTGCGAAGGCACGAATCACCACTTAATTGCACTTTTTTGCACTGTAGCAGGAAAACTCAGCAGCGCAAGCGCCGAGTTGTGCCAAATTCGCAATGAAATCAACGACTTAGAGCGCCTTTCGCGACAGCGCGCGAACAAAACTCGTTCTAAATGAAGCACTTAGCGAAGGCTCTTCATTTGAAACCTCAACCGTCGCGAAGATGTGTCCGTGCGTCACCTGCCTGGGGAGGGCGCCACACGCGAGGCGCACGCGGGCAACGCGAAGTTCGCGCCGCCGAAAGGGAACACGCTGGATGTGAAGGAGGCGTTCAGTCGGCGCGCGCCATCACGCGCGCATGCTCGGCGATGCCGATGACATTGAAGAACGCGGCGACCAGGCGGTGCACTTCGACGAACTGCACCTGGCGTCCTTCGGCCTGCCGCGCCGTCACCCAGTTCAGCAGCGTGCCGGCGGCGGAGAAGTCGATACGGATCAGACGCGCGCATGAAATGATCATCACGTCCGCGCCGGCGAGCTTGGCGTCCAGCAGGTCCAGCGCCTCGGTAGCGTCGCCGAGGATCTGCCCGGCCAGCTCCACGGTGGCGACGTTGGACGCCTGCGCACTCAGGCCGGCCACATGCGTGTCGCTGTAACCGAGCGTGCCCAGGCCGGAGGACATCGAATCGTGGAAGGCTTCGCCCACGATGGTGTGGCCCGCCACGTAACTGCCGTCTTCCTGCAGGGGCTTGTATTCGCAGCGCGCGCTGTCCCAAGAGGGCGGCGAGACTTCGTAGGTGACGCAATAGTCGAGCGCCACCAGTTCGAACTCATCGGGCCGGTGCATCACGCGCAGGACTTCCATGCGCAGTTTCCACCAGGCCGGGTTGGTGCCCTTGTCCCCGGACGGCGTCGCGTTCTTCAGCACCTTCTCGAGGTTGTCCCCGGCGATGAATCGCAATTGCACGGGTTGCGCCGACCACTGCGTGAACAGGCGGGTGAGGCCCTCCACCGCCGCATCGTCGATGGTGTGGAGCTTGATCCAGGAGAGGCGCCACGGCGGCTGCGCCTTGGCGAGCGCGGCCGACATCGCGGCCAGCGTCTGCGTGCCGAAGGTGGCCGGGCAGGTCCAGTTGGCAGCGGGCTGGTTGCCTTGGGGCGCCGCGGGCGGCGCCGCCTGCATGCGGCCCACGGCCTCGGGGAACGAAACCCATTGCGGTGCCGAACGGCCGAAGCGGCCGGCGAAATCGATGGCCGCGGTCTCGAAGCGCTCCTGCTGCCCGCTCGCGCGGTACAGGTCGAACAGCGTGAGCCAGGTGTCCTCGTGGTCGATGCGCGAACCCTGCGGCCCCAGCACTTCCAGCAGCCCGGCCTCGGCGCCCTCGTCGTCGCCATTGGCGAAGCGGATCGAGGCTTCCTCGAGCTCCGGATCGTGCGCGAACTCGTCGACGTCGATCGCGATCATCTTCGACGCGGAGAACCCGGTGTTCGTGCTGCTCGGCTCGGAATTGGGCGCGTCGCTCGTGACCGCGCTGATCGCGGGTGCGGCCGGCGGCCGCGCAAGCGGCATCGCGGTGCGGGCCGCCGGCGGCATGGCGGGCGGCGGCGGCGGCTGCATGCGCGGCGCCGCGGCGGGCGGCTGCATCACGGGTTCGGAATTGCGGAAGTGGAGCATGGGCGAGAGGTCCGCCTGCTCGGTCTCTTCTTCCTGCGCCACGGGTTGTAGCGGCATCGGCTCCGTCTTGGTATAGGACGAAGGCCGCTGCGGCGGTGGCGCCCCGCTGTCCACCGAATCGGGCGGCACGTGCGACGACACCGGGAAATTGCCGCCAGGGGCACGGCCCGCGTTCTCGCCATGCTTGGTCTTCCACCACTGCATGGACATCTGCGCCTCGATCTCGTCGATCTTCTTGAGCGTGGTCGCGCGGTCGTCCGGCTTGGACGGCATCGAGCTCTGGAAGAAGGACGGCCGCGCCGCCGGGTCCTGCCCCGCCATGACCTCGCTGCGGCGCATCTTGCGCAGCATGTCGAATTCGCGCTTGCGCACGAAGTCGTTGCGCCGCTTGCGCTCGATCATCTCCTTGAGCATCTGCTTGGAGTACGAGCTTTCGCGGTCGGTTTCCTGCTGGTCCAGATCGGCCCAGTTCGTCGTCGGGTTCTTGACGAACTTCACGACCTTGGACAGCAAGCCGGGATTTTCTTCCTTGGACGGCATGGGGTCGCGTTGGAGTCGGGACGGGAGGCGGTGCCGGTGAAGGGAGGATCAGTCCCCGAACATCTTCTGCTTGAGTTCGCGCCGCTGCTGGGCTTCCAGCGACAGCGTCGCCGTGGGTCGCGCCAGCAGGCGGCCGACGCCGATGGGTTCGCCGGTTTCGTCGCAGTAGCCGTAGTCGCCGGCGTCGATGCGCGCGATCGACTGCTCGATCTTCTTGAGCAGCTTGCGCTCGCGGTCGCGCGTGCGCAGCTCGAGCGCGTGCTCTTCCTCGATCGTGGCGCGGTCGGCCGGGTCGGGGACGATCACGGTGTCCTCGCGCAGGTGCTCGGTGGTCTCACCGGCGCTGTTGAGGATCTCCTGCTTGAGCTGCGCGAGCTTCAGGCGGAAGAAGCCCATCTGCTTCTCGTTCATGTACTCGCTGTCGGGCATGGCGAGCACTTCCGCGTCGGTCAGCTGGTCGACCGTCTTGGTCTTCCAGTTGTTGGCGAGCTTCGGGTCTTTCTTGATCGCCACGAGCGGTGGCGGGGTGAGAACGGGTTGGGACATCGTTTGTGTGTAGCTGGCTTTGGCGGCGGTCGATGCCACGGATTGCGCCATGGAGGGCACCGTGATCTGCGCGAGCCGCGCCGAGGGTTTCGTAGCCCGTGCCGGTTCGGCGCCGAGGGTGGCGGCGTCCGGACGGGGAGGCATGGCCCGGGCGGCCGCCTGTCCGTTGGCGGGCGGCTTGGCCTTGGCCTCGGGTTGGGTCGGTGTCGCCTTGGGCTTGGCCGCGGCCTTCACGGCCGGGGAGGCCTGGGGCTGCGGGGCGGGTTTCTTGGAAGCAGGCGCGCTTTTGGCAGGCGCGCTCTTGGCGGGGGCCTTGGCGGCGGCTTTCGCCGCCGGCTTGGCCGCCGCCTTCTTGGCCGGGGCCTTGGAAGTCACCGTCGATTTCACGGCGCCTTTCGCTGTGGGTTTGGTCGCTGCTTTCGCCGCGGGCCTGGCGGCCTTCGCGGGTGTGGCCTTCTTGGCTGCAGGCTTCGCTGCCGCCTTCACGGCTTTCGCCGCCGGCTTGGCCTTGGCCGCGGTCTTGCCGGCCTTCGGTTGGGGTTTCACTTCCTGTCTCCTCGCAGCCGACGCGGCGGCATGGGAATGCCCAGCGGCCGACTGTCCTTCTTGTGGTGATGAAACGCCTTCATGAAGGCGAGTTATACCCTGATTGTCCCTTCGGGGGACCGTGCGGCTGGGGTTTTCACCCGCGTGGCCGGACTCCCCCTTGTCCAGGGAGCAACCAGGTAGTTGCAGAATCGAGACAATCATTTGCGCCGCCCCGCCTCATGTCATTTTCGCGAAGGCGCTAGCCTAACCGAGAACGAGAGGCCTTCCGCGCTCTTTTGCGGCCCTTTTTACGCACTCAGACCAGGCACTGCTCCAGCCCCTGCAGGAGGATGTCCTTGGGCAGGTCGATCCCGATGAACACCATCTTGCTGCCCCGGGCCTCCCCCTCGGCCCAGGCGGGGCCCAGGTCGCTGCCCATGAGCTGGTGCACGCCCTGGAAGATCACCTTGCGCTCGGTGCCCTTCATGAAAAGCACGCCCTTGTAGCGGAGCATGCGCGGGCCGTAGATGTTCACGATCGCGCCCAGGAAATCCTCCAGCTTGGCGGCGTCGAAGGCGCGGTCGGACTTGAAGACGAAGCTCTTCACGTCGTCGTCGTGGTGGTGGTGATGTCCGTGCCCCTCGTGCGCGTGGGACGGATGGTCGCAGTGCTCCCCATGCTCGTGGTCGTGGTGGTCGTGGTCGTGCGCGTCTTCCTCCTTGAGGAAGTCCGGATCGATGTCGAGCTTGGCGTTGAGGTTGAAGCCGCGCAGGTCGAACACGTCCTTGATCTGCACGTCGCCGAAGTGCACGGCCTTGTAGGGCGCGCGCGGGTTCATGTGCTTGAGGCGGTGGATGAGCGCGTCCGCCTCGTCTTTGGCGACGAGGTCGGTCTTGCTGATGAAGATCTGGTCCGCGAAGCCGACCTGCCGCCGCGCCTCCTGGCGGTCGTTCAATTGCTGGGCTGCGTGCTTCGCGTCGACGAGGGTGATGATGGAATCGAGCAGGTAGGTCTCGGCGATCTCGTCGTCCATGAAGAAGGTCTGCGCGACCGGGCCGGGGTCGGCGAGGCCGGTGGTCTCGATCACCACGCGCTCGAAGTCGAGCTGGCCGCTGCGCTTCTTCGCGGCAAGGTCCTGCAGGGTGGTGCGCAGGTCTTCGCGGATGGTGCAGCAGATGCAGCCGTTGCTCATCTGGATGATCTGCTCCTTGGTCTCGGTGACGAGGATGTCGGAGTCGATGTTCTCCTCGCCGAATTCGTTCTCGATGACGGCGATCTTCTGGCCGTGCGCTTCCTGCAGCACGCGCTTGAGGAGGGTGGTCTTGCCGGAGCCGAGGAAGCCGGTGAGGATGGTGGCGGGGATGAGACTCATGATGGTGGCAGTTTAGTCCCTGGGAAATGGTTGCGTTGGCAGGAGGTCAAAGCCGGCAGCCCCCTTCATTTGCGCATCACGACCAGTCCCTTGAGATATTCCCCTTCCGGGAATTCCAGCGTCATCGGATGGTCGGGCGCACCGCCCAGGCGCTCGCCGATGTAGCCGTCCACCCCCGCATCCGCGCCGGCCGAGGCGACGATCTTGTGGAAGAGGTCGGCGCCGATGCCGCCCGAGCACGAATAGGTGAAGAGCACACCGCCCGGCTCCAGCAGCTTGAACGCCAGGCGGTTGATGTCCTTGTACGCGCGCGCCGCACGCTCGGCATGCGCGGCCGTCGGCGCGAGCTTCGGCGGGTCGAGCACGATCGCGTCGAAGCCCCGGCCCTCCTCGATGAAGCGCCGCAGCGACGCATTGACGTCCGCGTCGATGAAGTCCGCGCGGGCGGCATCGAAGCCGTTGAGCGCGACGTGCGCCCTCGCCCGCTCCAGCGCCGGTGCGGAGGAGTCGATGGACGTGACGTGCGCGGCGCCCCCCGCGAGCGCGGCGACGGTGAAGCCGCCGGTGTAGCAATAGCAATTGAGCACGCGCTGGAACGCCAGGCGCTTCGAGAAGGCAGCGAACTTGCCGCGGCTGTCGCGCTGGTCGAGGTAGAAGCCGGTCTTGTGCCCCGTGGCGATATCCAGGGTGAGCTTCCAGCCATGCTCGCTGATCGTGAGTTCCGTCGGCCCTTCGCCGCGCAGCCAGCCGGTGCGCGGCTCCAGCCCTTCGAGTGCGCGTGAATTGGTATCGGATCGCTCGTACAGGCGGGAGAGACCCGTCTCCTTGAGCAGGGCATCGACCAGGGGCTGCCTGAACCGCTCGACGCCGGACGACAGGAATTGCGCGACCAGGGTGTCGCCGTAGCGATCGACGATCAGGCCCGGAAGGCCGTCCGATTCGCCGTGGACGAGCCGCGCGCTGTCGCTCGGGATATCGAAGCGCTGCCGCGCCCGGACCGCGCGGCCGACCAGCGCGCCCAGGAAAGCCGCGTCGATCCGCTGCGACTCGTCGAAGCTCCAGACCCGCGCGCGGATCTTCGATGCGGGGCTGAAGGAAGCCCACGCCAGGAAGGCGCCGTCGTGCGAATCGACCCGCACCGTTTCCCCTGCATCGCCGCCGCCCTTCGCGATCGCCGTGTCGAAAATCCAGGGATGCCGGCGCTGCAGCGAGCGCTCCTTGCCGGGCTTCAAACGGATGGTTTTCATGGCCGTATTGTCGGGCGAAGCACAATCGGGGCTGAGGAGTACAAGAATGGGTTTCATCGCAGGCGCCCGCCGACGGGTTGTTTTACTGTCGTGGTTGCTGCTGGTGCTGGCTGCGTGCGCGGCCGCTCCGGCCTGGGGCCGCACCGTCCTGGACCTGGACACCGCGCGCCAGCCGGTGGACCTGCAGGACTGGGGGGACTACTGGATCGACCCCACCGGATCCGTCGCCGTCGAAGGCGTCGCCGCCAGCACGTCCATCCCGTGGAAGCCGACGCAGGCATCGCAGATCCACCCCCTCACCACGGGCCATGCGCTGTGGGTGCGCTTCACGATCCCGCCCGCGCCCGACGCGGAGCGCTGGTACCTGGAGATTCCCTATCCGTCGGTGAACCGCGTGTCGCTGTACACGCAGGACGGCGCGGGCAAATGGGTCGCGCAGACCGCCGGTGACCTGATCCCGGTGGCGGACTGGCCGGTGCCGCACCGGCACCCGCTGCTGCCGGTGCTGGTGTCGGCGGAAGAGCCGCGCGCCTACCTGCTGCGCGTGGAGAACCCGCATGCCTTCGGGGCGCCGCTGCAGTTCGTGAGCGAGAGCTACCTCGGGCTGCACGAGCAGAGCACGTCCCTCATCCTGGGCATCTATTTCGGGCTCGCAGGGCTGGCCGTCGCCGTGGGCTTCCTGAGCGCCGTGTCGCTGCGCGACAGCGCCTACGGCTTCTACGCGCTGGGGGTGCTGCTCATGGGCATGTCGCAGGCGTCGATGACGGGCATCGCCGGCCTGCACCTGTGGCCCCACTGGCCCGCGTGGACCGACGTCGCGCCGATGATCTTTCCCGTGCTGACCGTGGGCTCGCTGGTCTGGTTCTTCTCGGCCACCGCCTCGATTCCCGAGCGCTCGATGAAGCTGCACCGGCTGCTCACCGGCCTCGCGCTGTTCTCGCTGGCGATCGCCGTGGGCATCGTGCTCATCGAGCCGTCGCTGCGTTTCAAGCTGATGATCCCCTACATCGTGATCGCCAACCTGATCACGCTGCCCGCCATCGCCTGGGCCGTCACACGCGGCGACCGTTACGCGCTGTGGCTGCTGTGCGGCATGGCCCCGGTGATCATCGGGGCGGCCTTTCCCATGGCCAAGCTGTGGGGCCTGCTGCCCGCCAACTTCCTCACCATGTACGGCATGCAGGTCGGCATCGCCGTCGAGCTGCCGGTGATGCTGGTGATCCTCATGGTGCGCAGCCAGCAGCGGCGCGACTACAACCGCCGCATTCAGGGCCTGGACCGCATCGACCCTGCCACCGGCCTCATCAACGGGCATGTGTTCGTGGAGCGGCTGGACAGCATGATGTCGCGCTCGGCGCGCCTGAAATTCCGCAGCGCGGTGCTGCTGGTCGACATCGTCAACCTCGAGCAGGTGCGGCGCGACTTCGGCAACCGCGCGGCGGAGGAGCTCCCCTTGCGCGTGGCGGGCCGGCTCTTGTCCGTCGCCCGCGAGATCGACGGCGTGGCGCGGCTGTCCGCATTGCGCTTCGGCATGCTGGTCGAAGGCCCGCTGACCGACGAGGAGGCCGCATCGATCGGCCCGCGCGTCGTCGCCCATTGCCTGATGCCGCAGAAGGGCAAGCCGGTGGACTGGGTGGCGCAGGTTCGCATCGCGCAGACGATGGTCCCGACGGATCGCGCGGATGCGCAGCAGGTGGTGGAGCGGCTGTCGGCGCTGCTCGTGAACGTCGCGCCGGAGACCAAACGCGCGGTGTTCACGCTGGCGAGTTGATCAATTCAATGCGGACTTGACCGGACGCAGAAATCGCAGAGGTTACGCAGAAAGAAGACAAGAAAAATTCAAATGCATTTGGGTTTTTTTCTGGATTTCATTCTGCGTAACCTCTGCGATTTCTGCGTCCGGCCAAGTTCAATCCTCTGGCGTCACCGCCAACGCCACCAGCACCCGCGCCACCATGTTGTAAGCCGCGATCGCCGCCGTGAGCTCCACGAGCTCCGTGGTATCGAACCGCGCCTTGACCTGCTCGAACAGCGCATCCTCGACCTTCACGTTCAGGGTCATCTGCGCAGCGTAGCGCGCCACCAGAGCCTCGACGTCGCCCAGCTCGCCCACCACCGAACCGGTCGGCGTCGCCGCGAAAAGGACCAGCGCGTCGAGCTCCGCCTGCGTGCCGCCGGCTTTCAGGAACTGCGGCGCATGGTGGTGGAACTCGTAATGGGCCCCGGTCAGCAGGGCGACGGTGCAGATCGCCAGTTCGCGCAGCTTCATGCTGCCCGAGAACTCCGTGCGCACGTTCTTCAGGTAGACGTTCCAGCCCCGGGCGAGCGGCTCGCTCCAGAGCAGCGCGCGATCCAGGTTCAGCAGCGCGCCGCCGCGCCGCGCCAGCACGGCCTGCACCAGGTCGTCCGGCTGGGGCTTTCGCTCGGGGGTCCAATCGGGGATGCGCATGGCGTGCCTCTCGTAAAACGCGACGTGGCAGCCAGCATAAACGCATCGCGGCGCGCGCGAGTGCGCGGATAATCGCCCGCATGCGAATCCGCTTCACCAAGATGCAGGGCGCGGGCAACGACTTCGTAGTGCTCGACGAGACCCGCGCGCTGCTCGGACTCACGCCCGCGCAGTACCGCTTCCTCGCCGACCGGCATTTCGGCGTCGGCGCCGACCAGGTGCTGTCCGTGCGCCCCTCCCCCGCCCCCGGCATCGACTTCGAATACGTGATCCACAACGCCGACGGCGGCGAGGTGGAGCAATGCGGCAACGGCGCGCGCTGCTTCGTGCGCTTCGTGCGCGACAAGCACCTGACCGAGCGCGACAGCGTCAAGGTGCAGACGCGCTCCGGGCTGATCGAACCCAGGCTCACCGCCGACGGCCGCGTCACGGTGGACATGGGCCCGCCCGTGTTCGATCCGTCGAAGGTCCCCTTCGACGCCGCCGGACTGTCGCCCCAGCCCGACGGTTCCTGGGAAAAGTGGCACCTGGCGCTCGGCACGAGCGCGGACGCGGCGATGATCTCCGTCGCCATCCTGTCCATGGGCAACCCGCACGCGGTGCAGGAAGTCGGCGACGTGGACACAGCCCCGGTGGGAACGCAGGGGCCGCTGGTGGAACACCACCCGCGTTTTCCCAACCGCGTCAACGCAGGCTTCATGCAGGTGGTGAGCCGCTCGCGCATCCGCCTGCGGGTGTGGGAGCGCGGCGCCGGCGAAACACTCGCGTGCGGCACCGGCGCGTGCGCGGCGGTCGTGGCGGGCATCCGGCTGGGCCGGCTCGACGCGCGCGTCGATGTCGAAACGCGCGGCGGCCCGCTCACGATCGAATGGGCGGGCGGCAGCGCCCCGGTGCTGATGACGGGGCCCGCCGTCACCGTGTTCGAAGGCGAAATCGAGGTACCCGAATCATGATGAAAACAGACGGAATGAACCCCATCACCGAGGACGACATCGCCAACTACCTGGCGAACACGCCCGACTTCTTCACGCGCCACGCGCAGCTGCTCTCCGAAGTGCAGCTCACCAGCCCGCACGGCAGCCGCGCGGTGAGCCTGCAGGAGCGGCAGGCCGAGATGCTGCGCGAGAAGATCAAGGCGCTGGAGCACCGGCTGATGGACATGGTGCGCCACGGCAACGAGAACGTCGTCATCGCCGACCGCCTGCACCGCTGGGCCCGCAACCTGTTCCAGGTGCAGTCGGGCCGCGCGCTGCCGGCCACGATCTCCGCGGAGATCAAGCACCAGTTCATGGTGCCGCAGGTGGCGATCAAGGTGTGGGACGTGGACAGCCGCTACGGCTCCGAAGTCTTCGCCGAAGGCGTGAGCGAGGACGCCAGGAGCTTCGCCTCCTCGCTCACGCAACCCTACTGCGGCGTGAACTCCGGCTTCGAGGCCGTGAATTGGCTGGACGACCCCGCGATGGCAATGTCGATTGCGCTCATCCCCCTGCGCGAGGTCGCGTCCAACAGCACCGGCCCCGCCTTCGGCATGCTGGTGCTCGCCTCGCCCGACCCGCAGCGCTTCCAGAGCGGCATGGGCACGGACTTCCTCGAACGCATCGCGGAACTCGCGGGCGCGGCGCTGTCGCGGCTTCGCGCCAAATAGCGCGGCCATGGAACTCGTCGAGCGCTACCTGGAGCACGTGCGGGTCGAAAAGCGGCTCGCCGCCCGCACCGTCGAGCTCTACGCCCTCGACCTGCACAAACTCACCGGCAACGCGAAGCAGGCGGGCGTGGAGCTCACGCGGGTGCAGAACGCGCACATCCGCCGCTGGGTCGCGCAGATGCACGGCGCGGGACGCAGCGGGCGCGGCATCGCGCTCATCCTGTCGGGCTGGCGGGGGTTCTATACCTGGCTGGGCAAGCAGGGCCTGGTCGAAAGCAACCCCGTGCAGGACGTGCGTGCGCCCAAAGCGCCCAAACCCTTGCCCAAGGCCCTGGGCGTCGATGACGCGGTGCAACTCGCCGAACACCAGGATGCCGACGCCGACCCCTGGCTGGAAGCGCGGGACCGCGCCATCGTCGAGCTGCTCTACGGATGCGGCATGCGCGTCGGCGAGCTCGTGGGGCTGGACATCTCCGCCGGCAAGGAGGCGCGCGGCTGGATCGACCTGCAAGCGGGCGAGGCGCACGTGCTCGGCAAGGGAAGCAAACGCCGCACCGTGCCGGTCGGCGGCAAGGCGCTCGAGGCCCTGGCGCACTGGCTGGCGCTGCGCGATCCGGCGGGCAAGGTCGCACAGCCCGCCCTCTTCATCGGGCGCAACGCAACGCGCCTCACCGCGCAGTCCGTCTGGCAGCGCCTGAAGCGCCGCAGCCTGATGGCGGGCCTGGCGACGCCGGTGCACCCGCACATGCTGCGCCACTCCTTCGCGAGCCACGTCCTGCAGTCGAGCGGGGACCTGCGCGCCGTGCAGGAATTGCTGGGCCACGCGAACATCACCACGACGCAGGTCTACACGCGCCTGGACTTCCAGCACCTGGCCAAGGCCTACGACGCCGCGCATCCGCGCGCGCACCGCAAGACCCGCTGAACCTCCGGGCGCGGCCGGGTGCCGATAATGGCGTCATGGTGCGTCCAACCCAATATCTCCATGCGCAGCGCGAGCCGGTGACGCCGCGCCCCGCCGCGACGGTCCTGCTGCTGCGCGACAGCGCGCGGGGCATCGAGGTGCTCATGACGCGCCGCTCGCCTACCGCGAGCTTCGCGCCCGGGGCGTACGTCTTCCCCGGCGGCGCGATCGATGCCGCCGATGCACAGGCTCACGCATTCGCCGCGCGGCGGCCCACACAGGATGACGTGCGGCTCACGCAGGCCATCGCCGCCATCCGCGAGAGTTTCGAGGAGCTCGGCGTGCTCATTGCGCGGCACGCCGACGGCCGCGCGCCGGATGACAAGGATCTCGCCGCCCTGGATCGCCGCCAGCCCTTCTTCGAACAGATGCGCGGCCGCGGGCTCGTGCTAGCCGCCGACCAGGTCTACGTGCTCGCGCACTGGATCACCGACCGCGACCTCCCGCGCCGCTTCGACGTGCCCTTCCTCGTCGCCCGCATGCCGGTGGGCCAGACGCCGGTGGCGGACGAGGCGGAGCAGTTCGAGCCGGTCTGGGTGCGCCCGGCCGACGCGCTGTCGCGTCACGAGGCCGGCAGCTTTTTCATGATCTTCCCGACGATCCGCACGCTGCAGCGCCTCGCGAAATTCGACACCGTCGACGCCGTGCTCGCCGCCTGCGCGAGCGAGCAGCCGCTCTGGACCAGCTGCCCGCGCGCGGGCTTCCTGAACGGCGCGGACGCGCGCTACATGGAGCACGAGATGCCCTTCGGGGAGCTCGAACTCGTGAGCCCCGACGGCCAGGCCGTGCACCATCTCGACTGGCGCACCGACCAGGCCGTGCCGCTGCTGCGCAACATCACGCGCGTCACCGCGCCGAATCCCGGCGTGATGACCGGCCCCGGCACGAACAGCTACCTCGTCGGCGACCCGGACACCGGCTACATCTGCATCGACCCGGGACCGGCCGATGCCGAGCACCTCGAGCGCATCTGGCGCGCCGCCAATGGCGACATCCGCCTGATCGCCTGCACGCACTCGCATCCCGACCATTCGCCCGGCGCGAAGCCGCTGCAGGCGCGCTGCAAGGCCAAGCCGCCCATCCTCGGCCTGCCGTCGGCGGCCACCGCGCGCGCCGCAAGCGAATTCACGCCGGACCGAGCATTGGCCGACGGCGAAGAGCTGTCCGTCGAAGGCGGCGGCCATCGCCATACGCTGAAGGTGATCCCCACGCCCGGCCACGCGGCCAACCACCTGTGCCTCGTGCTGCTGGAAGACGGGCTGCTGTTCTCCGGGGACCATGTGCTCAACGGCAGCACGACGGTGGTCGACCCGCCCGATGGCGACATGAACGACTACCTCGAGTCGCTCGACAAGCTCCTCGCAGCCTGCAAGACCTACGGCATCGACTTCATCCTGCCCGCGCACGGGCACGTGCTCGGCTTCGCGCCGAAGGCGATCGCGCACCTGAAGGCACACCGGCTCCAGCGCGAAGCGAAGATCGTCGAAGCGATGCGCAAGCGCCCGCAGGGTGCGCTGGAGGACTGGGTGGAGCTCGCCTACGACGACGTCCCGCCACGCATGTGGCCCGTCGCCAAGCGCTCGCTGCTTGCGCACGTGCAGCGCATCGAGGCGCTGGGGCTCGCGAGGCAGGATGGCTGAGCCGGAGCGCCTGTCCAAGCGCGTCGCCGCGATGGTGCCGTGCTCGCGCAGCGAGGCCGAGGCCTTCATCGAAGGCGGCTTCGTGCGCGTGGACGGCCGCGTGGTCGACGTGCCGCAGCATCGCGTGGGCGATGAGCGCGTGGAGATCGACCCGAAGGCGAATGCGGTGCCGGCCGAACCCGTCACGATCGTGGTCAACAAGCCGGCCGGCGTGACGTCCGAGGAAGCACTGGCCTCGCTGAACGCCGGCAATCATTTCACCGAGGCCGGGCACGGCGGCGCGCCGCGCATCCTCAAGCGCCACTTCCTGCACCAGACGCAGCTGCTGCCCCTGCCGACGCCCGCGAGCGGCCTGATCGTCTTCAGCCAGATGCGCGGCGTGATCCGCCACCTCACCGAGGACGCGCTCACCACCGAGCAGGAACTCATCGTGCAGGTCGACGGCAAGATCGCCGACTACGGCCTCGTGCGCCTCGCGCATGGCTTGAAGTTCGAGGGCCGCGCCCTGCCGCCGATTAAGGTGAGCTGGCAGAACGAGACACGGCTGCGCTTCGCGCTCAAGGGCATCGCGCCGGATTTCGTGCCGTGGATGTGCGAGCAGGTGGGCCTGCGCGTCACCGCCGCGAAGCGCATCCGCATCGGGCGCTTTCCGATGGCGGGCCTGCCGGAGGGCCGCTGGCGCTTCCTGGCGGCGGGCGAGCGTTTCTAGGGATTCGCGTTGCTACACTGGTCAGCGCCCAGGGAGGAGACAGACCAGAATGAAAAGCAAGCCATCAGCCGCGGTTGACCGCATCGACACGCGCGCGACCGGAACCGGCATCCAGCCTTATCCCCTGGAATTTTCCGGCTCGGGCCCGGAATTCTTTCGCGTCTGGATCGTGAACCTGCTGCTGACGATTGTCACGCTCGGCTTCTATACGCCCTTCGCGCGCAAGCGCACGGCGCAGTATTTCTACGGCCATACCCTGGTGGCCAACAGCCCGCTGGAATTCACGGCGCAGCAACGCAAGATGGTCTTCGGCTTCCTGTTGCTGGTCGTCCTCTACGTGGCGTTCAAGTTGTTGGCCGAAACCGGCCAGGACACGTGGGCCGCGCTGTTCCTGTTCACGGGTGCCGCGCTCGCACCCTATTTCTGGGCCAGTGCCATGCGCTTCAGGCTCGGCGCCACGCGCTGGCGCGGCGTGCGCCTGCAGTTTGCCGCCGGCTGGGGCGAGGTCTACAAGGCGAGCTGGCCGGTGTTCGCTGCCGCCGTCGTCTGGATCGGCGTGGTGGCCAGCCTGCAAATGCTCGCCCCCGGTGCGCGGGCGTCCGGTGCGGGCATCGGGCGCCACCTTCTCATCGTCGCGCTGCTGGTGCTCGGTGTCGCCCTGATCCTGACCTTGCTGTGCGTCATCCGGCTCGAATACAACTACAAGGCGCTGCTGGTCTCGCGGGCCTACGCGGGCGCGCAACCCGGGCGCTGGAAGCCCGTCTACGGCGACTTCGTGCGCATCTGGCTCGCGACGCTGGGGGTGTTGGCGGGAGGCGCGCTGGCCTTCGCGCTGGTCGCCTCCGCGGCGATCGCAAGCGGTGTCGCATTCGCTCCCGCGAAGCGGGACGGGCTCGCGGTGGTGCTGGCAATCGTCGCCGGGTTGCTCGCGATCCTCTTCGCGATAGTCGTCGTCACCTCGCCGGCGCGGGCGTATCGGGAAGCGCGCATGTTCCAGCTGGTCTGGAACAACGTGGGTGTCAGCACCATCGCCCGCTTCAAATGCAATCTGCGGGCCCGCCGCTACGTGCTGCTGCGCATGAAGAACATGGTGCTAACGATGCTCACGCTCGGCTTCTACCGGCCCTTCGCCCGCGTGAGCGAATACCGCATGAAAACCGAGTCCGTCACGCTGCATGTCAAGGGCGGGCTGGACCAGCTGGTGGGCATGCTGGCGCAACAGCAGGATGGGCTGGGCGACGCGCTCGCCGACGCCGTGGGGCTTGACCTGATTGGCTGAAGCGCACGTGCCCCAACCCATTCCAGGACGCTGGTTCGACGGCAGGAGCACGCGGCCGCGACCTTGCCACGTCACGCTGCGGCCAGGCGGCAAGCTTCCTGCGCTGGTGCTGCGCGACGATGCGGACGGCGCCATCCTGGAGATCGCGGGCAGCGATGTGGGGTGGCCCGAACGCTGGAGCACGACCCGCGCGCCCCGCACGGTGGTGGCCGATCTTCGCGATCACGGCAGCCTCGAAGTCGACGACGTGGCGGCATGGCAGGCGGCGCTCGCCGCGGCGGGCGGAAAGCCGCCGCTCGCGCAGCGCATGCAGACGCGCTGGCCCGTCTTTGCCGTTGTCATGGCGGTCGCCGCCGTCGCGCTGGTCGCGTTCTATCGCTGGGGCACGCCTTGGGCCGCGACCCAGGTCACGCGCCAGGTTCCCCTCGCGTGGGAAACCGAATTGTCCCAGCGCGCCCTGCGCGACCTCGACGCGAACTTCCTGAAGCCCAGCAAACTGCCCGCCGCGCGGCAGGCGCAGTTGCGCGAGCGCTTCGATGCGCTGTCGCGCCAGGTCGGGCCCGCGATGCAACCGTATCGCGACTACGCGCCTGGCCTGTCGCTTTCCTTTCGTGGCGGCATGCCGCCCAACGCGTTCGCGCTGCCCGGCGGGACCATCGTGATGACCGACAGCCTGGTGGAAATCGCGCAGCGCCGCGGCCTGGACGACGATGCGCTGGCGGGCGTCCTGGCCCACGAAATCGGACACGTGGTGCATCGCCACACCACGCGAATCATCGTCGAACAGGCCGTGCTGAACGTGGGACTGGGCCTGGCGCTCGGCGATGTCTCCACCCTGGTGTCGATGGGCGGCTCGCTGCTCACCGGCCTGGCCTATCGCCGCGGGCACGAGACCGAGGCGGATTGCTTCGCCGCGGACCTGATGCGCCGGGCCCGCGTGCCGACGGCGCCCATGGCCGACCTGCTGCTGGGCATGGAGCAGGACCGCGGCGCCACTGCCGGGGGCGAGCGGGGCGGCGGCTTTTCCGACCTCCTGAGCAGCCACCCGGCGACCGCGCAGCGCGCCCGCGACCTGAAGGCGGGGCACGCCGAAGCCTGCCGAAAATAAAGTGTGAAGTCCGCCGGTACGCCGGATTCTGTGACGCCCGGTTTCCCGGGCGCGACCGTCATTCCTCTGGGCCGGGGGTCGCCCCCACGGCTCGGTGCTACCTACCCGCCAGCTCCGCGGAGCCACATCGACGCTGGCCTATTTGGTATTGCTGCGCGTAGAGATTGCCCGTTTCACCCGCCATGGTTGCCCACGGCGACTCGTCTCTGTTGCTCTGATCCTCACCTCACGGTGGACAGGTGTTACCTGCTACGCTGCCCTTTGCAGTCCGGACGTTCCTCCAGTGCCAGGTTTCCCATGCGGCACCAGCGACGGCCTGGCGGGCTTCACGAGCGGTATTATCCGCGCTTCGCTTTGCCTGATAACCACGGGCTTCGAACACCATGATCCGACTCTCCGAAATCAAGCTCACGCTGGCTCAGGCGGAGCAACCCGAAGCGCCGCTGCTCGCTGCCGCAGCCGGCGTGCTCGGCGTGCCGCAAGGCGACATCTCCCGCGTGCAGGTCTTCAAGCGCAGCTTCGATGCCCGCAAGGCGGACCTGCTCGCCGTCTACATCATCGACGTGGCGCTCGCCGATGCCTCCCGGGAGCCCGCGATACTCGCGAAGCTCGCGGGACGCCCACATATCGCCGCAACGCCGGACATGGCGTGGCATCCGCCGGTGCAGGCCACCGCGCCGCCCGCGCTGCGTCCCGTGGTCGTCGGCTTCGGCCCCTGCGGCATCTTCGCGGCGCTGGTGCTCGCGCAGATGGGCCTGCGCCCCATCGTGCTGGAGCGCGGCAAGCCCGTGCGCGAACGGACGAAGGACACCTGGGGCCTGTGGCGCAAGCGCCTGCTGCATCCGGAGAGCAACGTGCAGTTCGGCGAAGGCGGCGCGGGCACGTTCTCCGACGGCAAGCTCTACAGCCAGATCAAGGACCCGCGCCATCTGGGGCGCAAGGTCATGAACGAATTCGTGAAGGCCGGCGCGCCCGGGGAGATCCTCTACGTCGCGCACCCGCACATCGGCACCTTCAAGCTCGTGAAGGTGGTGGAGAACATGCGCGAGCAGATCATCGCGCTGGGCGGGGAAGTGCGCTTCCAGCAGCGCGTGACCGACCTGCTGCTCGAGGGCGAGGGAGATCACAAGCAGCTGCGCGGCCTCGCCGTGCTGGACGTGGCGACCGGGGAGACGGGTGAGCTGCGCACCGATCACGCCGTCCTTGCGCTGGGCCACAGTTCGCGCGACACCTTCGAGATGCTGCATCGCCGCGGCGTCTTCCTGGAGGCCAAGCCCTTTTCCATCGGCTTTCGCATCGAGCATCCGCAGGGCGTGATCGACCGCGCGCGCTGGGGGCGTCACGCGGGGCATCCCATGCTCGGCGCCGCCGATTACAAGCTGGTGCACCACGCGAGCAACGGCCGTTCGGTCTACAGCTTCTGCATGTGCCCGGGCGGCACGGTGGTGGCCGCGACGTCGGAGCCGGAGCGCGTGGTGACCAACGGCATGAGCCAGTACTCGCGCAACGAGCGCAATGCGAATGCGGGCATCGTGGTGGGAATCGACCCGGCGGACTATCCCGGCGGTCCGCTCGCGGGCGTGGCCTTGCAGCGCACGCTGGAATCGAACGCGTACGTGCTCGGGGGCGGCACGTACGAAGCGCCGGGGCAGCTGGTCGGGGATTTCATCGCGGGCAAGGCGAGCACGGCGCTGGGAAGTGTCGAGCCGTCGTACAAGCCCGGCGTGAAGCTCGGGGACCTGCACCAGGCCCTTCCGGAATACGCGATCACGGCCATTCGCGAAGCGCTCCCCGCTTTCGGCCGCAAGATCAAGGGCTTCGACATGCCCGATGCGGTGCTCACCGGCGTCGAGACACGCACGTCCTCCCCGCTGAAGATCACGCGCGGCGAGGACTACCAGAGCCTGAACGTGCGCGGCTTGTATCCCGCCGGGGAGGGAGCGAGTTACGCGGGCGGCATCCTCTCGGCGGGGGTGGACGGAATCCGCGTGGGCGAGGCGGTGGCGCGGGGAATCGTTTCGGGGTGACCGATATACTTCGCCCCTTTCAAAGGGGAGTGGAAGTATGTCTTTCGGTCGTCTGACCCACGCGCTCTGCGCCTTCGTACTCGTGCAGCTCGCAGGCTGCGCTTCGTTCGAGTTCGCCAAACCCATGCCGGCCCAGACCCAGGTCGTGGGCGTCCGCGTCTCGGGAGAGGAATTGTCGGGTTGGAGCGACCTTCCCATCGGCGTCTATCGCGTGCCCGAGAGCCAGGTCATCATCTCCGGCCATCAAAAGGGCCAGGCCGCGGGCATGCTCTTCGGCCTCGTTGGCGTGGCCATCGCGCATGCAGCCAACGCGAGCGCCGGCGCCGACGCCGTGCGCGACGCGGAGAAGCAGCTGCACATCCACCTGAACGAGCCGCTGAAGGCATCGATCAACGGCTTGCTGTCGTCGGGTGCGTTCGGCGCGAAATTCGCGGCCGACTCCGCCGCAGGGCCCCGCCTCCAGCTCACGCCCGCGCTCGTGCTGTCCTTCGTCAACGACAGCGACGTGCGTCCCTACGTGATCATTCGTACCTCGCTCGTCGGCACCGACGGCAAGTCGCAGTGGAACACGCGCTACATCGCATCGACCGGAGAGTCCCACGCGTTGCTGGGCACCGGTGGATGGCTGGAAAACGACGCCTCGCTCCTCAAGGCCACCGTGCAACGCAACCTGGACCTCGCGACCCGCGCACTGGCATCCGACGTGAGCCGCCCGGCGCCGCGCGATGACAATCGGATGCATGTGGTGCAGACGCACTATCCGTTCGTGAAGCCCAAGTTCCAGTCCCCGGGATACCTGCTGGCCGAAGACGACGCGACGCTGACCTTCGTACCCCGGATCGGGGACATCATCGTGTTCGCCGGCGTCAATGTGCTCGACAAGAAGGCCGTCACCGTCCGCCCGAAGGAAAAGGACGAACCCATGATGACCAAGCCGGTGGAAGAGCCGAAGAAGTAGACGTTACCGGGGTCGCAAAAAAGCCGCCCGTGGGCGGCTTTTTTTCGCAGGGCGCTTCAGGCCGCGGCGGCCTGCAGCGCCGCGATGCGCTCCTCGATGGGCGGGTGCGTGGAGAAAAGCTTGCCCACGCCCGAGGTGATGCCGAAAGCCTGGATCGCCTTGGGCAACTCGCCGGGCACCATGCCGCCCAGGCGCGCCAGCGCATTGATCATCGGCTGCTTGCGCCCAAGCAGCGTCGCCGAGCCTGCATCGGCGCGGAATTCGCGCTGGCGCGAGAACCACGCGACGATGATCGCGGCAGCGAAGCCGAACAGGATATCCAGGACGATGGTCGTCACGTAGTAGCCGATGCCGGGGCCGGAGCGGCGGTCGTCGCCGCGGTTGAGCCAGCCATCCACGAGGTAGCCGATCACGCGCGACAGGAACACGACGAACGTATTCATCACGCCCTGGATCAGCGTCATCGTGACCATGTCGCCGTTGGCGATGTGCGCGACTTCGTGGCCGATCACGGCTTCCACTTCTTCACGCGTCATGCCCTGCAGCAATCCGGTGGACACCGCGACCAGCGCGCTGTTCTTGAAGGCGCCGGTGGCGAAAGCGTTGGGCTCGCCTTCGAAGATGCCGACTTCGGGCATGCCGATGCCGGCCTTGTCGGCGAACTTGCGCACGGTCTCGACGATCCACGCCTCGTCGGCGTTGCGCGGCTGCTCGATCACCTGCACGCCTGCCGACCATTTGGCGACAGGCTTGGAGATGAGCAACGAGATGATGGCGCCGCCGAAGCCCATGACGGCCGCGAAGGCGAGCAGCATGCCGAGGTTCAGCCCGTTGGCCGTGAGGTAGCGGTTGACGCCCAGCAGGCTCGAGACGACGCCGAGCACGACGACGACCGCCAGGTTGGTGAGCACGAACAGAACGATGCGTTTCATGTTTCTCCGATCAGCAAGAGTGCAGGAAGGTTCACTCCGCAGCGCAAATGAGGCCTGGGGACCCCATTTCAAGCGGGCGGATGGACAGGCGGCGATGTTGTTGTGGGGCCGGAGGGCCTGGATTCTTGCTGCCGCGCGGGACGGAAGACCCGTGCGTCATCATAGAAGGAAAAGTCCGCGTTCTGCGGGGCCCAGCCGGGGACGCCCATCACGGGAAGGGGCATGAACGGCTTGACGGCCAGGCGCTCCGGCGTGAGCTGGCTGGCCAGCCACGGGTCGGCCCGGTTCGCGCCACCAGCGGGAGCGGGAGCGGCCCACACATGCGCCGTGAGGTTCTTGCGGGGCCTCACGAGCTTTTCCAGCAGGGCGTGGCCGACGATGGTCAGGCGGGCTTCCTTCCAAACCGGCCGCAGTTCCATGAACAGCCGGCGCCAGTCGCGTGCTTCCAGCGCCTCCCACAGGACGGCCGGCGCATGGAGGATGGCGCCGTTCTCGTCGAACAAGGTCGCGGCATCGCGGACGGGGCCGCGGGCGGCGCCGGTGCCGTGCGCCGCGATGTGCCCCGCGTGCACCGCGTTCAACCGCGCCTTTGCGAGCGGCCAGGCCCGCCACGCGAGGCCGTTGAAGAAGTCGTGCAACCCCTCGCGCACCGGGCTGGACCGCGCTTCGAACACATGGCGTTCGTAGGGTACGCCCGGGGGAAGCGCGGAGGCCGGAGTAAATCGCACCGGCGCCAGACCGCCGTCGTTCAACGCGTCGTGCAGTGCCGCCCCGCCCTGCACCCGGGCCACGACCCGGGCGCCATCGGTTCGCCAGGGCTCGAACCACGGCGCGCCGGAATCCAGCACGGACAGTGCGTCATGCCAGCGCGCGGCCGCCATGCGGTCAACCGCCCAGGAATTCCACCTTGCTCGGGCGGGCGGCAGGCGTCAGGACGAACCACTCGGGATGCTTGCGAAACAGCTTCAGGGAGCTCGCATTGCGGCCGAGCAACTGCTCTTCGCGCAGCGCGGTGGCGGCCTGGTTCAGCTCCATGCGCTCGCCGCGCCGCAGTTCCGGCAGGGCGTCGAGGATGTCCTGCACTTCGTCCGGAAGGACGGGCCGCCCGGACGACGCGGGAACGGGTGCCGGCGCCGGGGCCGGAGCCGATGCGCGCGCCGCCGTGCGCGAGGGCGCGGGTCGCCGGGGCGAGGCGGCCGCGGGCGACTTGTGCGGCAGGTCGATGAAGGCGTCGTAGACGGACTTCGTCTCCTCGCCCGTCTTGCCTTCCTGGCCGATGCCGCAGACGCGGCAGCCCTTCTCGCGCAGGCGGATCACGAGCGGCGCGAAGTCCGAATCCGACGACACCAGCACGACCAGGTCCGGGCGTTCGGCCAGCACGAGGTCGAGCGCATCGACGGCCAGGGCGATGTCGGTGCTGTTCTTGCCCGCCGAGAGATTGACCATCGGCCGGATCGAGAAACGCTTGAAGAACGCCTGGTGCTTGAGCGCCATCTCCGCGTTGCAGTAGGCGCGCCGCACGTGCACGGCGCCGTGCTCGGCCATCGTGCGCTGCAGTGCGTGCTCCATCACGTCGACCGAGACGTTGTCGGCGTCGATCAGCAGCATCACGCGGTGGGATTGGTTCATGCCAGCCTCCATTGGAGCGGCTCGCCGGAGCGCAGCGGCTTGAGTTGCGCCTCGCCGAAGGGATAGCTTTCGGGCGGCGTCCACGTTTCGCGCCTGAGCGTGATCGTGCCGGTGTTGCGGGGCAGGCCGTAGAAATCCGCGCCGTGGAAGCTTGCGAAGCCCTCGAGCTTGTCGAGCGCGCCCGCCTTGTCGAACGCCTCGGCATACAGTTCCATCGCGGCATGCGCGGTGTAGCAGCCCGCGCAGCCCGTCGCATGTTCCTTCAGGTGCGCCGGATGCGGTGCGCTGTCGGTGCCGAGGAAGAATTTCGGGCTTCCGCTCGTCGCCGCTTCCACGAGCGCCAGCCGGTGCGTTTCGCGCTTGAGCACCGGCAGGCAATAGTAGTGCGGCCGGATCCCGCCCAGGAAGATCGCGTTGCGGTTGTAGAGCAGGTGGTGCGCAGTGACCGTCGCGCCGGTGAACCGGTCCGCGTCGCGAACGTACTGCGCGGCGTCTTTCGTCGTGATGTGTTCGACGACGATCTTGAGCTCCGGAAGGTCACGCCGCAGCGGGATCAGGTGCTTGTCGATGAAGACCGCTTCGCGGTCGAACAGGTCGACGTCCTGGGAGGTGACCTCGCCATGCACCAGCAGCGGCATGCCGGCGCGCTGCATCGCCTCGAGTGTCTTGTAGGTCTTGCGGATGTCCGTGACGCCCGCGTCGCTGTTGGTCGTGGCGCCGGCAGGGTAAAGCTTGACGGCTGCGACGCCCGCTTCCTTGGCGCGCCGGATCTCGTCGGGCGGCAGCATGTCCGTGAGGTAGAGCGTCATGAGCGGCTCGAACTTCACGCCGGCGGGTACGGCGGCGAGGATGCGCTCGCGGTACGCCATGGCCTGCGCCGCCGTGGTCACGGGCGGCTTCAGGTTGGGCATGACGATCGCGCGGCCGAACTGTGCCGCGGAATGGGGAACGACCGTCTTGAGCGGCTCCCCGTCGCGCACGTGCAGGTGCCAGTCGTCGGGGCGGGTGATCGTGATTTGGGGGGACATCTCGCGATTGTCCCACTGCACGGCCGCCCGTCAGTGCTGCAGGATCTTGTTCAGGAAATCCTTGGTGCGGGCCTGCCGGTTCTCGGGGTGCGCGAAGAACTCTTCCTTGCTGCAGTCTTCCAGGATGCGGCCGCCCACGTCGATGAAGATCACGCGGTTGGCGACTTTGCGCGCAAAGCCCATTTCGTGCGTGACGACCATCATCGTCATACCTTCCTTGGCGAGGTTCACCATGACGTCCAGCACTTCGCCGACCATCTCGGGGTCCAGCGCGGAAGTCGGCTCGTCAAACAGCATCACGATGGGGTCCATCGACAGCGCGCGGGCGATCGCCACGCGCTGCTGCTGGCCGCCGGAAAGCTGCCCTGGGAATTTGTCCTTGTGCGCCATGAGGCCCACGCGATCGAGCATCTTCAGGCCGCGCACCTTGGCCTCGTCGGCGGTGCGCCCCAGCACCTTCACCTGCGCGATCGTGAGGTTCTCCGTGACCGAGAGGTGGGGGAACAACTCGAAGTGCTGGAACACCATGCCCACGCGGCTGCGCAGCTTGGGCAGGTCGGTCTTCGGGTCGGTCACGCGGGTGCCGTCGACGATGATCTCGCCCTTTTGCACCGGCTCCAGCGCGTTCACGGTCTTGATCAGCGTGGACTTGCCCGAACCGGACGGGCCGCACACCACCACGACGTCGCCCTTGTTGATCTTCACGGAGCAATCGGTGAGCACCTGCACCGGCCCGTACCACTTGGAGACGTTCTTGATATCGATCATGGCAATACCTTGTTATCGGATGATGGCGATCTTCATCTGCAGCCGCTTGACGATCCACGAGAGGCTGAAGCAGATGACGAAGTAAAGCACGGCGGCGAGGATGTAGGACTCCCGCGTGTGGCTCAGGTTGGCGCCCGCGACGCTGAAACCGTGCAACAGGTCGTTGGCCGTGATGATGTACACGAGCGAGGTGTCCTGGAACAGGATGATGGTCTGCGTGAGCAGGATCGGCAGCATGTTGCGAAACGCCTGCGGCAGGATCACGAGCTTCATGTTCTGGCCGTAGGTCATACCCATCGCCTGGCCCGCGTACACCTGGCCGCGCGGGATGGACTGGATGCCGGCACGCATGATCTCGCTGAAGTAAGCGGCTTCGAACGCGATGAAGGTGATCACCGCCGAGAGTTCCGCGCCGATCGGCTTGCCGACGATCATCGGAACCAGCAGGAAGAACCACAGCAGCACCATCAGCAGCGGGATCGACCGCATGCCGTTGACGTAGATGGTGGCGGGAATCGTCAGCAGCTTGATGCCCGACAGGCGCATCAGCGCCAGCAGGGTACCGAAGAAAATACCGCCGAGCGTGGCGACGGCCGTCAGCGCGAGGCTGAAGTAAAGCCCGTGCAGCACGTAGCTGCGGAAGACTTCCCAGGTGAAGACGGAAAAGTCCAGCATGCTAGTGCCCTCCCGCGCCGGTGCTGGCGACGAAACCGGGGACCCGCACCCGCTTTTCGATGAAGGTCATGATGCGGTTGATCGCGAACGCGGAGATCACGTAGAGAAGCGTGACAGCCATGTAGATTTCGATGCCGCGCGAGGTTTCCTCGCCGGCTTGCTGTGCGAAGAAGGTCAGCTCGGTGACGGACACGGCGAATGCGACCGAGGAATTCTTGAAGATGTTCATGCTTTCGCTGGTGAGCGGCGGCAGGATGATGCGAAACGCCATCGGCAGCAGGACATAGCGGTAATACTGCGGCGTCGTGAAGCCCATGGCCATGCCGGCGTAGCGCTGGCCGCGCGGCAGCGCCTGGATGCCCGCACGCACCTGCTCCGCGATACGCGCGGAGGTAAAAAGCCCCAGCCCCATCACCACCAGCACCATCTTGGGCGTGTCGGCGAAGACGGGAATCAGCACCGGCATCACGTGGTACCAGAGGAAGATCTGCACCAGCAGCGGGATGTTTCGAAAAAGCTCCACCCAGGCATTGGCGAAGCGCGACAGCCACGGGCTGTTCGGCAAGGTACGGACCGTGCCGATGATCGAACCCACCACCAGCGCCACGATGAGCGACAGCAGCGCAACGATCACCGTCTGTCCCCAGGCGGCGAGCAGCCACCCCAGGTAGGTCTGCTGGTCGCCCGAGCTGAAGCACCCGGACACGGGCGCCTTGTCGATGGTGTCCAGGCAGAACACCTTCCAATCCAGGGCCATCGCTCCTCCTCGTTTTAATTGAAAGCGCCCCGGCGCAGGCCGGGGCGGTGCACGTCAGAGCTGTCCGTGCTTACTTGTTGAACTCTTCGGCCGGCTTGTCGTTCGGCGCCTTGAGCAGGCCGGTGAGGATTTTGCCCATGGGCAGGTTCACGCTGGTGTTCTTCGGGGGGATCGGCTGCATGAACCACTTGGTGTACAGCAGGTTCAGCTCGCCAGCCTTGATCGCGCCCTTGATGTAGTCGTCGACGGCCTTCTTGAAGTTCGGGTCGTCCTTGCGGATCATGATCGCGATCGGCTCGACGTTCAGCGTCTCGCCCACGATGGCGTAATCCTTCGGGCTCTTCGACGAAGCGATAAGGCCGGCGAGGATGTTGTCATCCATCACGAAGGCGTCGGCACGGCCGGACTCGAGCAGCAGGAAGCTGTCGGCGTGGTCCTTGCCGTAGACCTCGGTGAAGGTCAGGCCTTCTGCGCGCTTGTTCTTGCGCAGGAGCGCGACGGAGGTCGTACCCGTGGTGGTCGCGACGGTCTTGCCCTTCAGGTCGGCGATCGACTTGATCTTGGACGTGGCTTTCACCGCCGTGCGCACTTCGGTCACGTAGGTCGTGAGCGCGAAGGAGACATCCTTCTGGCGCGTGGCGTTGTTCGTGGTGGAGCCGCACTCGATGTCCACGGTGCCGTTCTGCACCAGCGGGATGCGGTTGGCGGAGGTGACCGGCAGGTACTCCACGGCGGCCGTCGGCACGACGGCCTTCAGGATGCGCTGGCAGAGTTCCACGTGGTAGCCCGTGAAGCGGCCGTCACCCAGGGTGTAGGACAGGGGGGCGGAGGATTCGCGCACGCCCATCACCACCTTGCCGGCGGCCTTGGCCTTGGCGATGGTGTCGTTCGCCTGCGCGAATGCGGCGCCCGTGGCGACGGCGGCGATGGCGAGTGCCAGCAGTTGTTTCTTCATACGAAAGTCTCCTTGGGATGTCTGAACAATGAATTTAAACCAGGACCGTGAGGCTGATTCTAGGATTAGACGCGCCAGCGCCAGCCTGCGCTGTCAGGTGTTTCCAGTAGCACGGGATGTGCCAAGTCACGCCGGACCTTGCGGTTGGGTGAGCTTTTCGGGGACCAGCAGCGCCTCGATTTCCTCGCGGGTGAGGATGCCCAGGGACTGCGCCACTTCGTCGATGGGCGCGCCCGTGGCGATCGCCGTCTTGGCGATCAGCGCCGCCTTCTCGTAACCGATGATGGGGTTGAGCGCGGTGACCAGCGTGACCGATTCGCGCACCCGGCGCGCCAGGAGCTCGCGATTGGGCTCGATGCCGGCCACGCAGTTCGTGTTGAGCGTCAGGCAGGCGTTCGACAGGTGCGTGATGCTCTTGAACAGGCTCCATCCCATGATCGGCTCGAAGGCGTTGAGCTGTAACTGGCCGGCCTCGGACGCCATCGTCACCGTCATGTCGTTGCCGATCACCTCGAAGGCCACCTGGTTCATGACTTCCGGGATCACGGGGTTGACCTTGCCGGGCATGATGGACGAGCCGGCCTGGCGCGGCGGCAGCCGGATGTCCCCGAAACCCGCCTGCGGGCCGCTGGACAGCAGGCGCAGGTCGTTGCAGGTCTTGGAAAGCTTGGTCGCCACCCGTTTCAGGACGCCCGACAGCTGGACGAAAGCGCCCGTGTCCTGCGTCGCTTCCACGAGGTTCTTCGCCTTGACGACCGGAATGCCGCTTTCCTGCGCGAGGTATCTGCAGGCGAGGTCCGCGTACGCACGCGGGGCGTTGATGCCGGTGCCGATCGCGGTGGCGCCGAGGTTGATTTCCTGGATGAGCGCGCGCGCTTCCCGCAGCCTCGCTTCGTCTTCCTCGATCATGACCGCGTAGGTGGAGAACTCCTGCCCGAGCGTCATCGGCACTGCGTCCTGCAACTGCGTGCGGCCGATCTTCAGGACCGACGCGAATTCCGTGGACTTCGCCTCGAAGCCGCGGCGCAGCGTCGCCATCGATTCCAGCAGGCCGTCGATGCCGATCCACAGCGCGAGCCGCACGGCGGTGGGGTAGACGTCGTTGGTGCTCTGGGACGCGTTCACGTGGTCGTTGGGATGCAGCACGTCGTACCGGCCCTTCCCGTGGCCCATCGCCTCCAGCGCGACGTTGGCGATCACCTCGTTCGCGTTCATGTTGGTCGAGGTGCCCGCACCGCCCTGGATCACATCGACCACGAACTGGTCATGGAACTGCCCGGCGATCAGCTTGTCGCAGGCGGCCGTGATCGCATCGGCCCGCTCGCGCGTCAGCATGCCCAACTCGGCGTTCGCCCGGGCGGCGGCCTTCTTCACGAAGCCGAAGGCGCGCACCAGTTCGGGCATGGCCGAAACCGGCGTCCCGGAAATCGGGAAGTTCTCCACCGCGCGCGCGGTGTGCACGCCCCAATACGCAGCAGCGGGGATCTGCTTTTCACCGAGAAAATCGTGCTCGGTCCGATGATGGGCTGGCATGCGCTTGGATGGGTGGTGGCGAATTGGCGCGAACTGTAGAGGCCTCACCGGTTCAGCGCCAATGCTGAATGCGGGCGGCGTTATGCACGAAATTTATAACCCATTTCCGGCGCTCATTTGAGGCCGTGATGGGTGGAGAGATACGTCCACAAGGCCTCGGCCGTTCCCTTGGGCGCGGCTTTCCCTACGGGTTTCTCCCGATACGCCCGCACGTCCATCGTCATTTCCAGGCCCTCGATGCCGGGCGGGGCGGCGTTGACCAGCTTGCGTGCCTTCATCTCCTTCTTCACAGCGCTGTTCGGCAGGAAGGCGACGCCATGGCCTTCCAGCGCCATCACCTTCAGGCCCTCGGCCATGTCGGTCTCGTACACGCGATCGAGGTGGATGGCGGTGGCGGATTGCTTCAGAATCAGGTCGGTGACCCGTCCCAGGTACGCGCCGGGCGCGTAGCCGAGGTAAGGCAGCGGCTGCCCCGCGCGGCCGGGCAGCTTGAACAGCGGCTCGCCGTCCGCATCGGGCTTGCAATAGGGCGCCAGCACTTCCTGGCCCAGCGTGACCATCTCGTAGCGGTCCGCATCGAGCTGGAAGGGCTGGGAGGCATGGTGGTAGCCGATGAAGATGTCGCAACCGCCCTCCACGAGGCGCATCACCGCGTCGTGCACGTTCAGCGCGATCAGCCGGCTCTTGATCGGCCCGAACTTCTCGCGCAGCGATGACACCCAGGCAGGGAAGAAAGTGAAGGCCAGCGTGTGCGGCACGGCGAACTCGATCACATCCTGCCCTGCCGCCGAGTGGCCGCGCAGCATCGCGCGCGTGCTTTGCAGGGCCTGCAGCATCTCGAGCGATTGCGAATAGAGCGTCTCGCCCGCGGGCGTGAGCCGCGTCGGGTACGAGCTGCGGTCGACGAGGTCGGTGCCTGCCCAGGCCTCCAGCGCCTGGATGCGGCGCGAGAACGCGGGCTGCGTCACGTGCCGCAACTGCGCCGAGCGGCTGAAACTGCGCGTCTCGGCCAGGCTCACGAAATCTTCCAGCCATTTGGTTTCCATGGCGCAGATTATGGGGACTGCGCGGCGCGCGCATCGCAGCTCACGCGATCCATCGGGAAGTCGATGCCGCGCAAGGTGCCGCCGCGCATGCCTTCGATGCGCGCGGCCAGTCGTGTCTCGCTCTCCATCCTGTACATGACCCGCTGCGGAAATTCGTGCTGCAGGTTCTCGAAGACGACCTCACGCTCGCCCAGCCGCAGCACGGGGAAGGCATCGGGCGGCTTGCCCGAGGGCATGGCGAAGAAGGTGAGCGCGCCGCCGGGGCCGGGGCGGATCTGCATGAACTCGTGCGACACCGTCCTGCCCTGCTTCACGGTGCGTCCCATGCCGAGCATGGAGTCGCCGGCGGGAGACATCCAGTGCTCCTCGGTGCCCGCTTCGGCGTCGGCGGCGCGCCAGCAACCGGCGAGCCACGCAACGCGCGACAGCTCGGATTGCGCGTACGAACCGGCGGCGCACGTTGCGATCAGGGCGGCCGTCACGATCCGGCGCGCCGAAGGTTGCGCAGCGCTCATGGCTGTCTCCTCCAGGTTCTCAATAGGGCTCGAAATCCACGCCGTGCTTCTTCAGCGTCGCAACGATGAAATTCTTCCAGCGGCCGTCGGGGGTCCACACTTTCGACACGGACGGATAGGCGGCTTCCGGGTTCTCCTTGCCCACGATCACGCGGTACAGGAACACCATCGAGGAGGCGCGCATGTTCACCTGGCAATGCACCAGGACCTTCTTGCCCTGCAGGCCCGCGAGCGCGTCGGTAAAGGCCTCGAAATCTTTCTCGCCCGGCTGGTTGAAGGTGATCGGGATGTTGGTGAACGAAATGCCCTGGCGCCGCAGGATCGCGGCTTCATCGGGCACCGCGTCCGGCACGGTCAGGGGTGCGAGGTAGATCACGCCCTGGTAGCCCGCCGCGCCGAGCGACGCGAGCGATTCCCGCGTCGGCTGGCCCGATGTGGTCAGCTGCGGCGTGATGGGCACGACGTTGGGTGCGGTGACACCCGCCTGTTGCGCGAACGCGGGGATGGAGACAGTCATCGCGATGCACGCCAGTGCCGTGAGGAGGAAGCGGCGAATCATGGAAACCTTCGGAGCCGTTGCAGCGGCCCCCATGCTACTGCGGCGCCGCGCGCGCTGCACGCAGGCGCTCGCCGTACAGCCTGGCGCGAGCCGTGTCGCCCGTCGCCGCGTACAGCTGCTCCAGTTCCTCGAACACGTACGGGTCCGGCTCGCCGGCCGCGGCCCATTCCTGCTCGAGCCGCAACTGGATGGCGATCGCGTCGTCGAACTTCTTCTGGTCGCGATAGGTCCGCGCGATCATCCAGTGCGCGACGCGCACCGCGTAAGCGTTTCCCTTGCGCTCGTGCGCGGCGAGCGACAGCCGGAACTGCCGCAGCGCTTCCTCGTAGTCGCCTTGCAGGCGCTTGGCATGGCCGACGTTGTTGCGGAGCGCCGCCTCCCACCCCTTGGCGTCGGGTTGGTCGGACTGCTCCATGTAGGCGATCGCCTTGAGGTCCCAATCGAGTTGCGCGGCGGGCTCGGTGTCGACCATCGGCATCATGTGAAGCGCATCGACCGCGAGCACGTCGATGCGCGCCTGCTTGGCCAGTTCGAAGGCGCGAAGGTAATGCAGGCGCGCCGCTTCGCGTGCTTCTGGCGACTGCGACTCGGCGGCGTGGGCGGGCGACGCATAGGTGCGCCCCATCTCCAGGTGCCAGCGCACCTTCGCCTCGGGCGAAGCGCTGGCCACCTGGAGCTCGATGGACTGCAACAACTCGCGGGCTTTCGCGAAATCGTGGCGCAGGCCGTACGTGCGGGCGATCTGCGTCTGCAGGATCAGCACGTCATCGGACGAGGCGCCCGCCATCGCGGCGCGAAATCGCCCTTCGCTCACGGCAGGTTTCGCGTAGTCCCACAGGCCGGACAGGATGTTGCTCATGGCATGGCTCCACGAGGGCAAAAGCGCGCACAAGGCGATCGCAAGGCGCGGGGCTGCGGCACTCGCGTCGCGGATCTTCACGCCAGGACACGCCGCACCTGGCGCACGGGAATCGGCTGCGCAAGCATCTGCTGGGCCTGTGCGCGCCGATGCAGCTGGAAGACGACTTCCCGGCCCTTGACGACCCGGCCGAACGCGGCGAAACCCTGACCATCCGGATTGCGCCGCCCGCCGAAGTCGAGTTCCGGCTGGTCGCCGATACAGATGAAGAACTCCGAGGCTGCCGAACCGGGCGTGCTGCGCGCCATCGAAACGGTTCCGTCGAGATGCTTCAAGCCCGTGTCGCGCGTGGTCTCGTGGGGGATCGGCGCAAAGGGAGGCGCCTTGCCGTCCGGCAAGTTCATTCCCCATTGCACGACCTCGATCTTGTACGGCGTCTCGGGCGGCTGGTTCGCCATGGTGACCAGCCGGTACACGGCGCCGCCATCGAGATAGCCGCCGTCGACATAGGCGAGGTAATTCGCCACCGTCGCCGGTGCGACGTAGGGGTCGACGGCGATCGTGAAAGCGCCGAGGGCGGTGTCGACGCGCGTGAGTACCTGCGCATCGGCACCGCGCGCGAGCCCCGGCAGCGCGATCAGCGCGCCTGCGGAGCCGGCGAGGAACTCGCGGCGGTTGAAGGGAGCGGAATCCATGGGGCTCGCTGCGATCTTCAGCCCGGGATCTCCGGCTCGACCAGCTGGTTGAGCAGGGTCAACGACTGTTGCCAGCCGAGGTAACACGCCTCCAGCGGGATGACCGCGGGGATGTTCTCCTGGCTCACATGCATCTCGACGCCCATCGGCGTCTGGCGCAGGGTGACGGTGGTCACCATCTCCCCCGGGAGGTTCGGGTCATCGAAGACGCTGCTGTAGCGCAGGCGTTCGTTCGGCACGAGCTCGAGGTACTTGCCGCCGAAGGAGTGGCTGTTGCCCGACGTGAAGTTGGTGAACGACATGCGCCAGGTGCCGCCGACCTTCGCGTCCATCTGGTGGACATGCCCGGTGAAGCCGTGAGGCGGCAGCCACTTGGCCATCGCATCCGGGGTAAGGAATGCACGGTAGATGCGGTCGGCCTTTGCTGCGATGACGCGATGCAGGCGGACGGTTCTGTCGGACATGAATGAGCTCCTTGAATCGGATCGAGTGATGGGGCCGAGCTTCGCCGATTCGCGCGCCGCGGGCAAGGTCAGGCGGCCGGGCGGGTCTGCGTGCCCGCGCCCCGCGTCACGTGCAGCATCCGGGTCGGCACGTGGATCTTCGCGGAGGTGAGCCAACCCTCGCCCAGAGCGGCGAGGGCCTCGGGAAGAGCCCAGAACGCGTCGCCACCCGGCAGCTGCTGCGCCTCTCCACCGGTGCCGAGATGCACGTAGGTCGACTTCGGATCGAAGGGCATTCAGGCCTTCGCCTTCTTCGCCGGTTTGGATTTCTTCGCGGCCGTATTGAACGAGGCCGCCTCACGCACCAGCGCCTTGAACGCCGTGGCGTCCACCGTCTCGCCTTCCTTGATGTCGATGGCGCGGCGCACGTTGCCGTCGAGGCTCGAATTGAAGAGGCCCGCGGGATCCTTCAGCGAGGCACCTTTCGCGAAGGTGAGCTTCACCACGCTCTTGTACGACTCGCCGGTGCAGATGATGCCATCGTGCGACCACACCGGAGTGCCCATCCACTTCCATTCCTCGACCACATCGGGCACGGCCTGCTGAATCAGCTTGCGCATGCGCGCGAGCGTGTCGCCGCGCCAGTCGGCCAGCTGGGCGATCTTGCCGGTGATCAGCTCCGAGGCCGCCGGGCCCGTGTTTGTTTCTGTCTTCGCCATCGCGCCTCCCTGGCACTACGCGTCGGAAAGGATCTGCTGCGAGAGGTTGTCGACGAGCACCGGGCTGTCGAAGTAGGTGACGGACGGATCGGTGCCGTACTTGCCGCGCACGAATGCCCGCCAGGCATCCGTGTACATCGCCTCGGCCTCCGCTTTCGAATTCCAGAGGTACACCCCCCCGGCCGTGCCCCCGTCTTCCGACAGCACATAGTGCTTGCGGAACAAGCCCGGCACACCGCGGTATGTGGGTGCCGTGCTCAGGAAGATCGCCCGCGCTTCCTCGCGCGTGATGGGCTTGGGCAACTTGAAGGATGTGAAGGCGACGATCATCGGGAATCCTCAACGACAGGTCGAGGAATATTACCGCGCGGCCGTGAAAGCCGCGCGAGGCGAGATCAATGCCGCGTGACCACGATGGGATCGGTTTCGATGGTCATGGGATTATTTTCGCGCGAGCATGGTCCAAAGAAATGATTTCCCGAAAACACCGCCGCCCTGCGGAGCTTCCTGCATCTGGCGCACGCCCACGATCGTGAACGCACCGGACCACAACTCGCGCAGCCGGGCCTCGGTGTAGCCCAGGCCCCCGCCGAGTGTCTCGCGCTCGTAGACCTCTTCGTCGGACAGCCCGCTACCGCCTTCGGGCCGGAAGCAGGTCATGCCCAGCCAGCCGCCGGGCTTCAGCGCGCCGGCCACCAGTGCAATGTAGTCGGCGCGCCGGTGGGGCGGCATGTGATGAAAGCAGCCGGAGTCGTAGACCAGGTCATAGGATGCGGGCGGAATCGAAACGTCGAACACGGACGCCTGGGTGAAGCGGACGTTGGCACCAGCTTCCCTGGCCCGTTGCTTCGCCCATTCGACCGCGTTGGCGGAGTAGTCGATGCCCTCCACGTCGAAACCGGATTTTGCGAGGAAGATGGCGTTACGCCCATTGCCCGAACCCAGGTCGAGGGCCTTGCCCGGCGCGAGCGTTCCGTCGCGAACCCAGGCCGCCAGGTTTTCGTCGGGCTGGGGCCCGAAGAAGGGCACGGGCCGGGTGCGGTTCGCGTAGAACTCGTCCCACCACTCGTTTTGCCTCCCGGTGAACAAGGCGTCGAGTTCCGCCGTGCTCCGGCCCGCCCACGGGTGCTGGTCGACTTTCATCCGCACTTCACGCCACGCGCTCGAGCGCGCCGACGGGGTAGATTTGTACGGAGCCCGGATGCGCCTCGGACTCCACGGCATAGCCTTCGGGGGTGAGCGTCGTGCTGTACCAGCCGACAACGCGGCCCTGCCACGCAGCCCCGGACTTTTTCCGCACGTGATCTCCCAGTCCGAACGTCTTGAATTCCCGCTGCGGACGTTGGCGCTCGTGTGGAGAGCCGGGCGCTTGATCGATGGGTCCCATATTGCTTCTCGCTCCTGGTCCTGCGACATCGCATCAGCTGAGTCTACCGGTGCCGCAGGCCGACTTCACGGCGCATTCCAGATCGCGACGACGCCCGCGGCGTAGACGACCCACCGCATCGCCGCGGGTTACAAGGCAGCGGGGTTGCGTTGCCATACGGACCAGGTGAGCGCGGTCGCCAGCGAAACCCACGCCAGATACGGGACCATGAGGACGCCGGCGAGTCGGTTGATGCGCCAGAAGACGATCAGCGTCGCGACGATCAGCGCAAGGAGAATCAGCACCTCCATGAAAGCAGCCGCCCCGTTGCGCCATGCGAAGAACAACCAGGACCAGAGCGCATTGGCACAAAGCTGGGTGATGAACAGGCCCAGCGCCAGGCGCAGATGCCCAGCGCTCCTCTCGCGCCACACCAGCCACATGGCAACCCCCATCAGCGTGTAGAGAGCGGACCAGACAGGGCCGAAGGCCGACGCAGGGGGCGCCCAATCGGGAAGGGCCAACCGGCGATAGAAGGACGCGGCGTCGACCGAAGCGATCGCGCCCGCGGCGGCCGCGACAAAGACAATCGCGAGCCAGCCGATGAGGCCCAGCGCTTGGTGGAGGTTGGATCGTTGCGGCATGGTTCGACGCGCCATGTTATGCGGACCGCGGCCCGGCGGGGAGGCCATGGTGTTCCTGGAGATAGAAGCGTAGCGCGGCAACGTCGCGGGTGGCGTCGTCGAAGTGGAACGTATGGAACCCGAGCGCGCGGGGGGCGATCAGGTTGGCCGGGCTGTTGTCGATGAAAACGGCTTCTCCCGCTTCGACCCCGGCACGCGCCAGCGCGGCCTCGAACAGGACGGGGCCCTGCTTCGTGGCGCCGAATTCGGCAGACACCACGATCGGGTCGAACAGGCTGTCCAGCTGCTGGGCCTGGCGCAGGTAGTCGATCCGGTCCTTCTTGTTGTCGGTGATGATGCCGACCCGGCAGAACTGCTTCAGCGCTCTCGCGAGGCTGAACATCGGCTCGTCGACGGGAGTGCTCCCGAATGCCGGCGCAAGCAAGTCCATGGAAATCGACTGGCCGAGCGCCTTGCACACGTCAGGCCACACGTCCGCATGCGACACCCGGCCGAGCGTGAGATCCTCGTTGTAGGGGCGAAGCGCATCCGAGAGGGTGGCCACATCGATGCCCGTGCGCTCACTCAGGTACCGGCAGGTGGTGAGCGAACCCGTCTTGTCGGTGGTGAGCACGCCGTCGTAGTCGAAGAAGACGGCTCGAATTCGCTTGGTGGAATCCTTGAGGGGCATGAACGCTTCTTTCGCCAAACGCCTGAGGAGCTTCACTGCGATGGCTTTTGAACGTGCTACGAAGCACTGCGGTCCAACGGATGATGCACGCCATCGCTGACGCGAATGTTCGGAATTTGGTACGGGTCCACGCCCTCGAGACACCCCACGTTGTAGCCGTATTCCTGTGGATTCGATCGCCGCTGGTGGTGTGTATAGATGCCGCAGACAGAGCAAAAATAGTGTTTGGCTGTCATGGAACCAAACTGATACAGCCTCAATGCTTCCGCGCCCTTCACGACTCTCAGGGCAGCCAGGGGGACGGCGGCGACCACCGCCCCCTTTCGCCTGCAGATCGAGCAGTTGCATCGGCCTGGATCGACGATGCCATCTGGCAAGTCCAGTTCCAGAATGACCGCGCCACAGTGGCAGCTCGCTCGATGCTTCGCCTCGATCAACGTGTTTCCGACCTGCTTGATCATCACGACACACCTCCTGCTTCACTTCGTTGGCGTTTCATTGCCTTGCCGATAGGCGCTGGCGCGAAGAGCCTCGATGGGGCGGATCTCATAGGCCAAGCCATACGCCAGGCACGGATTCCTGGCCGCGATGGATGCGGCCTCCTCCAGGCTCGAGGCAACGATGAACCAGTAGCCACCAATGACCTCCTTTGCCTCGGCGAATGGACCGTCGGTGACACCTGATCGCGAAACGACTTTGCCTCCGGTAGCCAGTCTTTGCCCAGGCTTGAACTTGCCGGCGGCAACGAGCTGCTCGTGCCAAACGTAGAAGCGGTCGATCGCCTCCTGAATTTCCTCGGGAGACTTGTCCGGGTCCCACTGGCCCCGCGAAAGAAGCAGGTATTCGCTTTCTGGGTTATCTGACATGTGAATCTTCCAAATTGATGCGGACGGGATGGGTGAGGCACTCCGGACATGAGCGGTCGCCGCCGCAGGCCCATTCGAGCGAAGGGCTACGCATCCGTGCGACCGCGTGCCAAGGCCTGCGACAGTTGCTCGACCGGCGCTCCCTCCGGCCACGCGGGTACGTCCCGGGGCAAATCGAGCCAGGGTTGCTTGCGCTTGACCCAGATGTGGGCCACGACCTCCAGATGATCGCTTCGGTCCAGTGTGCCGGCACGAACCACGACGACTCCCGGGCGAGCGCTGTTGGTGTTGAAGATGCGGGTGTGGCAGATACCGCACACACGTTGCCGGGAAACCCTGCCGCTCGGGGTTGTGAGTTCGTACACGCTCACGGGCCCGGTGACAGCAAGCGAATCTTCAGGCAGAAAGGTCTGCTGGCTGAAGGCGCTCCCGGTCCACGTCTGGCAGTCGAGGCAATGACAGGCATACGTCGTTGGCAAGGCGTCCAAAGCAAGCGTGTAGCGAACGGCACCGCAACGACATCCCCCGGCGATGGTTGACATATCGAGCTCCATAGACGTGAAACCTTCACCGCTTCAAGATTGACCTGTTAGGCGGCACCCTGCACCTCCCACCAACACTTGTGGCGAAGCCGCCTTCTGCCGGTGTGGGTCCGCGTCGATTGGCATGTTATCGGAGCACATATTCCAACCCTTGAGCGATCATCGACAGCGATGAAAGTGCGAAGGTGGCTGCTCCCGCGAATGAGACGAGCCCCCCAGGAATCAGAAGGAGTGTGGAAATTGCTCTGCCAACGCCATCTTCGTTCCTCATCTGGACGATCGCGCCATATGCAGCCCAGAGCGAAATGAATGCGAGGGCACCAAGGCTGAAGAACGGCAGCAAACTACCCGTGCTGCAGCCGCCCCAACACGATGCCGCCCCATACAACATGCTGATCAGTTGCAGGAACGCGAGGATGCAAGTAAGAAGTGCAAGACCGAGACTCATCTCACATTCCGGTGTCACGATAACGTTGGAGTTCAGCGGCGACCGAAAGCCGTCCGATGGAACGACCTGTTCGACAGCAACTCACGCGGGCGCCGCATGAAACTTCACACCGAGAGCGCGCACGACCTTGAGGATGGTTGCGAAACTTGGATTGCCGTTCTCACCTAACGCTTTGTATAAACTTTCGCGGCTCAAGCCTGCGTCGCGCGCGACCTGGGTCATTCCCTTGGCTCGCGCAATGTCGCCAAGAGCCCGCGCGATACCCACCGCGTCATCCGGCGACTCCACGAGCCACGCATCCAGATACGCGGCCATCTCCTCAGGCGTGCGTAGCTGCGCGGAAATATCGAAGGAGATCGTCTTCGTCTCCTTGGCCTTTAAAGCGACTCTTGCCATTACTACTCCTTCAGCCCCTTCGCCAGGGCAGTTGCCATTTGGATGTCCTTCTGCTCTTCAACTCGTACACACCATCGGTAGACGTCCGAAACTGACCCGGATTGCCGTGGACCAACCGGTCCACCCGCACTTGGACACGAGCACGGCCTAAGCGGTCTTTGAGCGAATTGATCCAGTCTTGGTAGACCTCCGTCATCTCCACGCGCATGGCCACGATTGTGGCCTTTGGGATACGGACTATGCAAGCTGAACGCTATGACTCTGCGGTCTAACGTCGGAGTTGAGCGGAGGACGCAACCACGCGAAGGGTGCTTGGGACGTCCGCTCGAATGACGGGTTAGACAGCAGCATGCGACTCAACCCAAGCCAGCAACGGCAGCTCCAGCGACCGTACGCCGCTGAAGCTACGCCACAGACCCACAGGTTCGAGAACCTCGCGTTCGACGCGATCCACATGAAATTGGCCGCGATCACGGACCACCGAGAAGGAAAGGGGACCGCGGACGAAGCCGACCTCGAAGTTGCCAAACGACTCGGACTGCTCGCAGTGAACCGGAACCAGCCCGCGAGCCGCAAGCGCCTGCACCAAGGTACCGATCTCCCGAGCGACAGGTGATGGCAGAGCAGTGATGGACATGTGCTGTCTAACGTGAAGCTGACCGGAGGACAACAACTTGCGGCGAAGCCGCTTCCTGCTGTTGTGGGCCCGTGTCGAATGACATGTTATCCATCACGGCCGGGGGGTCGGAGGCAAGCATTGACGACCTTCCGCGATTAGATATTCAACAAGCTCCACCGGCACATTTTCCTCAAAGCACGAAACGAAGAACTCCCCCGTCTTGTCCGAATAAAAGACCTCCGCAAGAGTGCGCCGCTTCTCGCCTCCAAGAAGGTCAGCTTCCAGGAACATACCGTCGCGAACGATGTCACTCCCCCGCGTAATTCGGTATTCAGAGCCGCCGATATTCACACTCTTCCTTGTAAGGAATAACGTCGGACTTGAGCGGCGCCGTTAGGCGTCCGTCTCGACGGAACAGTTAGGCGTCGTCCTGGCGCCGTCACCACAATGCGGCTCCATTCGCCCGAATGTTCTGTCCTGAGACCCACCGGGCGGCGTCGCTCGCCAGGAAGGCGACAAGATCAGCGATGTCTTGAGGCTCGGCGAGCCGCTTGAACGGTGAGCGCTGCTTGGCGGCCTCCCGCGCCGCCTCCGGAGCCAGACCGTGGTAGAGATCCGTGTGCGTGGCGCCGGGTGAAACGGAATTGCAGACGATGCCTCGCTTTCCGAGTTCTTTGGCAGCAGCCAAAGTGAACTGCTCGAGCGCACCCTTCGTTCCCGCATACATCATCGTGTTGTCGTAACCGACCGAGGTCAGCGCCGCCGAGATGCTGACGATTCGGCCGCCATTGGCCAGGTGCTTCGCGGCTTCCTGAAAACAAAAGAACGCCGCTTTCACGTTCACCGCGTACATGGCATCGAAGTCCGCTTCTGTCACGCTGGTCACCGGTCCAAATCTCGCCGACGCAGCGTTGAGAACAAGGATGTCCACTCGGCCGAAAGCAGCCTGCGCAGCCGCAAACAGCTCAGCTGCAGATCGTGGTCCATCCAGGTGCAGCCTCGCCGCTTCTGCCCGGGAGCCGTGCGCTCGAATGGCGTTGACCACCTCTTCAGCCGCTCCAGAATTGGATGAGTAATTCACCAACACTGAAGCACCTTGCCGCCCCAAGGTCTGGGCGATGGCGCGGCCGATGCCGCGCGCAGCGCCTGTGACGACAGCTACTTTTCCGCGTAAAGGAAGATCCGTGCAATGTTCCATATGGATGCTCGAAAGTATGACGTGCTGTGTGCGCGCCGTCTAACGTAGACGTAGCCGGCGCACACGGACAGGTGCGACCGAAGGGAGCGGACGCTCGCGAGCGTCCGTGTTGACGGGCAAGTTAGACAGCATGGTACGAAGCGGCCTCCCCGGAACTGAACACTACGAACACGTGGCCGTTTTCTAGCTTGAACTCTACGCGGACATTCGGCCACTGACCAGAGACACTAAAGCCACTGATGGCTGTTGGCAGCTCAAGCTCCCGGTCCATGCTCCGCCAAGGATATGCGGCATTGCCAACCGAATTCGGCGAAACAGGATGGGAGCTGAGATCGCGCCAGTGAATGGTGCCGTGGTCGATGGCGAAACGATGCCACTGCCTTTCGCTGAGAAGGTAGATGACGTTTGCCAGCGTCACAGGTTCGCTATCGTGCACGAAACCCTCGACAATCAGAGACGTGAGCTGCGTGCCCACGAGCACTGGCTGACGTCCGAAAGTCTCAACATCGTTCACTGCGGTCTAACGTAAAGATGACCGGCGACCAAGGCCTGGTGCGCGCGAAGCGCGCTGAAGCACTTGGGCGTCCGTGTCGATTGAAAAGTTAAAGCTCATTGCTTCGAGATGTGCGATTCGGGCCAACCAGTCAATCGCAACCTAAACGATTCGTTTGAGCGCCGCTTCGTGGGACGTGCATTGCAAACACCCGCGTTCCCTTCATCGGCAGCGACTGCAACACCCACCGTCATTGCTGCCAGGAGTTTGCCACATCGATGAAGCCGTCCAAAGAGTGTACGGGAGCAATGTGGTAGACCTTCGAGTAACGCGAAATCGGCTATCGATAGCGGACAAACTCTGAATAAAGCATCAAGCAGATGGCGAGAACAGCAATTAAGCCCACGATGACCAGGACGATAGAACAACCGACGGCATTCGATGTCGGAGAGGGCGTTGGCTTGATGCCCTTGGCAAAGATTGTGGGACAACTCGTGCATTTCGTTGCGTCCGCCGGCACCTCGCTTGAGCAGATCGGGCAGTAGAGCTTCATGAGCTTTAACGTAGACGTAACCGGCGCCCGTGGACCGGTGCGACCGAAGGGAGCGGACGCACATGGGCGTCCGTGTTGACGGGCATGTTAAAGCTCATTTCGTTGGCCCGCCCAGATCGAACCCCGCGTCCACAACCTCGCCGCGCGCACGGCTTAAGGCATGTTGCCAATCCACAATCGCGGCTGGGTCAGCCGATGTGCCGCCCGGGAGCAGGGTGAGATCTCCGAGGAGAGCACCGATGTCGTCGGACTTAGTGCGCTGGTAGTGCGCTTCGAGAAACGCGAACATGGCGAGATAGGCCTCTCTCGACGTGAGCACTGCCTCCGAGCTTGCGTCACCGGTAATCGATAGCTCCACGCCGTCGTTTGTGCGATTAACGAAGAGGCGCTCACCGTCCTTGAACTCAACGAAAACTTCAGCCTGGTGTCGAACGACCCGCGCCACAGTCTTCCCTTGCAGGAGTTCGGTTGCCCGGATTGATTCAGCCGCCAACTGCTTGGGATTGAGCATTGAATGAGCTTTAACGTGAAGCTAACCGGCGTTGCGCCGCAGTTTGCGCAACGTCCGTGTTGAGTGACATGTTAAGCCTCACTGCGCACGCCTCCCGTGACTACGAAATGCCAAGCGAGCTGGCCAGGACTCATGTGGTGTGAGCCGGAAAATATGACCGGCTCGAAGGCAGTCGGTTCAAGTTTGAATCGCAGGCGCCTACCACCGTCTAGGAAGACATCGAGTTCTTCTTGGTTCAATTCAACCCTCTCTACAGTTGCGCCCCTGAGTGCGACGAGTTCTGCTACAGCGACTTGCATCAATTTTCCGGAGGGATCAAAACTGGCAGTTCTATTCACACCCGAAGTTGTCAGCTCAACCCGTGTGTTGACTTGCATGAACGCGGCGTACTCGCCTATAAATTCGAGCTGTATCCACTCCGGGCCAAACATGAGGCGGGCAAGTGGAACGCCCTTCAATGCCGCCAAGGCTCCGTGCAGGTCGAGTGCCGCATTCATGTGAGGTTTAACGTAGAGGTGAGCGGCGCCCAAGGAACCAGAGCGCCGACAGGCGCGGGCGCCCTTGGGCGTCCGTCTCGACTGCCCAGTTAGGGCGATGAGCGCGACTTCGCAATTGCAGCCTCCCCGGGGAAGTGAACTTCCAGACTCCGAATGTGCTTCGACTCACCTCGAGTCTGCCACCACGCGTCGAGTTCGGGAAGCAGCGCTAAGCAAGCGCCAACCGCTCCGGCTGCCCCCGGAGTGGCGCCCAACAGCCGCTGCCACAACGAAGCGTCCGCGCGAAACCATGAGCCCGAAGAGAAGCCGGCGTGAGGTTGAAGCGAACCCTGGACTACGGTTCCACCATTTGCCGTAATGGCCTCCATACCCTCGGGCGGTTCGACAAAGAAAAGCAGGAGAAAGCGAGGTTCGCCGTACTTCTCGAGTTGGATCGTGACGTGATGCGTGCCTACGGCGCTGCGACGGGAGTATTTGTGCAGAAGCGCGTTGCCGGAGATGGAGGCCGGGCCACTGAATCCCCGCGAAATGAGCGCAGGCACGAGTAGGCCGGAAAGCCCCGCGCGTAGTTCTTCTCGCAACGTCAAAACCCGCGCCCTAACGTTGGAGTTGACCGGCGCGCAAATCAGGTGCGACCGAAGGGAGCAAACGCATTTGTGCGTCCGTGTCGAAGGACCAGTTAGACCGCTTGCTACGGCTCATAGCGAATGGCGACTCCTTCAATTTCCCCCTCCTTCTTGAAAACTCGTCCGCTACCAAGGTTTTCAACCAGCAACGTGCGCTCGGAGAGCCATTTGACACGAGCTGCGGACTTGCCGTCAACGATGACGACATTGCCAACGATGCCGGCACTCGCGCCAGCCGGAACAATTGCGATTTGAGTGTTGAACCCCACTGTCGCCCCACACTCTCGGTGAAAGACCATAGCCTTCAATGCGCCAGTTGGCGACCAGGCCGAATCCAGGATTTGGTTCTGGCAATCGCTGCAACCAGCCAGTGCTCCGGCCATGGCTACCAGCATCGAGAGGGCACACCGGTTTTGCACGCGGTCTAACGTAAAAGTAACCGGCGACCAAGGCCCGGTGCGCGCGAAGCGCGCGGACGCACTTGGGCGTCCGTGTTGACTGACAAGTTAGACGGCATGGCCCAAAGCCTTCAATAGACCGCGGAGTTCTTCCAAATGGAGCATAGGGAATGGATGTTCGGCCCACTTCTCAGCGTAGCCAGGCTCGCCGACTGATTCTAGGACCTGTTGCGCTGCGTCGAATACTGCCGCACCAAACGTTTCGGGCACACAGCGAACCCGAAAGATTTCCCGGCCTTGCTCGTCTGGCAGACTACTCCAAAGATTGCCAAAAGTCAGAATGACTATGTCCAGCTCGTTGAGACGGAGGCTGCGAATGACCCACCTGTATTCGCCGGGCTCTTCATCGAAGCTGAACGTAACTGCGCTGAATCCCGAAAGCAATGCGACTGCCGCTCTGACAAGATTCCCTAGCGCGTCGGACAGGTAAGACGCAGTGATGGTGCATGAGGCGTCCCCTGCTTTCACCTCGCATTCGGACCAGCCAACGCCGGTTAGTCGATATCGAATGGTGAAGTGCATCGTGCCGTCTAACGTCGGAGTTGACCGGCGCGCATGCAATAGGAGCCGCGCAGCGGCGGACGCGCTTGCGCGTCCGTGTCGAACAACCTGTTAGGCATCTGGACTCCCGGCGGGAGGTTCTCCCGGTTCCGTGTAACCCTCCGGCTTGACTGCACCGGCGTTGAACAACTCGTTCAGCATCTTCCACGCGCGACGGCGGGCACGCTCGGAAAGGTCGGCTGCGCGAGGAAGGTTGTTCGCTGTGATTTCGCGCTGCACAAGTGTGTTGAGATGGTTGATGTGCAACGCCGCGTCGGCCCACTCCGTGAGCTGCTCCACTGTGATGTGCGCGGGAGTCTGCATTTCTGATGCCTAACGTAAAGCTGACCGGCGCTGCGCAGCAGTTCGCGCAACGTCCGCGTCGAGTGACAAGTTAGGAAGCATTTTGCGCGAACGGTTCACTTGTGGCAGGGTATGCAAACCCCGCAATTGCCGCAACAGCCATGCTGGAGAGCCATAAATAATAGCCGAGCGACACGTGGTATTTGTAGCTGCCCGCGCTGCCTACTGGGACCGTCTCCCCTACGAGGAAAAGAATCGCCGGTATGAACGCAATTAACGCTAAAGGAAATGACGGGCTAATACCCTGGCGCGTTCGTGTGAACCACGAGCCCCACAAAAGTGGGTTTGCCAACCATGAGAAGTGGCCCGCAAAAAAACCAATGGGACCGAGCACGAGGGCCTCCGCTCCAAAATGGTCCTGCGAGCTTGCGCCTTCCACCGTGACGTAGGCAGTAGTGGCCAAAGAAGCCACGTAGAGCCCAACACTTACCCAGAACATCCCGGTCGAGAAGCGATAGCGCGTCGTTCGTGCCACGTGCTTCCTAACGTTGGAGATCACCGGCGCACGACTCAGGTGCGACCGAAGGGAGCGGACATACTTGTGCGTCCGTGTGGATTGACATGTTATCCAGCACGTCTTGGCTCGCCCGTTCGCTGCTTTGACCACAGGTCTTTCGCGCGCTCATAGCAAGCCCCACACAAGAGTTGAATATTCAATTGTTCCTCAACTTGATCAGTCCATTCTCCGCCTGCAGCGACTCGAGCCCGTTCGCACGAAGTGCACCAGGCGTCAGGATGATCGCTTGAACTCTCCGATGACCAATGAAACCCCACCGACACCTCATTGCGAAGTGATTCAACGATGTGTTCGCAGACGAACGACTCGTGTTGCGTGCCGTGGATGGGACATTCAACTGTGTGGGACATAGCTTCGTGCCGGATAACGTAATGTCTGCCGCACACCCAAACCTGATATCCCGCAACCGTCAGATATCAGCTCGGCCATCGGCTTCAAAATTTGGCGTGGCTGCGTCAAAGCGCCGCGAACTTGCGGGATAACACTTCCCGAAATCCGAGAGCTGTTCTGCCGCAAACGTGGGAAATGCAGCAGTGCGTGATAACACTGCGCGATAACACCAATAAACCTCGTCGGTCGATTCATCACCTCTCCCCTGGCCTTATCGGAAACGGCCCCGTCTTGACTACTGTATATAGTTACAGTATAAATTGGCCATGACAAGCCGCGCGCCGCCTCTGCATTCGACCCGCCTCTTGGACCAAGTCCGGGAGCGGGCTCGCTATCTGCACTATAGCCTTGCAACCGAAAAAGCCTACCTGTATTGGGTGCGCTTCTACGTGCGTTGGCACGGCTTGCGGCATCCGCGCGACATGGGCGCGGCGGAAGTCCAGGCTTTCCTTACGATGCTCGCCACGCAGCGGCGCGTTTCTTCGTCGACGCACAACCAGGCGCTCAGCGCTTTGCTGTTCCTTTACCGCGAAGTGCTCACCGTCGATCTCCCGTGGCTTCAGGACCTGCAGCGCCCCGCGCGCACGCGCCGCATCCCAACTGTCCTGACGCGCGATGAAGTGGCGGCGGTGCTTGCCAGGATGGAAGGTCCCATCGCCCTCGTCGCCCACCTGCTGTATGGCACCGGCATGCGCCTGATGGAAGGTTTGCGCCTGCGCGTGAAAGATGTCGACTTCGACCGCAACGTCATCGTCGTGCGCCAGGCCAAGGGCAACAAGGATCGCGTCGTCATGCTGCCCCGCTCGCTGGCGGACAGGCTTCGCGCACAACTCACCGAGGCGCGCGCCGTATGGGAGCGAGACCGTCAGGCGGAACAACCCGGCGTGGAAGTGCCTCACGCGCTGGAGCGCAAATACCCCAAGGTCTCGCAGACCTGGGGTTGGTTCTGGCTGTTTCCCTCGCCCACCCTCGCGATCGATCCACGCTCGGGCGTCGAGAGGCGTCACCATCTTTATGAGGAGCGCCTGCAGCGTGCAGTAAAGAAAGCGGTGGCCTCCGCGGGCATCCATCGCCACGTCTCCGCACACACACTGCGCCACTCGTTCGCCACGCACCTGCTCCAGTCCGGCACGGATATCCGCACGGTCCAGGAGCTGCTGGGGCACAGCGATGTGAGCACCACCATGATCTACACGCACGTCCTCAAGGTGGCCGCCGGGGGCACCTCCAGCCCGCTCGATTCCATTCCCCCGCCACCCATGGCGAGGGAACCCGAAGCTCCTTACCGGATCGCGGCAACCGCGCTCGATCAGGCGTCGACGCGCTCACACCGGCAAATCACCACCCCGCCCCAGTTCGCGCTCGCCTCCGCCACATAGAGCTTCAGCCCGAACGGCAGCGCGATCACCGTCTTCATGTTGAACGCGAACGCCTCGGCGGTGTGGGAGTAGCCGCCCTGCTTCTCGGTGCAGCCATGCGGACATCGCTTGTCCGGCTGCGCATGGGCGCAGTTCTTCGCGTTGAACCAGGCGCGGCCGGCGGCGATGGCCTTGGCCAGGGCGGCGGCTCCCGCCGCGTCGTACGCGGCCTGGGGATTTCCCAGCGCGATCCCCGTGGCCTGGACGATGGTGGACCCATCCTGCTGGGCGTAATACGGCTCGTTGCACTTGAACGGCATGACGACCTCCGCTGCAGCTGTGGCGCTGCGCAGCGGATGCTAGTCACCGCTTCGTCAAATTTCAAGGATGAGCTGCCGAGCGGCGCCGGCCCGGCCTGTCCTAGGCGTTGCCGCTGGCCTGCTGCTGCAGCTTCCACATCTGCGCATACCGCCCCGCCTTCGCCAGCAGCGCCGCGTGCGTGCCCCGCTCCACGATGCGCCCCGCATCCAGCACCAGGATTTCATGCGCATCCACGACCGTGGACAGCCGGTGCGCGATCACCAGCGTGGTCTTGTTCTGCGCCACGCCTTTCAATTCCGCCTGGATCGCGCGCTCGTTCGCGGAGTCCAGCGCCGACGTCGCTTCGTCGAAGATCATGATCGGCGGGTTCTTCAGCAGCGTCCGCGCGATCGCCACGCGCTGCTTCTCGCCTCCGGACAGCTTCAGCCCACGCTCGCCGACCATCGTCTGGTAGCCCTTCGGCGTGGACGCGATGAAGTCGTGGATGCGCGCGGCGCGCGCCGCCTCTTCCACCTGCTCGTGCGTGGCGCCGGGGCGGCCGTAGGCGATGTTGTATTCCACCGTGTCGTTGAAGAGCACGGTGTCCTGCGGCACGATGCCGATGGACTGGCGCACGCTCGCCTGCGTGACTTCGCGAATGTCCTTGCCCGCGATCGTGATGCGGCCGTCCTGCACGTCGTAGAAGCGATAGAGCAATCTCGCGAGCGTGCTCTTGCCGGAACCGGACGGGCCGACCACGGCGACCGTCTTGCCGGCTGGGATCTCGAAGGTGACGTCGTGGAGGATGGGGCGGGCGGGCTCGTAGGCGAAGTTGACGTGCTCGAAAGTGACATTCCAGTTCGCGATGCCCCCACCCCCACCCTCCCCCAGCGGGGGAGGGAGCGATTCAGCACCGGGCCGGTCCGCGACTTCGCGCTCCTTCTCCATCAGCACGAACATCTTGTCCAGGTCCGTGAGGCTTTGCTTGATCTCGCGGTACAGCACCCCCAGGAAGTTCAGCGGGATGTACAGCTGGATCATGAAGGCGTTCACCATCACGAGGTCGCCCAGCGTCATGCGGCCGTCCACCACGCCCTGCGTCGCGCGCCACAGCATCGCGACCAGGCCCGTCGCGATGATCAGCTGCTGGCCGGTGTTGAGCATCGACAGCGTCGTCTGGCTCTTGAGCCGCGCGCGGCGCAGGCGCTGCAGGCTCTCGTCGTAGCGCTTCGCCTCGAAGCCCTCGTTGTTGAAGTACTTGACCGTCTCGTAGTTGATCAGCGAGTCCACCGCCTTCTGGTGCGCGGCGGAATCGAACTCGTTCGCCTCCTTGCGGAATTTCGTGCGCCACTCGGTGATGCTCACCGTGAAGGTGATGTAGACCACGAGCGCGACGAGAGTGATCCACGCGAACCACGCGTCGAACTTCACGCCCAGGATGCTGAGCACGAGGATCACTTCGATCAGTGTCGGCACGATCGAGAACAGCGAATAGGAGATCAGCGATTCGATGCCGCGCACGCCGCGCTCGATGTCGCGCGTCATGCCGCCGGTCTGCCGCTCCAGGTGGAAGCGCAGGCTGAGCGCGTGCAGGTGCTCGAAGGTCTGCAGCGCGATGCTGCGCGCCGCGCCCTGCGTCGCCTTGGAGAACACGAATTCACGCAGCTCGGTGAAAAGCGAGGTCGACAGGCGCAGCAGCCCGTACGCGATGAGCAGGCCCACCGGCACCACCAGCACCGCCGCCGGGTCGCCGGGCTTGAAGGACATCGCGTCGACCAGGGTCTTGAGCAGCACCGGCACGCCCACGTTCGCAAGCTTCGCGCCCACCATGAAGACGAGCGCGGCGACCACGCGCAGCTTGTATTGCCAGAGATACGGGAAAAGGCGTTTGAGCGTCGCCCAGTCGGTGTGGGTACGCACGGGCGTTCCCGGCGTAGCGGAAAGAGGGGGGGCGGCTAGTTCGCCGGCGCGGCGCATGGTGGACAATCGGTCGAGTTACTTCGAGAGATTGTGCCCATGTCCACGAACTCAAGCGCCTCGGCCGCCCTCCCCACCGACAAGGAGCTCGTGCTCAAGGTGATTCCCATGCCCGCCGACTGCAATGCCAACGGCGACATCTTCGGCGGCTGGGTCATGGCCCAGGTGGACCTGGCCGGCTCCGTCGTGCCGGCGCGCTACGTCGACGGCCGGATGGCGACGGTGGCCGTCAACCAGTTCATCTTCAAGCAGCCGGTGCGCGTGGGGGACATCCTGTCTTTCTTCGCATCGGTCACGCGCATCGGTACGACGTCGATCACCGTGCAGGTCGAGGTGTACGCAGAGCGCTTCCGCGCCCAGGGGCAGTACGTGAAGGTCACGGAAGCTTCGCTCACCTACGTAGCTATCGACGAAAGCGGTAAGCCGCGGCCCATTCCGCCTGCTGGACGCATGCTAACGACCTAGGGGCTGATACACCTTGCAATGTATGTGACGGCTTGCCAGAATCGTCCGGCGCGCCAACACAGCGCGGACCGATGACACAAGGAGTACGTCATGATGCGCAAGCTGCAAGGGGTGGGGATTCTCGTGGCCGGTCTCGTGCTGGCCGCGTGCGGTGGGGGCGGCGACCAAGCCGCTTCGGATGCCGGAGCGAAATTCGCGGCGGCCCCGATGGCGGTCGTCGACAAGGCCCAATGTGAAGGTCCCGCGGCCACCGGCCACCTCGAAGGCGGGCAGTGCATCGCACGGTTTCCCGGCTTGACGCCGCCGCAGGCCGCGGCGCGCCATGAGAACGCGCAGAAGCAGGGCGCCCGGAAGTCCTCTGCGCCCAAACTCGCGGCGCAGCAGCCGCTGACCACCCCCGACAAGACGGCCCTTTTCAACTGGGCGTCTTCCTCTTCGGGCTACCCGGGCATCTTCTACGGCAGTTACTTCGACGACGCCATCTACATGCCCGGCTTCGGCACGTTCAACTACCGCTATTACTCCAGCGGCAATTACCTCGCCGTGCTCGGCAGCGGCGTCTACGCCTATGGATGGGCGACGGGCTACACGATCTACTACGTGGGCACGCTCAGCGACTTCTCCTGCTATGTGTACAGCTGCGGCGGCGGTGGCGGGGGCAGCGGCGGCTCGCTCGCGGTGGGCGGCTCGGTTAACGGCGCCTTCTACACGAGCGGTGCGTATGTCGACCACACGGTCTATCTCTACGCCGGCACGACCTATACCTTCACGATGATGGCCAACACGCTGTACGACCCGTACCTGGAGCTGTACAACCCCTATGGCAACTTCGTCACCTACGACGACGACAGCGCGGGCAACCTGAACGCGCGCATCACGACGACGGCCGCCTACACGGGCTACTACATCCTTCGTGCGAGCTCCTACACCACGGGCGACACGGGCTCCTACACGCTGTACGCCACCAGCGGCACCAGCGGTGGCGGTGGCGGCGGTGGGGGCAGTGGCGGCTACATCAGCTGGACCAACAGCAACAACGGCGTGACGGTGCTGGATGCGAACAACGAAAGCTTCGCCTTCGAGGCCAACTCGCGCTGCCTGTACAGCTACAACACGCAAAGCACGACGACCAATTTCTGCCTGTACTCGGGGGCCGCCTACGGCAGCTTTGCCGGCCAATACGTGCAGGTGATGCTCGTGGCCAGCACCACGGGCGGTTGCATCGCTGCCCTGGCGGACGCCTACGGCTACCAGATCGACATCTACACCAACAACGGCGTCCAGACGGTGACCACCACGAATTCGAAGTACAACACCACGGGCTGTACGTATTAGCGACAATCGCTGCTTGCCCACACCCGACCCACTCAATTCGCCCGTCCTCCAGAGCAAGGCCCTCGTCTGGCTCCTGCTGGGCGTCACCCTGCTCTTCCTGGTGGTCCTCTGGCCGCTCAGCGGCGCGCTATCCTGGGCCGTGTTCATGGCGATCGTGTTTTCGCCGCTGCAGGAACGTTCGGCCCTCGTGTGCCGCGGGCGGCGCGGCTGGGCGGCTTTCGGGACGCTCGTGGTGATCATCGTGAGCGTCCTGCTGCCCACCGCCCTGCTCTCGGCCTCCATCACGCACGAGGCCACGGCGTTCTACGCCCGCTTCAAGTCCGGCGACATCCAGCTGGCGGAATACTTCCAGCGCTTCATCGATGTCATGCCCGCCTGGGTGCGCGGCCTGCTCGACCGCTTCGGACTGGCCGACCTTGCCGCGCTGCAGCGCAAGCTGGTCGATGCGCTGGGCACCAGCAGCCAGGCGCTCACCTCGCGCGCCTTCCTCATCGGACAGGGCACGCTCGATTTCGTCGTGAGCTTCTTCGTGATGCTCTACGTGCTCTTCTTCTTCCTGCGCGACGGTCGGGCGCTCGCGGAACGCGCGGCGGATTCGCTGCCGCTGGAACCGCGCCACACGCGCCGGCTGCTCGCGCAGTTCGCGACCGTCGTTCGCGCGACCGTGAAAGGCAACGTCGTCGTCGCCCTCGTGCAGGGCACGTTAGGCGGCCTTGCATTCTGGGTGCTGGGCGTGAATGGCGCGCTGCTCTGGGGCGCGCTCATGGCGCTGCTGTCGCTGCTCCCCGCGGTCGGCGCGGCGCTGGTGTGGGGGCCCGTCGCGCTCTACCTGCTGTCCGTCGGCTCGACTTGGCAGGGCGTCGCGCTCGCGCTGTGGGGTGTGCTCGTGATCGGGCTCGTGGACAACGTCCTTCGCCCCATCCTCGTAGGCAAGGAGACGCGCCTGCCCGACTACCTGGTGCTGGTCGCGACGCTGGGCGGCCTGTCGGCCTTCGGATTGAACGGCTTCGTGATCGGCCCGGTGATCGCGGCGATCTTCCTCGCGACCTGGGAGATCTTCGTGGAGACGCGCAAGGAAGGTTGACGGATTGCGGGTCGAGCCCGCAATGACGGACCTCGCCTTATTTGCGCTTGCTCTTCGCGGCGGCCGGCGCGGGCGCGGCGCTTGCCTCGCCGCCCATCCCCTGCGCCATCCCGATCAGCACGCCGCTCGCGAGCGCCGCATAGGAATCGAGCAGCGTCTGCGCCGCCTTCATTCCCGCGGCGCGTCCCTGCTTCAACGCGTTCTGCGCGTGGTCGGTAAGTTCGCCGATGGTTTCCGCCGCGTGCGCGCCGGTGCCGCTGCCCTTGACCTGCAGCTTGTCCAGCGCCTGCTGCCACATCCCCTGCAAGGGGTTGGAGGTGTCGCCCACCGCCTTGCGCACGGTCGAGAAGAACATCTCTTCCATCTTCTCGATGTCGCCCATCGCCTTTTTCACCTGCGTCTCGCGCAGGCCGGCGCCGTATTCCATCAACTGGTTGAGCGCGCGGCGATTCGCCTCGACGGCCTGCAGCAGCGCGGCGTCCATGCCGGCCACGGCTTTTTCGAGCAATGGAGCCATCTGCTGCGGGCCCAGCGGGTTCTGGCCGGCGCCCTGCGCCGCGGCAGCGCTCACCTTCTCGACCACGCCCTTGATGTTCTTCAGCGTGAGCTCGCGGCCCTGCAGGGCCTTGAGCGTCGCCTGCTGCACGGCGGTGCGCAGCTGTTCGCCCTGCCGCGCCGAAGCTTCGGCGAATTGTTGGATCAATGCATCCTGGTCGAATCCGAACTTGGCCATGGCAGCTCCTCGCGGCATGTGATTGGAGTTGAGACTATACGTTGCAATCAGGACACGATGTAAGCCCCGGCGCCGTCGAGACCCACTTACCCTGCCCGTCGTGGAGGGCCGCGGGGAAATCGGGCTCGGATCGCACGGTCATGTCACCACCGCGGCGAATGCCGCTCCTATACTCAGGCGCTCCGTCCTCCCCATGCGCCAACTGCTTGCCCATTTCCTTCTCGTGCTGGTTGCGCTGGGTCTCCCCGCGCCGCAGGCATGGGCGCAGGCGCCCACGGAGTCCTCGGTCAAGGCGGCCTTCCTCCTCAAGTTCGGCGCTTTCGTGGAATGGCCCGCGGGCGTGTTCGCGCGCCCGGACCAGCCCATCGTCATCGGCGTCGCGGGCGACGAAGCCATCGCCGCGGACCTCGAACGACTGGCCGCCGGCCGCCAGGTCGAGGGGCATCCCGTCATCGTTCGCCGGGTCGCGGACAGCGCGGCCGGTGCCGGCCTCCATGTGCTGTACGTGGCGCCGCGCCGCGAAAGCCGGCTGCAGGAGCTGCTGGACACGGTCACCCGGCCCGTGCTCGTCGTGACCTCCCAGGCGGACGGCCTGCAGCATGGCGGCGTCATCAACTTCATCACCGAGGGCGGCCGCGTGCGGTTCGCGGCTTCGCTCACCGCCGCGGACACACGCGGCATCAAGCTGAGCGCGCGCCTGCTCGCCGTCGCGCAATCGGTGGAGGGCCGCGCGCGATGAAGCTGCCCGCCGTGCGCTCGATCAGGCAGAAGCTCAACTTCATCCTGCTGGCCACCACGCTCGCCGCGCTGCTCATCGCCGGCATCGCGCTCGTGCTGTTCGACCTGCGCAGCGAGCTGCGCTCGATCGAGAACGACCTCGTCACCCAGGCCGACATCATGGGCCTCGTCAACGGGCCCGCGCTCTCCTTCGACGACCCCCGCGTCGCCGCGGAAAACCTTCGCGTGCTGCGCCTGAAGCCCAACCTCGCCGCCGCCGCGCTCTACGGCGCGAAGGGCAAGCTTTTCGCGTCTTATGTCGACACGGCCGCCGAGGGGGTCGCCGTGCCGTCCGTGGCCGGCACGCCCGGCGTGAGCTTCGATTCGCAATGGGTCAGCGTGTGGCGGCCCGTGCTCATGGGCAAGGAGCCCGTGGGCATGATGTACCTGCAGGCCCGCCACGAGCTGCTGGACCGCGCCTTCGACTACCTCGGCGTGCTGGCCATGGTGCTCACGGGCAGCCTGGTCGCGGCGCTCCTGCTCTCCAACCGCCTGCAGGCCGCATTGACCGGCCCGCTGCTGGCCATCAGCGAAGTCGCGCGGCAGATCCGCCACGGGGAAAGCCTCGCCGCGCGCGCGCCGATCGAGGACGACGACGAGATCGGCGAGCTGGCCGGCGTGTTCAACGCGATGCTCGACGAACTCGCGCTGCGCGCGCAGACGCTGCAGCAGGCGAACGAGGCGCTGCAGCAGAGCGACGAGCGCTACCAGCTCGCGGTGCGCGGCTCGAGCGCGGGCCTCTGGGACTGGGACATGGTGGCCGACACCATGTTCTATTCCCCGCGTTTCAAGGCGCTGCTCGGCTACGACGCGCAGGAGTTCCCCGACCTGCCCAGCTCGCTCGTGAACATCATGCATGCGGACGACGTGCCGCGCATCCGCAGCGCCCTGCGCGACCACATCGCGCACGACGCGCCCTACCAGTTCGAGTGCAGGCTGCGGCTGAAATCGGGGGAATGGCGCTGGTTCCTCGTCACCGGCATGGCGCAGCGCAACGCGATGGGCAAGGCCTTCCGCATGGCGGGCTCGGTGATCGACGTGACCGAACGCAAGATGGCCGAGCAGGTGCTGCAGGAGTCCAACCGCGCGAAGGACGAATTCATCGCCACGCTCGCGCATGAGCTGCGCAACCCGCTCGCCCCGATCCGCACGGGCCTGGAAATCCTCAAGAAGGACACCGCCAACGGCCCGGCGTCGCAGCGCGCGCGCGACACCATGGAGCGGCAGCTCGCGCACATGATCCGCCTCATCGACGACCTGCTGGACATCTCGCGCATCAACAGCGGCAAGATCCGGCTGGAGCCGGGCCGCATCCGCCTCTCCGGCGCGCTGGAAAGCGCGGTGGAGATCAGCCGCCCCGCGATGGAGGCGCGCGGCCACGAGCTGACCGTGCGGCTGCCGGCGCCGGACATCGAGCTGATGGGCGATGCGACACGTATCGCGCAGGCCGTGGGCAACCTCCTCAACAACGCCGCCAAGTACACACCGCCGCGCGGCCACGTGAAGCTCGAGGCGCGGCAGGAGGGCGGCGCCGCGGTGATCGAGGTGAGCGACGACGGCGTCGGCATCCCGCCCGAGATGCTGGAAACCGTGTTCTCCCTCTTCACGCAGGTGGGCCGCACGCTCGACCGCGCGCAGGGCGGATTGGGCATCGGCCTGTACCTGGTGCGCAGCCTGGTCGAGCTGCACCGCGGCACCGTCACGGCGCACAGCGACGGCCCCGGCCAGGGCAGCCGCTTCACCATCCGCATCCCCTGCCTGCTGCGCGCCGCGCCGGTGGCCGAGCCGCAGGAGCCGGTGGCTGCCGCGCCCGCCGGCGGCATGAAGGTGCTGGTGGTGGACGACAACGAGGACGCCGCGGAAACGCTGGCCACGGTGCTGGAAATGACGGGCCGCAGCACGAAGACCGTCTTCACCGGCGAGGACGTGCAGGCGGCGGCCGAGGCCTTCCGTCCCGACGTCGTGCTGCTGGACATCGGCCTGCCCGGCATCAGCGGCTACCAGGTCGCCCGGCAGCTGCGCGCGGACCCGCGTTTCGCCCGCACCGTGCTGATCGCCGTCACCGGCTGGGGTAGCGCCGACGACCGCCGCAGGTCCGCCGAGGCCGGCTTCGACGAACACCTGACAAAACCGATCGACCTGGCAGCCCTTGAGCCGCTGCTGGCAAAGCTAAGCTCCGCGCCCTCCGCGTAACCTTCGCGTCCTCTGCGTCCTCTGCGTCCTCTGCGTCCTCTGCGTCCAAAAGTAGCCGGCGAGCGCCTGGAACCCATTTGCCGGACAATCCCGGATTCGACCCCGTTTTTAGAGGAATCACGCGATGAGCTACCCCAACACCCAACTCTTCATCAACGGCGAGTGGCAGGATGCCGCGGACGGCAAGACCATCGCCGTCTTCAACCCGGCCACCGGCAAGGAAATCGGCCGCGTCGCGCATGCGTCCACCGCCGACCTGGACCGCGCGCTGTCCGCCACGGTCAAGGGGTTCGAAAAATGGCGTGACACGCCCGCCATCGAGCGCAACAAGATCATGCGCAAGGCCGCCGGCCTGATGCGCGAGCGCGCGGCCGCCATCGGCGCGATCCTCACGCAGGAGCAGGGCAAGCCCCTGGTCGAAGCCAAGGGCGAGGCCATGGCCGCCGCCGACATCATCGAATGGTTCGCCGACGAAGGCCTGCGCACCTACGGCCGCATCGTGCCGTCGCGCTTCAACCTCGCCGCGCGCCAGATGGTCCTGAAGGACCCGGTCGGCCCCGTCGCCGCGTTCACCCCGTGGAACTTCCCGATCAACCAGGTGGTGCGCAAGATGGCCGCCGCGCTCGCCACCGGCTGCTCGATGATCGTGAAGGCGCCGGAAGAAACCCCGGCCGCGCCCGCCGAGCTGATCCGCGCCTTCCACGACGCCGGCCTGCCGCCCGGCGTGCTGGGCCTGGTGTACGGCAACCCGGCCGACATCTCCAACTACCTGATCCCGCACCCGGTGATCCGCAAGATCACCTTCACCGGCTCCACGCCGGTGGGCAAGCAGCTCGCCGCGCTCGCGGGCAAGTACATGAAGCGCGTGACCATGGAGCTCGGCGGCCACGCCCCGGTGATCGTCGCGGAAGACGCGGACATCGCGCTGGCCGTCAAGTCCGCCGGCGCGGCCAAGTTCCGCAACGCGGGCCAGGTGTGCATCTCGCCCACGCGCTTCCTGGTGCACGAGAGCATCAAGAAGGACTTCGCGGCCGCGCTGGTGCAGTACTCGCAAAGCCTCAAGGTCGGCAACGGCGCCGAGGAAGGCACGACCATGGGCCCGCTCGCGAACCCGCGCCGCGTGACCGCGATGGCCGAATTCACGCAGGACGCGGTGAAGCACGGCGCGACCGTCGCCACGGGCGGCGAGCGCATCGGCGACTCCGGCAACTTCTGGCAGCCCACCATCCTCACGGACGTGCCGCTCGAAGCCAGGGTGTTCAATGACGAGCCCTTCGGCCCGATGGCCGCGATTCGCGGCTTCAACACGCTGGAAGAGGCGATCGCCGAATCCAACCGCCTGCCCTACGGCCTGGCAGGCTACGGCTTCACCAAGTCCCTGAAGAACGCGGACCTGCTCGCCCGCAAGGTGGAAGTCGGCATGATGTGGATCAACATGCCCGCCCTCCCCTCGGCCGAGATGCCTTTCGGCGGCGTGAAGGATTCCGGCTACGGCTCCGAGGGCGGCCCCGAGGCGATGGACGCGTACCTCAATGCGCGCGCCGTCACCATCATGAACGTGTAGGCCGGCCCAACGTGAAGTAGATCGTCGCGCCCAGCCCGGGCGCGGCCTCGCCCCAGACGCGCCCCCCGTGGCGCGAGACGATCCGTTGCACCACCGCGAGCCCCAGGCCCACGCCCGGGAAGTCGTCGGCCGCGTGGATGCGGTGGAAGGCCTCGAACATCTTTGACGCGTAGGCCATGTCGAAGCCCACGCCGTCGTCGCGCACGAAGTAGATCGCCTCGCCGTCGGGGCCCGCCTTGCTGCCCAGCTCGATGTGCGCGCTCTCGCGCTTCGAGGTGAACTTCCAGGCATTGTCGAGCAGGTGGAACAGCGCCTGCGACACCAGCCGCGCATCGCCGCGGACCGGCAACACCTGCGGAATGACGACATGCACGACACGATGCGGGTCGCGGCGGCGCATCGCATCGATCTCGCGCCGCGCGAGTTGCGCGAGGTCGATCCCGGCCGGCTGCAGGTCCGCACGCGAGAGGTGGGCGAGCGACAGCAGGCCGTCCGTGAGATCGCTCAGCTGGCGCACGCCGGCGCGGATGCGCCGCAGGTAGTGCAGCGATTTTTCGTCGAGCACCGCGCCCGCGCTGGCTTCCAGCGTATTGCTGAACCCGTCGATCGAGCTGAGCGGACCGCGCAGGTCGTGCGCGATCGAATAGGAGAACGCTTCCAGCTCGCGATTGGCCGATTCCAGCTGGGCGGTGCGCTGCAGCACGCGTTCCTCCAGCTCGGCGTTGAGCCGCAGGATCTCGTGGCGCGCGGCACGGGCCTCCGAGATGTCCTGCACCGCGCCCTGAAGGCGCCGCACCTGCCCCGAGCCGTCCCACTCGGCCTCGCAGATCACCCGCACCCACAGCCGGCGGCCCCGCGCGGCGACGATCTCGACCTCCGTGTCGAAGGGGCTCCCGCTGCGCAGGCACTGCGCGATCGTCGCGCGCAGGCTCTCCCTCTGCGCAGGCACCGTGAAGTCCACGGCCTGGTGCGGCGTGGGCATGAAGCCGGGGGGCACTTCGTAGATGGCGCAAGCCTCGGCGGACCATGCGAGCGTGGGCGAGCCCACTTCCCACGCCCAGGCACCGAGGCGGCCCACCTGGGCGGCCAGGTGCAGCATCGACTGCATGTCGCGCAGCTGCTGCTCCGCGCCCTTGCGTTCGGTGATGTCCAGCACCTGCGTCACGAAAAAGAGCGGCGCGCCCTGATGGTCCCGCGCGAGCGTGCAGCTGAAGTCGGCCCACACCGCATGCCCATGCTTGTGCATGTAGCGCTTGTCGCGCCGGTAGCTTTCCTTGGCGCCGTCGAGCAGGAGCGCGAACTGCCGCCAGTCCTCGTCGATGTCCTCCGGGTGCACAAGCTCGCGCATGGACATCCCTTCGAGCTCCTGCGCGCTGTAGCCGACGAACTGGCAGAACGCGCGGTTCACGGCCAGCCGCTTGTGGTCCAGCCCGAGCACCGTCATGCCCACCAGCGCGTCCTCGAACGCCCCCGCGTACTGGCGCAGGCGCGCCTCGCGCTCGCGGGGGGCGGACACGTTGAGGGGGAGCGGGCCGGCGCCGGTCATGGCCCGAGATTGGACCCGAGTGCGCGCGCGGGCGCAAGTTCGATTCGCTTCGGATCGGCTCAGGGCCGGGTGAGGTGCGGATGCCGCGCGAACAGCTCGGCCGCCCAGTCGACGAACGCGCGCGTCTTGGCGTTCAGGTGGCGGTTGGGCGGATACACCACGTGCACCGCCAGCGCCGGCCGCTTCCAGTCCGCCAGGACTTCCACCAGTTCGCCGCTGGCGAGGTAGGGCGCCGCCGCGAACACCGCGGTCTGCGAGACGCCCAGGCCCGCCAGGATCGCCATGGTGTGCGCATTGCTGTCGTTCACCGCGACCTTGTAGCGGGCGGTGAGCTCCAGCGTCTCGCCGTCCTTCTCGAAGACGTGCGGATGCGGCCGCCCGGTGGCGGAGGAAAAGAAGCTCACCGTGCGGTGATTGCCGTTCTCCAGCTCGGAGGGGTGCAGGGGCGTGCCGTGCAGCTTCAGGTAGCCGGGCGACGCCACGGTGAGCAGCGACAGGTTCCCGATGCGCCGCGCGACGAGCGACTGGTCGGTGAGGTCGCCCACGCGGATCACGGCGTCCACGTTGTCGCTGATCAGGTCGACCACGCGGTCGCTCACGCCCAGGTCCAGCTGGATGTCCGGGTAGCGCTCGTAGAAGCCGGGCAGCGCGGGCACCACGATGTGCCGCGCCACCGATGCGCCCACGTCCACGCGCAGCCGCCCGCTGGGCGAGGCCTGCGCGTTGGCCATGCCGGCCTCGATGTCGTCCAGGTCGTTGAGCAGGCGCGCGGTGCGCTCGTAATACGCCGCGCCGTCGGGTGTGACGGTCACGCGGCGCGTGGTGCGATTGAGCAGCTTGACCTTCAGCCGTCCTTCCAGGTGCTGGACGAGCTTCGTCACGGTGCCCTTGGGGAGGGCGAGCGACTCCGCCGCCTTGGTGAAGCTGCCCGCTTCCACCACGCGCACGAACACACGCATCGTCTGTATCTGGTCCATCGGCCCTCCTGGCTCGCAACCCCGGCATTGTTCCCGGATTGGAAACACAGAACTGGCGGGAGGGGTCTTTATCCGCAGGCGGGGCGTGCCTATATTCGACGCATGGAAAAGGACACCACCCTCGATACGCCCGGCCGCGCACCGATGCAGGCGCGCATCTACGGGCGCAAACGCGCCGGGACGGGCTCGCCGGTGGTGCTGCACTTCCACGGCGGCGCCTTCGTGAGCGGCGACCTCGACAGCGGCGCGTGCATGGCCCGCCTGCTGGAAGAGGCAGGCGCGGTCGTCGTGTCGGTGGCCTACCCGCTCGCCCCGGAACACCGCTTTCCCGATGCGGTGGAAGCGGGCTACGCCGCGCTGGAATGGATATACAAGCAGCGCACCAAACTGGGCGGCGCCGGTGCGCGCGTGCACCTGGCGGGTGACGAAGCGGGCGGCAACCTGGCCGCGGCCGTGGCGATGGTTGCGCGAGACCGCGGCCATCCGCCGCTCGCCGGCCAGATCCTGGTGGCGCCGATGCTGGACCCGTGCGTGGGCACGGCGTCCCTGCGCGAAACCATGGCGTGCGGCACGGCCTGCAAGTGGGCCGATGGCTGGCAGCAATACCTGCGCAAGCCGAACGACGCCGAGCATCCCTACGCGGTGCCGGCCCACGCGACGCGGCTGGCCGGCCTGCCGCCCGCCCTCGTCCTGAGCGCCGCGGACGACCCGATGCGCGACGAGGCCGTGGCCTATGCGCAGCGGCTGCAGGCCGCGGGCATCGCCGTCACGAGCGGAATGATCCCCCAGGAAACGGGCTGGCCCGATGCCTTGGCGGACAGCTGTTCGCAGCGTCCCTGCCAGGCTGCGGTGCTCGGCCACCTGCGCACGTTCCTTAACGCAGCGACGCCGCCGCCCCACTAACGACCCTTCGATTGACATTGACACGGTGTCCATCCCGAGACTTCTCGGAACGGCGCCGATGGCCCCGCTTTGCCCGGACATTTTGAAAAGGAAGAAACCATGACCGACAACCACGACGACAACAAGACCCACTCGCCTCGCCAGCGGCGGCTGTGGGCTTCGGTGGGCGCGCTCACCGCATTCACCGCCATCGCTTCGGCGGTGGTGGGCCTGGGCGGCCCGAAGGCACAGGCCACCGCCAACGAAGCGGCCGCGCAGGCCGTCCCCGTCTCGGTGGCCGCCGTGGCGGAACGCGAGGTCACCGCGTGGGACGAATTCTCCGGGCGCCTCGAAGCGGTCGAACGCGTCGACGTGCGCTCGCGCGTCGCCGGCGCGATCCAGGCCGTGCACTTCCGCGAAGGCGCGCTGGTGCAAAAAGGCGACCTGCTGATCACCATCGACCCCGCCCCCTACGCGGCAGAAGTCGAGCGCGCGGACGCGCAGGTCGGCGCCGCGCAGGCGCGCCTCACGCATGCGCAGAGCGACCACGAACGCGCGCAGCGCCTGTGGGACGACAAGGCGATCTCGCAGCGCGAATACGAAGACCGGCTCAACGGGCTGCGCGAGGCTCAGGCCAACCTGCGCGCGGCGCAGGCCCTGCGCGAAAGCGCGCGCCTGAGCCTGGGCTACACGCAGGTGCGCGCGCCCGTGTCCGGGCGCATCGGTAAACTCGAAGTGACGACGGGCAACCTCGTCGCGGCCGGCCCCGGCGCGCCCGTCCTCACCACGCTGGTGTCGGTGAGCCCGATCTACGCGAGCTTCGACACCGACGAACAGATCGTCACCAAGGCCCTGGGCAGCATGCCCGGCGGCTCCAGCGCGCGCACGCTGATCGGCAACATCCCCGTGCAGATGGGCACCAGTGCAAGCAGCGAGACGCCCTACCAGGGGCGGCTGCAGCTGATCGACAACCAGGTCGATGCCAAGAGCGGCACCGTGCGCGTGCGCGCCGCCTTCGACAACAAGGACGGCGCGCTGATGCCCGGCCAGTTCGCGCGCATCCGCATGGGGCAGGCGCAGACCGTCCGCGCCCTGCTGGTAAACGAGCGTGCGGTCGGCACGGACCAGAACAAGAAGTACGTGCTCGTGGTCGGCGAGGGCAACAAGGCCGAGTACCGCGAAGTCACGCTCGGCGCTTCCGTCGACGGCCTGCGCATCGTGAGCAGCGGCCTGAAGACCGGCGAGCGCATCGTCGTCAACGGCCTGCAGCGCGTGCGCCCCGGCGCGGTCGTGCAGCCCCAGGCCGTCCCCATGGAAAGCAAGGCATGAACCTCTCCCGCTTCTTCATCGACCGGCCGATCTTCGCCGGCGTGCTCTCGCTGCTGGTGTTCCTCGCGGGGCTGATCGCCCTGCCGGGCCTGCCCATCTCCGAATATCCGGAAGTCGTGCCGCCCTCGGTGGTCGTGCGCGCCAACTACCCCGGCGCCAACCCGAAGGTGATCGCCGAGACAGTGGCCACGCCGCTGGAGGAATCCATCAACGGCGTGGAAGGCCTGCTCTACATGAGCAGCCAGGCCACGACCGACGGGCTGATGACGCTCAACGTCACCTTCAAGCTCGGCACCGACCCCGACAAGGCCACGCAGCTCGTGCAGAACCGCGTGGGCCAGGCCGAACCGCGCCTGCCCGAGGAAGTGCGGCGCCTGGGCGTCACCACGATCAAGAGCTCGCCCGACCTCACGATGGTGGTGCACCTGCTCTCGCCCAACCACCGCTACGACATGACCTACCTGCGCAACTACGCGCTGCTCAACGTGAAGGACCGTCTCGCGCGGGTGCAGGGCGTGGGCGACGTGCAGCTCTTCGGCTCGGGCGACTATTCGATGCGTGTCTGGCTCGACCCGCAGAAGGTCGCGCAGCGCGGCCTGTCCGCGGGCGACGTAGTGCGCGCGATCCGCGAGCAGAACGTGCAGGCGGCCGCCGGCGTGGTCGGCGCCTCGCCGGGAGTCAAGGGCGTGGACCTGCAGCTCTCCGTGAATGCGCAGGGCCGCCTGCAGACCGAGGATGAATTCGGCGACATCATCGTCAAGTCCAGCGCGGACGGCGCGGTGACGCGGCTGCGCGACGTCGCGCGGCTGGAACTCGGCGCGTCCGGCTATTCGCTGCGCTCGCTCCTGGACAACAAGGACGCCGTGGCCGTGCCGATCTTCGCCGCGCCGGGCTCCAACGCGATCCAGATCTCCGACGGCGTGCGCGCGACGATGGCGGAGCTGAAGCAATCCATGCCCGAGGGCGTGGACTACGAGATCGTCTACGACCCCACGCAATTCGTGCGCGCCTCCATCGAATCGGTGGTGCACACTCTGATCGAGGCGATCCTGCTGGTCGTGCTCGTGGTGATCCTGTTCCTGCAGACCTGGCGCGCGTCGGTGATCCCGCTGCTGGCCGTCCCGATCTCCGTCGTGGGCACCTTCGCCGTGATGCACCTCTTCGGCTTCTCGATCAACGCGCTCAGCCTCTTCGGGCTGGTGCTGGCGATCGGCATCGTGGTGGACGACGCGATCGTCGTCGTGGAGAACGTGGAGCGCAACATCGAGGCTGGCCTCTCTCCGCGCGACGCCACCTACCGCGCGATGCGCGAAGTGTCCGGGCCCATCATCGCGATCGCGCTGGTGCTGGTCGCGGTGTTCGTGCCGCTCGCGTTCATCAGCGGCCTCACCGGGCAGTTCTACCGCCAGTTCGCGCTCACCATCGCGATCTCCACGGTGATCTCAGCCGTCAACTCGCTCACGCTCTCCCCCGCGCTCGCCGCGCTGCTGCTCAAATCGCACGACGCACCCAAGGATGCGCTCACGCGCGGCATGGACCGCGTGCTGGGCCGCTTCTTCGCGGCATTCAACCGCGGCTTCGGCCGCCTGGGCAAGGGCTACTCGACAGGCGTCACCGGCGCGGTGTCGCGCAAGACGATGATGCTCGGCGTCTACCTCGTGCTGGCCGCCGCCACGGTCGGCGTGTTCAAGCTCGTGCCGCACGGCTTCGTGCCCGCGCAGGACAAGCAATACCTGATCGGCTTCGCGCAGCTGCCCGACGGCGCCACGCTGGACCGCACCGAGGAAGTGATCCGCCGCATGAGCGACATCACGCTCAAGCAGCCCGGCGTCGAACACGCGGTGTCCTTCCCCGGCCTGTCGATCAACGGCTTCACCAACAGCTCCAACGCGGGCATCGTGTTCGCGACGCTCAAGCCGTTCTCGGAGCGCCGCGGCGCGGACCAGAGCGCGGGCGCCATCGCGGGCCAGCTCAACGCCAAGTTCGGCCAGATGCAGGACGCCTTCGTCATGATGTTCCCGCCGCCCCCGGTGCAGGGCCTGGGCACGACGGGCGGCTTCAAGCTGCAGCTGGAAGACCGAGGCTCGCTCGGCTACGAGGCACTCGACGGCGCGCTGAAAGCTTTCATGGCGAAGGCGTACCAGGCGCCCGAACTCGCGGGCCTGTTCTCCAGCTTCCAGCTCAACGTGCCGCAGCTCTACGCCGACATCGACCGCACCAAGGCGCGCCAGCTCGGCGTGTCGGTGCCCGACGTGTTCGACACGATGCAGATCTACCTGGGCAGCCTGTACGCCAACGACTTCAACAAGTTCGGCCGCACCTACTCCGTGCGCGTGCAGGCCGACGCGCCCTACCGCGCCCGCGCCGAGGACATCGGACTGCTGAAGGTGCGCTCGTCCACCGGCGAGATGGTGCCGCTGTCCGCGCTGATGAACGTGAAGCCGAGCTTCGGCCCGGAACGCGCACAGCGCTACAACGGCTACCTCACCGCCGACATCAACGGCGGGCCTGCGCCCGGCTACTCGTCGGGCCAGGCACAGGAAGCCGTGAAGCGCATCGCCGCGGAGACGCTGCCCAAGGGCATCTCCTTCGAATGGACCGAGCTCACCTACCAGGAAATCCTCGCGGGCAACTCCGCGGCCTGGGTGTTCCCGCTCGCGATCCTGCTGGTCTTCCTCGTGCTCGCGGCACAGTACGAAAGCCTCACGCTGCCGATCTCGATCATCCTGATCGTGCCCATGAGCCTGCTGGCCGCGATGACCGGCGTCTGGCTCTCGCGCGGGGACAGCAACGTCTTCACGCAGATCGGGCTGATGGTGCTGGTGGGGTTGTCCGCGAAGAACGCGATCCTGATCGTGGAATTCGCGCGCGAGCTGGAATTCGCGGGGCGCACGCCGGTTCAGGCTGCGATCGAGGCCGCGCGCCTGCGGCTGCGGCCCATCCTGATGACGTCGCTCGCGTTCGTCATGGGCGTGCTGCCACTGGTGCTCTCCACCGGCGCAGGTTCGGAGATGCGGCAGGCCATGGGCATCGCCGTGTTCTCCGGGATGATCGGCGTCACGGCCTTCGGCCTGTTCCTCACGCCCGTGTTCTACGTCGCGCTGCGCGCGCTCGCCGGCAACCGCCCGCTGAAGCTGCACGGCGAAGTCCCGCACGCCGAAGCGTTCGCCACCCCGGCCCTCGAATCATGAAACCCCTGCAAGGAGGAGTCGCCATGAAGCGATCCACACTTTCCGCGCGCCACCTGCTGGCGCCCCTGCTCGCCGCCCTCGTCCTCGCCGGCTGCGCCACCGCTCCCGCGGAATACGCCGCGCCGGTCGAAGTGCCCGCGAAGTTCAAGGAGGCATCGGCCGTCTGGGCCGTGGTCGCCCCAGCCGAATCGCAGGACCGGGGCACCTGGTGGAAGGTCTTCGCCGACCCGGCGCTCGACGCGCTGGTCGAGCGCGCAGGCGCCGCCAATACGAGCATCCAAGAAGCCGCATCGCGGCTGGCGCAGGCGCGCGCTGCACTGGGCCGGACGCAGGCCGACCGCCTGCCGCAGGTCGGCCTCGGCAGCGGCGCGGTGCGGCAGGCCGGCGCGAACACGGCCAACGGCGCGGCGCCCGCGACCCTCACCACGGCGGGCGCCACGCTGTCCTGGGAGCTGGACCTCTTCGGCCGGCTTGCCCGCGCCAACGACGCCGCGACGCTGGACGCCCAGTCGCGCGCGGCGCTCCTGCAAAGCACGCGGCTGCTCGTTCAGTCCGAAGTCGCGCAGACCTACCTGTCGCTGCGCGCCATCGACGTGGAGCGCGCGCTGGTGCGCGAAACCGTGACGGCCTATGAAGGCACGCTGCGCGTCACGCAGCGGCGGCACCAGGCCGGTGACATCGCCGAACTCGACGTCGCACGCGTGGAAAGCGAATTGGCGGCGACGCAGTCGGAAGCGCTCGCGCTCGACAGGCGCCGCGCGGAACTGGAGCACGCGCTCGCGGTGCTGGTGGGCGACGCGGCCTCGACTTTCGCCCTCACGCCCGGCGACTGGACGACGGCGCTGCCGGCGATCCCCGCGGGCATCCCGGCCACGGTGCTCGCGCGGCGCCCGGACGTCTCCGCCGCGCAAAGCGGCATGCTCGCGGCGCAGGCGCGCCTGGGCGTTGCGCGCGCCGCGTGGTTCCCGAATGTGTCGCTCACCGCCGCGGGCGGCTATGCATCGCCCGAGCTCGGCGACCTCTTCAAGTGGACGGCCCGCGCGTGGAGCGTCGGTGCGCTGTTGTCGCTGCCGATCTTCGACGGCGGCAAGCGCCAGGCGGGCATCGACGATGCGCGCGCGCAACTCGAGGGCGCGTCGGCCTCGTACCGCGGGCAGGTGCTCACCGCGTTCCGTGAAGTCGAGGACCAGCTGTCGTCCCTGCGCTTGCTGCAGGAGCAGGCCCAGGCGCAGGCGCGCGCCGTCACCTCCGCGAGCCGCGCCACCGTGCTGTCCGAATCGCGCTACCGCAACGGCATGGACAGCCAGCTCGAACTGCTGGATGCGCGCCGCAGCGAACTGCGCAACCGGCGCCAGGCGCTGCAGGTGCGCGCGGGGCAATACCAGGCGACGGTGGCGCTGATCCGCGCGCTGGGCGGCGGGTGGGGGACGCCGTCCTGAGGCGAGCGCCCGGCGCTACTGCCAGTCCCCGCCCAGCGCCTTCACCAGCAGCACCGCCACCAGCATCCGCTGCCCCTGCAACTGCGCCAGCTGCCGCTGGCTCGTGAGCAGCGACTGCTGCGCGGTGATCACGTCGAGGTAAGTCGCCACGCCGCCCTCGTAGCGGTCGGTGGCGAGCTGCAGCACGCGCCGGGCACTCTGCTCCGCGAGGCGCGCCTGCGCGAGCGCGCGGTCGAGCGCGGCGCTGCCGCTGATGCCGTCCTGCACTTCCTGCATCGCCACCAGCACCGTGCGGCGGTAGTTCGCGACGGTGAGCTGGTAGCCCGCCTCGGCCATCGCCACGTTCGCGTCGGTGCGGCCCGCATCGAAGAGCGGCTGCGCGATCGAGACGCCGAGCGACCACAGCAGGCTCGGCGCGTCGAAGAGCGTGGACAAGGCGCGGCTGTCCACGCCGAGGGAGGGGCCCAGCGTGATGTTCGGGTAGTAGGCCGCGCGCGCCACGCCGATCTGCGCGTTGGCCGCGGCCATAGCCCGTTCTGCGGCGGCGACATCGGGCCTGCGCTGCAGCACGTCCGCGGGCACGCCGAGCGGCACGGGCGGCGCGGTGCGCGCGCTCGCCTCGGGTGCGAGCGAGAAGAGCTGCGCGGGGCGGCCCGTGAGCGCGGCGATCGCGTTCTCGAACTGCGCGCGCTGCCGGCGCAGCACGTCCACCTGCGTCAGCGTCGAATCCAGCAGCGCCTGCTGCTGCGCGACATCCAGGCCCGAGGTCGCGCCCAGATCATGGCGCGCCGTCGCGAGCTCCAGCGCCTTTCTCTGCAGCGCGATGGATTGCGCGAGCACGTCGAGCTCGATGTCCAGCTCGCGCAGGTTGAAGTAGTTCGCGGCGAGGTCCGAGGCGAGTACGAGCCGCACGTTCTGCAGGTCCGCGGCCGACTGCTCCGCCGTCGCGCGCGCCGCGTCGACGGAACTGCGCACGCGGCCCCACAGGTCGGCCTCGTACGCCACGTTGAACGACAGCGCGAAATCGTTCTGCACGGTCGAGAAGTTGGGCGAGTTGTAGTTGCTGAGCGGCCGGTTCTCCGACGACTTCTGCCGCTGCACCCTTCCCCCCAGCGACAGCTGCGGAAACAGCCCCGCCGACGACGCGTCCGCGGCGGCACGCGCCTGGGCGAGCCGCGCGACGGCGGCCGCGAGCGTGGGGCTGGCAGCGAGCGCCTGTTCCTGCAATGCATCGAGCTGCGCATCGCCGAAGCGCTTCCACCACGGGCCGCGCACGGCGGCATCCTGCGGGCGCGCCTCCTGCCATGGCGCTTCGACCTTCCACGCGGCGGGCATGTCCAGTGCGGGGCGCTGGTACGCCGGGCCTGCAGCGCATGCGCTCAGCGCGGCCGCAGCCGCCACCCATGCAAGACGCCAGCTCATGGCTTTGCCGGCGTGCTGGCGGCAGGCTTGGCGTCCGCGACCACCTGCACTTTGTCGCCATGGGCGAGCGAGTCGGACGGGTTCAGCACCAGCGATTCCTTGCCGCTGAGGCCCTCGAGGATCTCCACCGTCTCGCCGTAGTTGCGACCGACGCGCACCGGCTGCAGCTGCACCTTGCCTGCCGCGTCCAGCTTGGCGACGAGCACGCCCTGGCTGCGGAACAGCAGCGTGTTCGACGGCACGGTGAGCGCGCCGCTGGGTGCGGCGGCCAGCGCGACGTTGACGAATGCGCCCGGCAGCAGCGCGCCATCCTTGTTCGGCAACGACACCTCCACCTGCATCGTGCGGTTGCTGGCGTCGATGGACGCGGCCGTGCGTGCGACCTGGCCGGTGAAGCTGCGCCCGCGGATCTCCGCCTGCGTCACCACCGCCTGCTGCCCGGGCTTCACGAGCTGCGCGTAGGCCTGCGGCACGTTGACGTAGACGCGCAGCGGGTCGGTCTGCGACAGCAGGAAGAGCGGCTTGTTGCTGTCGATGAGGTCGCCGATGTCGACGTTGCGTTTGGTGATCACCCCGGAGAACGGCGCGACGACGCGCTTGAAGCTTTCGAGCTGCTTGAGCCGCTCCACGTTCGCGTCAGCGCCCGCGAGGTTGGCACGCGCCTGCGTGTACGCGCTGCGGCGCTCTTCCAGTTCCTGCTGCGACACCGCGTCGCGCTTGCGCAAGGCTTCCCAGCGTTCCACCGTCGTGCGCGCGAGCTCGAGGCTCGCGGCCGTCTGGTTGCGCGCGGCCACGGCCTGCGAGAGCTGCTGGTCGAGCTCGGGCGTTTCCACTTCGGCCAGCAGGTCGCCCTGCTGCACGCGGCTGCCGATGTCGTGCACCCACCGGCGCAGGTAGCCGCCCGCGCGCGAGGACACGGGCGCCTGCACGAAGCCCTGCAGCGTGCCGGGCAGCGTGAGCGTCTGGCCGGCGCCGCCCGACTTGACGGTGGTGGTGCGCACGTACTGCAGCGCGCCCTGCGCGGCGCCCTGTTCCAGGTTGCGCGCGGATGCGATGCGGCTGATGACGGTGCGCGCGGCGCCCAGCGCCAGCAGGACCAGGACGGCGATGAGGGCGATGCGCGCGCCGCGCGAGACGCGCCGCCTCTGCGCGTCGTCGGCGGGTGGCAGGGTGGAATCGACGGACATGGGAGTCAACCTTCTTGCGGCAGCGCGGCAGGCGCCTGCGGTGGTGCGCGGCGCGCGTGGCGTCTCGCGAGGCGTTCATGGATGCCGGCATAGAGCACCGGCACGAACAACAGGGTGGAGACGGTGGCGAAGAGCAGCCCGCCGATCACGGCGCGGCCGAGCGGCGCGTTCTGCTCGCCGCCCTCGCCCAGGCCGATCGCCATCGGGATCATGCCGATGATCATGGCGAGGGCCGTCATCAGCACGGGCCGGATGCGCGTCGCGCCCGCGTCCAGCGCGGCCTGCAGGGGCCCGACGCCTTCATCGCGCTGCTGGCGCGCGAAGGCGATCACCAGGATGCTGTTGGCGGTGGCGACGCCCATCGTCATGATCGCGCCCGTCAGCGCGGGAACGCTCAGCGTCGTGCCGGTGATGAAGAGGATCCACGCGATGCCCGCGAGCGCGGCCGGCAGCGCCGCGATGATGATCGCGGCGTCGATCCAGGACTGGAAGTTCACCACCACCAGCAGGTACACCAGCACGATCGCCATCGCGAGGCCCAGGCCGAGGCCGGCGAAGGAGGACTGCATCGTCTGCACCTGGCCGCGCAGTTCGATCTGGTTGCCGCGCTTGAGCCTCGGCTTCATCTCGTCGGCGATGCGGCGCACCTCCGAGGCGACGCTGGCGAGATCGGTGCCCTGGACGCTCACGTAGACATCCAGCGCGGGCGCGATGTTGTAGCGCGTGACGATGGGCAGCTGCCGCCCCTGCTGCGCCTGCACGAGATTGCCGAGCAGTTGCGGCGAACCGGTCGCGCCCGCGCCGGCCGGCGCCACGGGGATGCCGAGCAGCGAGTCGATGGAGTCGAGCTGGTATTGCGGGCTCTGCACCACGATGTTGTAGACCACGCCGTTCTGCGGATTGAGCCAGAACGCGGGCGCGGTCTGCGAACTGCCCGAGAGCGCGATCAGCACGTTTTGCCCGACGTTCGTGGCCGACAGGCCGAGCTGCTGCAGGCGCGTCCGGTCCATCTGGAGGCTGAGCGCGGGACCGTCCATGCGCTGGTGCAGGTGCGCATCGACGGCGCCGGGGATCGCGCGCACGCGCTTGACCAGTTCGGCGGCCAGTGCCGCATTGCCCTCGAGGTCGTTGCCCGTGAACTGCACGTCGATGGCAGCGGGCAGGCCGAAGTTCAGGATCTGCGTGACGATGTCCGCGGGCTGGAAGAAGAATTCCACTCCGGGGAAGCGCTTGGGCAATTCCGCGCGCAGCAGCGTGACCCAATGCTCGGTGGGCCGGTGACCTTCGCGCAGCGACATGAGGATCTCGCCGTCGAGCGTGCCGATGGTCCCCGCGTTGCTGTACGAGAGGTTGATGCCGCTGTTGGGGATACCGAGGTTGTCCAGGACCGTTTCGAGCTCCTCGCGCGGGATCAGCTCGCGGATCGCCGCCTCGACCTGGTCGGCCAGGCGCGCGGTTTCCTCGATGCGCGTGCCGGTGGGTGCGCGCATGTGCAGGCGGATCTGGCCCGCATCCACCGTGGGGAAGAAATCCCGTCCCAGCAGGGGCACGAGCAGGCAGGACAGCACGCAGAACGCCATGAAGGCCAGGCCGAAGTTGCGGCGATGCGCGAGCAGCGACGTGAGCAGCACCGCATACGCGCCGCGCAGCCGCTCGAACTGCCGGTCGAACGCGAGGTAGACCCTGCGCAGCGGGCCCGGCGCGTCGTCGTTCACGTCGTGCGACTTCGTCATCAGCATCACGAGCGTGGGCACGAGGCTGCGCGAGAGGAAGTAGGAGGCGATCATCGCGAACACCACCGCCTCGGCGAGCGGCACGAAGAGGTAGCGCGCGACGCCGGAGAGGAAGAACATCGGCACGAACACGATGCAGATGCACAGCGTGGAGACGAAGGCCGGCACGCCGATCTCGCCCGCGCCGACCTCGATCGCGTCCAGCAGCGTCCGCCCCTCGTGCATGTGCCGCTCGATGTTCTCGATGGTCACGATCGCCTGGTCCACCAGGATGCCGACCGAGAGCGCGAGGCCGCCCAGCGTCATGATGTTGAGCGTCTCCCCGAGCGCGAACAGCACGAGGATGGACGCGAGGATGGACAGCGGAATGGTGATGGCGATGATGAGCGTGCTGCGCCAGTTGCCCAGGAACAGCAGCACCATCAACGCCGTGAGGCCGGCCGCGATCACGGCCTCGGCCACCACGCCCTTGATCGCGGCGGTGACGAAGATCGACTGGTCGAAAAGCGGCGTCACCTTGATGTCCGCGGGCATCTGCGCCGTGGCGATGGGCAGCATCGCGCGCAGGTTGGAGACGATGTCCAGCGTGGACGCGCCGCCGTTCTTCAGCACCGACAGCAGCACGCCCCGCTGGCCGTCTTGGCGCACCACATTGGTCTGCGGCTGGAAGCCGTCGCGCACGTAGGCCACGTCGCGCAGGTAGGTGGTGGCGCCGCCGCTGGTGCGCACGGGCAGGTCGTTCAGCCCCGCGAGCGCCTCGGGCGAGCCGTTCATGCGCACGGTGTATTCGGTATCGCCGAGCTTGGCCGTGCCGGAGGGCAGGATCAGGTTCTGGGTGTTGACCGCATTCACCACGTCGGCGGGCGACAGCCCGCGTGCCTGCAGCGCCTGCGTGTCGAGGTCGACCGAGATCACCTTGACCTTGCCGCCGTACGGGAACGGGATCGCGACGCCGGGCACCGTGACGAGCCTCGGCCGCAAGGTGTTCACCGCCGCGTCGAATACCGACTGCTCGGGCAGCGTGCCGCTGGAGAGCGCGAGCTGGAGCACCGGGATGCTGGAGGCCGAGTACTTGATGACGAGCGGCGGCGTGATGCCCGGGGGCAGCTGCCGCACCTGCGTCTGCACCGAGGCCACCGTCTGGGCGATGGCGTTCTGGATGTTCGCGCCCGGCTGGAAGAACACCTTGATCACGCTGATGCCCGGCAGCGAGGTCGATTCGATGTGCTCGATGTCGCTCACCACGGTGGTGAGGCCGCGCTCGCTCGACGACGCGATGCGCTGGCCCATCTCCTGGGCGGGCAGGCCGTTGTAGTTCCAGATGATCGAGATCACCGGGATGTTGATTTCCGGGAAGATGTCCGTCGCCATGTTGCGCAGCGCGAGCGGGGTCGCGAGCACGATGAGCATCGCCATCACGATGAACGTGTAGGGGCGCCGCAGCGCCAGCGAAACCATGGACATCCGGGGGACCGCCTGACGGGACAATGACCTTGCGGATAATACGTGAGCGTACGGTTTCCAGCGTGTAAAGTAGGCCCGGTCCGCAGCCCACCAGCGAGAAGTACAGATGGACGATTTCAGCTTCACCGACAACCCCGCCGCGCACCGGTTCGAGCTGCGCCACGGGGGTGCACTCGCCGCGCACGCGGACTACACGCTGGGGGGCGGCACCATCACCTTCGTGCACACCGAGGTGCTGAAGGAATACGAGGGCCAGGGCCTCGGTTCGCGGATCGCGAAATCAGCTTTCGAGGAAGTCCGCAGGCGGGGCCTCGAGGCCATCCCGGTCTGCAGCTTCATGGCGGGCTACCTGCGCAAGCACCCGCAGGAGCAGGACATCCTGGGCGAGCGGGGCCGCAGCGCGATGGAGCGCTGAGGCCATGACCATGGAGGTGCGCCTGGTGCGCCTGCGCGACTACCTGGACGTCGTGCTCGACGGAAAGCTCGACCTGGAGCAGCTGCTCGCCGTGATCGATCGCGTGGGTACCCTCACCCGCGACCACGGCGACGATCGCCTGCTGTTCGACCTGTCCGGCATCGACGGCATGCCGCATGTGGCCGGGCAGATGCAGCTGGGCGAGCAGGTCGTGCGCTCGCTCTCGCACCTCACCCGGGTCGCGTCGGTGGTGCCGGCCGAGCGGATCACCCGCTCGAGCGAGGCGATCGCCCAGGCGCGGGGCTTGCGGCTGAAAGTGTTCGCCACGAGAAGGGAGGCGATTTCCTGGCTGCGCGAAACCGAACGCGGCGCGCCCGAGCCGGACGCGATGGATCCCGCGCGTGCGGCCATCTGGGACGTGGTGCGGCACCTCTTTCCGCAGCACGCGCAGGCGATCCAGCTGCCGAGCGGCACGCTCGCCATTTCCTGGGCCGTGGCGCGGCATGCCGGCGCGGCGAGCGAGATGGCCACGCCCATCACCGTGCGGCTGGAACCGGAGCTCGAGCGGCGGATGGAAGGCGCGGACGAGGAGCAGCGAAAGCGGATCGCCGCCTCGCTGGAGGCGGAGTTTCGCGCGGGACTGATGGGCTACGACCCGTTCACCGACGTGCCGCGTGCCCGCGTCATCGTGCTCGGCTGATCAGCGGCGCGCGATGCCGCCGCCCACCGGCAGGTAGCGCAGCAGCTTGCTCACGCCGTCGCGGCCGCTCGCCGCGCGTCCCACGAGGGCGGTGCCCGCCATGAGGCCCAGCGTGCGGACCATCATCGACGGATGGCGGCGCGTGAGCAGCCAGGCGCCCAGGCCGGCGCCCAGCACCATCCAGTGCTCGCCGGGCACGCCCTCGCGGGCGTCGTCGTAGTCCTTGATCTTTTGCAGCGTGCTCGGCTGCGGATAGTCGCTGTCGCGCATGTCGTTCTTCTCCGGTGTGTGCATGTGAACCCCCATCGTACGAACGCGCGCGGCGCGGGCTCGTAGGAAGCCGCCGCGTCCAGCACATCCGTACGTGCAAGGACAAATAGACCACCACGCGTCGCGAATCTGGGCGACGATGGCAGGCCCCGCATCACCTATCTGCAGGAACACCATGAGCCCCAAGATCGCCGTCATCGTCGGCAGCATCCGCAACGACTCCCTCAACCGCAAGCTCGCGCTCGCGCTGGCAGCGCAGGGCCCGCAGGACTTCAGCTTCGAGCACGTCCGCATCGACGACCTGCCCAATTTCAACCAGGACCTGGAGAAGGATCACGGGGAGGCGGTGAAGCGCTTCAAGGGCGAGATCGCTTCGGCGGCCGGCCTGCTGTTCGTCACGCCGGAATACAACCGCTCGATCCCGGGCCTGTTGAAGAACGCGATCGACCACGGCTCGCGGCCTTACGGCCAGAGCGTGTGGGCGGGCAAGCCCGCGGGCGTGATCGGCATTTCATCCGGCGCGATCGGGACGGCACTCGCGCAGCAGCACCTGCGCAACGTGCTCGCCTACCTGGACGTGCCGACGCTCGGCCAGCCCGAAGCCTTCATCCAGAACAAGGAAGGCCTGCTGGACGACAAGGGGAACATCGGCGTCGAGGCGACGCAGAAGTTCCTCAAGTCGTGGATGGACAAGTACGCCGCCTTCGTCAAGCAGCACACGAAGTCCTGATCAGGGCTTGCGGCCCTCGCCCCGCGCTTCGCTGGCGGCCTCGCGCCGCGCCTCGCTCGCCGCTTCGCGGCGGCCGAAGCCGCGCGGCGTGCGCGTCTCCGACGCACCGGCCGCGGGCGGCTGAGCCGGCGGGCCGGAGCGCGCGTTGGGCGCTTGCGGTGCGGCGGGCGGTGCAGCCGGACGCGAGTCGGCAGGACGCGCCTCCGCGGCGGGCGGCTGCGGCGGCGTGTTGCGGGCTGCGGGCGGCTGCGGGCGTGAGGCTTCCGGCGCAGGCGGCGTCACGGCAGGCGGCGTGGGCCGCGCCGGTGCAGGCGTGGGTGCAGGCGCAGGCGTCGGCGTGGGTGCAGCCGCCGGTGCCGGTGCCGGCGTTGGCCCCGGTGCGGGCGCGGCCGCAGGCGGCGGCGTCAATGCCGGGCGACCGCCGGCCGATGCACCCGGCCGTGCGCCACGCTCTTCGCGCGACCTTTCTTCCGAACGCTGCTCGCGGCCGCGTCCCGGCCCGCTCGCGCCCGGCGCAGCCTGCGGCGGTGTCGGTGCGGCCGCGGGTGCCGGCGCAGGAGCCGGTGTGGGCGCCGGAGCCGGCGCGGGTGTCGGTGCAGGCGCCGCCGCACGGGGGGCCGGCGTGGGCGCAGGAGCCGGCGCGGCGGACTGGACCGGCGGCACCATCGGCGCGGGCGCGGAAGCGCGGGCGGGCGGCGCAGGCGGGGTCGCCGGCGTGGCGGGCGCGGGGGGGGTGGGCGGTGTGGCAGCGGCAGGCTGCGACGCGGTCCTCGCGGGTGGCGGGGGTGTGCCCGGTGCGGACGCAGGCGCCTGCGGCGCGGACGCTCCGGCCGCGGGCATCGGCGCACTCGCGGGCTTGGGCGGCGCCGCGACGGCCGCGACCGGCGGCACGACGGTGATCGGCGGGGCCACTGCGGCAGGCGCGGGCGACGCAGGCTTCACCGCGGCCACCGCGGCCGCGTCATGCGGCTTGCCGGTGTTGTCGGCGATGGTCTTCTGGCGGACCTCGAAGGCGACGGGCGGGGGCGGCGGCTTCACTTGCGCGACGACAGGACGCGTCTGCGCGGCTTCCGGCGGCTTGGCGGCCTGCGCGGGTGCGCCACCGACGATGCTGGTGCGCGAGGGCGCGACATTCGCCACGGCGCGCGGCGGCCCGCTCGAGAACATCTCGCGCGTCACCTGCACGCGCTCGCGCTCCACCGGGCGCGACTGCGCGAAGGCGGCGGCGAGCATCGCCACCACGGCGCCGGGCACGCCCTGGTTCACGTACGTCACGTTCGCCGGCGGCGGCGCGTTGTACTGGTTGACGATCACCGTGCGGTTGCTGATGTAGGTGTTGCTGGTGTTCACATTGGTGAAGTACTCGCGGCTCACGGCGTAGGACGGCCGGTACACCTCGCGCGGGGCGAGCGGGAACCAGCCGACATTGCCGCCGCCGCGCGGCCCGTCGCCGCCGACGAAGGCGACGAGCGCGGGCGCGTACACGGGCCGCACCGTCGCCGGGCCGGGCACCCAGGCCCAGCCGATGTCGAGGTGGACCCAGCGGCCGTAGTGCGAAGGCGCGAAGCCCCACGCGGCGTCATCGACCCAGGTCCAGCCCCAGGGCTCCACCCAGGACCAGTGCCCGTCGCGGTAGGGCGCCCAGTCGCGCGACACGCGGCTGGGGATCCACACGTTGCCGTAGTCGTTCACCTTGCGCCACGTGCCGTTCTGGTCGAGGTCCTCGTAGCCGATCATTTCGGCAGACACATAGCGCCGCGACGGCGAGGAATCCCAGCGGCGGTCGCGCTCGGCCGCGAAGCGGTCGAGGTCGTCCTGCCGCCACACGGCATAGGTTTCGTAGTCGCGCAGGCCGTTGCCGTAGAAGCGGTAGGTCTGCTTGTCCTTCACGATGAAGGCGCGGCCTTCGCCGTAGACATTGGCCAGGCCGCCACGCACGGAGACGGTCGTCGCGCGGCCGTCGGGATCGACCACCACGCGGTAGGTGCCCGGCGCCTTGATGGAATAGGCGAGGTTGGGCGTGTCGATCTCCACCACCTGGTTGCGGTCGAGCTTGCGCACGCGGATGCTGAGGGTGCCCTGCGTGAGCTGGACCTGCGCGGTGCGGTCGTCGATGTTGAGCAGCGTGAGGCTGGTCGCGCCGCCCACGCGGATCGCGGTGGACCCGAGCTGCAGCTCGGCGCGTGCGCCGTTCTCCACCCACAGGCGGTCGCCCGTCACCATCGGCCGGTTGATGTTGGCGCGCACCCAGTCGCGCTCGCCGCCGGGAGAGAAGCTGGAGGCTCCGCTCAGGTAGGAAAGCCGCGCGACGCGCGAAGGAGGGTCGGCCAGTGCGATGCCGCCGATGGCGAGCAATGCAGCGAGGATCGTGGGGGCGAAGCGCTGGCGCAGCGTCTTGTGGGTCATGTCGTCTCCTGGAATCGCGGGGATGCGATACGCCTTCGTAGGCTACGTCCGACGTGGCTGAGCTTGCGTGGGAGAGCGCGCCGCGCAGGTGTCGGCGGTTTCCGACGGATGGGCTGGCCTAAAGAGCCCGGGCGCGGGCCAGCAGCAGTTCCTTTTCGCGCGCATTGCCCGCCAGCGCGGCGGCGCGCTTGAATTCCTCGCGGGCCTCGTCGGCGCGGCCGAGCTTCGCGAGCAGGTCGCCGCGCACGCTGGGGAGCCACTGGTAGTTGCGCAGCGACTTGTCCGCCTGCAAGGCATCGACGATCTCCAGCCCCGCAGCCGGCCCGAACGCCATGCCGACGGCGACGGCCCGGTTGAGCTCCACCACGGGCGAAGGCGCGAGTTGCGCCAGCGCGTCGTAGAGCGCGGCGATGCGATTCCAGTCCGTCTGCTGCGCCGTCGCGGCGCGCGCGTGGCAGGCCGCGATGGCCGCCTGCAGCGCATACGGCCCGAGCGCACCGCCGAGCTTCTCCGCGCGCTCCAGCGCGACGAGCCCGCGCCGGATGAGCAGGCGGTCCCACCGCGCGCGGTCCTGCTCCATCAGCAGGACGGGATCGCCCTTCGCATCGACACGCGCCTTGGCGCGGGACGACTGCAGCTCCAGCAAGGCGACGAGGCCGTGGACTTCCGGCTGCGCGGGCGCGAGTTCGGCGAGCATGCGGGCGAGCCGCAGCGCCTCGTCGCACAGCGCGGGGCGCATCCAGTCTTCCCCGGCGGTGGCCGTGTAGCCTTCGTTGAAGACGAGGTAGACGACCTCGAGCACGGAGGCGAGACGCTCCCCGAGGTCGTCCCCGCGGGGCAACTCGAAGGGCACCTTCGCCTCCCCCAGCGTGCGCTTGGCGCGCACGATGCGCTGCGCGATGGTGGGCTCCGGCACGAGGTACGCACGCGCGATTTCGTGCGTGGTGAGCCCGCCGAGGAGCTTGAGCGTCAGCGCCACGCGCGCCTCGGTCGACAGCACCGGGTGGCACGCCGTGAAGATGAGCCGCAGCAGGTCGTCGCCGATCTCGTCGGCGCGCGCTTCGTCCAGGGCATCCACGAAGTCGGGCACGATCAATGCCTCCTGCGCTTCGAGGTCATGGCCCAGCTGCTCCAGCTTCTCGTCGAGGTTCCTGTTGCGCCGCAGCCGGTCCAGCGCCTTGTTCTTGGCGGTGCGCATGAGCCAGGCGCCGGGGTTGTCGGGCACGCCGTCCGAGGGCCAGTGCTCCAGGGCGGAGACCAGCGCGTCCTGCGCGAGTTCCTCCGCGAGGCCCACGTCCCGCACCATGCGCGCCACGCCGGCGACGATCTTCGCGGACTCGATGCGCCAGACGGCGGCGATGGCCTCATGGGTGGGGGACAGCATGCTCAATGGGCGGCCCCTATTCCATGCCGATCTTCTGGAAACGGTCCCGCGTCGCCTGCGACGTGTGCGGCTCGAAGTCTTCCATCCCGTAGACCTGCCGCACCTCGATCTCGGCCGGCTGGTTCTCGCCCACCGGGTTCGGGAAGCGGCGCGACCATTCCAGCGCCTCGGCGCGGTCGCGCACCTGGATCAGCGTGTAGCCCGCGATGAGTTCCTTCGATTCGGCGAAAGGCCCGTCCACCACCTGGCGCTTGCCGCCTTCGTAGCGCACACGCCAGCCCTTGCTGGAGGGCTGCAGGCCCGCCGCGTCGAGCAGCACGCCGGCCTTGGTGAGGTCTTCGTGGTAGGCGGCCATGGACTGGAACAGCGCCTCCGCGTCCGGCGGGAAACGACCCGCTTCGGAATCGGCGGTGGCCTTGACGATGATCATGAATTTCATGGGGTGCTCCTTGTGCGGATGAATCGCCGGGGTGCCACTCGCATGGCGTCCCTGTTCATACGACGAAGGGCGGGGCGGCAAATCGACAGGCGCCCCCCACTTTGCATTCAGGTGTAGCAGGGGCCGGTGGCGCGCACTTCGACCGTGGCCCATTCGGCGGCGGGGCACTCGCGCGCGATGGCGACCGCTTCTTCGCGCGTCGCCACATCCACCAGGAAGAAGCCGCCCACCATTTCCTTGGCTTCGGCGAAGGGTCCGTCCAGCACCTGCGCCTTACCGCCCCGCACCTGGACGCGCGCGGCGCCTTCGCGGGGCGAGCTCAGCGATTCGACGCCGCGCAGCACCCCGCGCGTCTTCAGCTCGTCCGCGAACCGGAGCATGCGCGCGAACACCGCCTCGCCTTCGGCCTGGGTGCGCGTCGCGCGCTGGCCGACGGGCTCCTGGATCAACAACATGTAGGGCATCGCGCGTCTCCTGGGGATGGAAGGCGCCAGTCTACAAAACCCGGCGCGTCAACCGGTCGATCATCGACCGCTGCATGTCAGGAGTGATTTCGTGGGCGGCGGAGGGAAAGAAGTCCGCCGTGACGTCCGCGCCCAGCACCCTGAGCCGCTCTGCCGCGATCCGGGTCTGCGCGGCCGGGATCACCGGGTCGGCCTCGCCATGGATGAGATGCAGCGTTGTATCCGGCGGCGCCTGCTGCGGCAGCACCGAGAAGCGTCCCGCGAAGGCGACGATGCGGCCGGCCAGTGCCTGGCCCAGGCGCGCGGATTCGAGCGCCATGATCGAGCCTTGCGAGAAGCCCACGAGCGTCGTGGCTTGCGGGCCCACGCCGAAGCGGGCCTGCCATTCGCGCACCGTGGCGGCGAAAGCCGGCATCGCCGCCTCGACGCGCGCCAGGCGGTTCGCTTCCGTGACGCCGCTCACCGAAAACCATTGCCGGCCACTGCCGAAATCCGAGACATGCGGCGCGGCCACGCTGATGACCGCGGCCCGCGGAAACGCCTGCGCGAGCGTGCGGCCCAGGGGCGCGAGGTTGGGCGCGTCGGAGCCAACGCCATGGAACAGCAGGAAGAGATGCTCCGCGGCGCCCTCGGGTTGCTGGACGACGACGGCGCCCTGGGCGGTGCTCACGCCGCGGCAGCCTGCGCGTCGCCGAAGAGATAGGACTCCATCGCGAGCATGCCGTAGAGGATGCCACCGTCGAGGACCTTCACCTCCCCGCCCTGCGGTGCCGCACCGTAGGCGAAGGGCAGCGGCAGGTAGTGGTCCGGCGTCGGGTGCGCGCGCTTCGCGTGCGGCGCGGATTCCAGGTAATGCGAGAGGGCATTGGCGTCGTGCCCACGCACCGCCTTGCGCGCCCAGTCGACGAACTCCACTGCGTAGGGCGCGGCTTCGGTGGCGCCGCCACGGAATTCGTAGAGGTTGTGCGTGAGGCTGCCCGAGCCGATGATCAGCACGCCTTCATCGGCCAGCGGCGCGAGCGCGCGGCCGAATGCGAGGGCGGATTCGCCGTCGAGCGTGTGCGGCATCGACACCTGCACCACCGGCACGTCGGCGTCGGGATACATGTGACGCACGGGCACCCACGCACCATGGTCCAGGCCGCGGCTGGGGTTGGCGCGGGCCTTGAAGCCGGCGGCCTGCAGCAGTTCGATCGCGCGTGCGGCGACTTCCGGCGAGCCGGGAGCGGGGTACTGGATCTGGTAGAGCTCGTCGGGGAAGCCGCCGAAGTCGTGGATCGTCTCGGGCGCCGCCGCGGTGCTCACTTCCACGTCGCGCGTGATCCAGTGCGGGGACAGGATCAGCACGGCCTTGGGACGCGGCAGGCTTTGCGCGGTGTCGCGCAGCAAGGGGCCGGCGCGGCCGGGCTCGGTCGCGAAGGTGGGCGCGCCGTGGGAGACGAAGAGCGAAGGCAGGCGGGTCATGGTCTTTCCCTGTTGGAAGCCGAAGGACGGCATGCCACCAATGTAGGGCTTATGGGGCCCGGTATAAAGATGGCGCAACGGGATGCACTGTTGCGCTCACGGGGACAATGCCGATCGACCCGGCACCAGGATGCACTCAGCGCTTGGTCACTTCCTTGATCATCGCCTCACGCAAGATGGAGTTGAGCCGCGTCTGGTAGCCCTTGCCTTCGGACTTCAGCCAGAGCAGTACGTCCGAATCCACCCGCACCGTCGTCGCCGTCTTGGTCGGTTTGTAAAACGGGTTGCGCACGGCGTTCCGCCAGAACTCCCTGGAGAGCGGTGGAACATCGCTCGTGTCCACCTTGCCCTCCGGCCGGTGACGCAACGCAGCGGCCTGCGCCTTCTGCTTCGCAGTGAGTGCGGGTGGATTCGCAGGATCGAATTCACGCCTGACCATTTTCTTGCTCATAGTCACGTTTCTCCTTGCGCGTCGCTTGCCGTGCCGAAATGATGCGGATGACCTCGCCTTCCTCGTCGTCCCACACAGTATGTGCAACCAGGAGGAGGAGCACGCCGTCCACCCTGCCCAGGGTTTGCCACCTCTGCTCGCCGCCCTCGATCCGGTCCTGATGGCTGAATGCCAGGGGGTCGCCAAAGACATGCATTGCCAGTTCGAAGCTGACCCCGTGTTTGCGAAGATTCGAGGCGGCCTTTGCCGCGTCCCATTCGAACCGGATGCCCATACGAAATTGTACATACAATCCCGTAGGGCGGCAATCTCAGCAGCGCACAGCGCGGGCCTCAGTCGATGAAAAAGTCCGGGATGAAGTTCTTCGTGCCCGGCTTCACGGAATACTTCTCGAGATCGGTGATCTCGTTGTCGCGCAGCACTTCGTCGTCGATGAAGAAGTTGCCGGTGTTGCTGCTGGCGCTGGTCAGGATGAAGTACGCGGCGTCGGCCAGGATCTCCGGCTTGCGGCACATGTCGGTGTTCACACCCGGGATCATCTGCAGCGCGGCGGTCGCGATCGCGGTGCGCGGCCAGAGGCTGTTCACCGCGATGCCGTATTTCCGGAACTCGCCCGAATGGCCCAGCGTGCACATGCTCATGCCGTACTTGGCCATGGTGTAGGCCGTGTGCGGCGCGAACCAGTGCTGCTTCATGGAAAGCGGCGGCGACATGTTCAGCACGTGCGGGCTGCGGCCGGCCTCGGCCGAGCGCTTGAGCTCGGCCAGGCAGGCCTGCGTGCACAGGTAGGTGCCGCGCGCGTTCACGCCGTTCATGAGGTCGTAGCGCTTCATCGGCGTGTGCTCGGTGTCCGTCATGCTGATCGCGCTGGCGTTGTTGACGAGGATGTCGATGCCGCCGAAGGCCGCCACAGTGGCCGCCACGGCTGCGATGACGCCCTCCTCGTCGCGGATGTCCACCTGCAGCGGAAGCGCCTTGCCGCCGGCCGCCACGATCTCCTTCGCGGCCGAGTAGATCGTGCCAGGCAGCTTCGGGTTGGTCTCGGCCGTCTTCGCCGCGATGACGACGTTCGCGCCATCGGCTGCCGCACGCTTGCCGATCGCGAGGCCGATGCCGCGCGAGGCGCCGGTGATGAAGAGGGTTTTTCCTTTGAGCGTCATGTTCACACCTTCGAAAAATCGGGTTTGCGCTTCTCCATGAAGGCCCCGAAAGCTTCCTTCGCGGCCGGCTCGCCCAGCATGCGGCCGAAGCTCTTGCCCTCCTCGGCCATCTGCTGCAGCACGAGCTGCTGCTGGCCCTGCTTCATGAGGCGCTTGGTCTCGATGAGCGAGCTTTGCGGCTTGGCCGCGAGCTTGCGCGCGGCGGCCTGCGCCACGCCATTGGCTTCCGTCGGCGGCACCACGCGGTTGACGATGCCGACTTCCAGCGCGGCCTCGGCCATGAAGGGCTCGCCGAGCAGCAGCGCCTCCGCCGCGCGGTGGTAGCCGAACATCTGCGGGACCAGCAGGCTGGACGCGGCCTCCGGGCACAGGCCCAGGTTGACGAAGGGCAGCGAGAAGGCGGCGTTGTCGCCGGCATAGACGAGGTCGCAGTGCATCAGCAGCGTCGTGCCGATCCCCACCGCGGGCCCGCACACCGCGGCGATCAGCGGCTTGGGGAAGGTCGCGATCCCGTGCAGGAAGCGGAACACGGGCGAATCCATCCCGGCGGGCGGCTTGTTCAGGAAGTCCCCGATATCGTTGCCCGCGCTGAACACGGTCTCGTGCCCCTGGATCACGACGACGCGCACGGAAGCATCGGATTGCGCCGTGGCGAGCGCCCCGGCCATCGCGCCGTACATGTCGGAGGTGATGGAGTTCTTGCGCTCCAGTCGGTTCAGGGTGATGGTCATCACGCCGGATTCGACGTGGGTGAGGATGTCTGTGCTCATGATGTGGCTTCCAATGCTTGCTTGACGAAATCGAGACGGTCCTGGCCCCAGTACATGCGGCCATGGACGAAGAACGTGGGCGCGCCGAAGACGCCGCGCGACACCGCCTCCTGCGTGACCGACTTGAGGCGGTCCTTCACTTCCTGCTCGGCGGTGAGCGCGAGCAGGGACTGCGGATCGAAACCGGCCTCCTTCAGCACCGCGCCGACCGTGGCGGGGTCGTTCATGTTCCGGCCGTCCACCCAGATCGCGCGGTAGATCGCGTCGCCGTAGGGAACGAGCTTCGCCGGCTCGCGCATCTGCAGGCCGACCGCCCCGCGCATCAGCATCAGCGTGTTGATCGGGAAGTGCGGGTTGTGCCGGTACGGCACGTCGTAGCGTGTGGCGAAGCGCTGCAGGTCTTCCTGCATGTAGGCGCCCTTGGCCGGCACCTCCATCGGCGAGCGGTTGGACGTCGCCTGGAACACGCCGCCGAGCAGCATCGGCTTGTACTCGATGCGCGCACCGGTCTCCTGCGCGATGCGCGGCACCTGCGTCCACGCGAGGTACGCGGCCGGGCTGCCGTAGTCGAAGTAGAACTCCAGGGTCTTCGCCATCAGAACTTCTCCATCCAGGGTCGCAGGTCGAGCTCGTGCGTCCACGCATCGCGCGGTTGCATGTGCAGCATCCAGTAGGCGTCGGCGATGTGCTCGGGGTTCAGGATCCCGTCCTGGTCCTTCAGGGCATATCGCTGCGGAAAATTCTCGCGGATGAACTCGGTGTCGATCGCGCCGTCGATGATCGTGTGCGCGACGTGGATGCCGCGCGGGCCGAGCTCGCGCGCCATGCTCTGCGCGAGCGCGCGCAGGGCATGCTTCGCGCCGGCGAAGGCCGCGAAGTTGGCAGAGCCGCGCAGCGACGCGGTCGCGCCGGTGAAGATGATCGTGCGCCGCACGCCGTCGCCTTCGCGCGCCACCATGCGCTTCGCGACTTCGCGCGCGTTGAGAAACCCGCCGAAGCACGCCATCTCCCACACCTTGAAGTACTTGCGCGCGGATTCCTCCAGGATGCTGCTGGGCACGTTCGCGCCGATGTTGAAGACGAGCACGTCGATCGCGCCGATCGTCGACTCGATCTTCTCGATGAGCGCCACGACTTCTTCTTCCTTGCGCGCGTCCGACGCGAAGCCGTGCGCCTGGCCGCCGTCTGCCTGGATGCGGTCGATGAGCGGCTGCAGCTTGTCCAGCGTGCGGCGCGTCGCGCACACGGTGTAGCCGCCCTTGGCGAATCGCCGCGCGATCGCGCCGCCGGTGGCGTCGCCCGCGCCGATGACGAGCGCGACGGGTTGCCTGTCTGCCATGCTCACTCCTTGTAGTAGACGACCTGGTGCGTGGTCACCAGCAGTTCACCCGCCTCGTTCCACATCTGCGCCGTCTGGTCGAAGTAGCCGTTGCGAAAGCCCTGCGCCTGGGCCTGGCCCAGCAGGTAGCCGTCCCCCGTCTCGCGCAGGTGCTCGCTGCCCGCGTGGAAGTACACCGTCATCGTGACGGTGCCGATGGGCGTGAGCGTCGCGCGGCGGCGCCAGATGCGCGGGAAGAACACGTCGGACAGCGCGGTGAGCGAGAGGAAGTCGAGCGGGCGCGGCGGGTTGTCGCGCACCCAGAGCTGCGTGCGGCTGTGCTGGCTTTCCGAACCGTCCCACACGGCCGGGAATCCGCCGGCGATGAAGCGCATGTCGTAGCGGTTGATCCACTCGACGCGGCCCTTGCGGTCGGGCGCGGCAACGTCCGAAGGCCGGGGAACTCGAGGCAGCGGCACCTCTTCGATGCCCCAGGTCTCGCGGCGCACGGCGGTCACGGCCGTGGCGGTGATCACCGTCGCTTCGCCCTGGCGCACCTCGACGATCCAGTGCTGCGTGGAGCGATTCGTGCGCGCGGGCCTCGCGAGGACCGTGAACTCGCCGTCCTGCAGGGCCGCCGCGAAGTTGACGGTGAACGCCACCGGATCGCCGAGGCGCTGCGGATGCTGCATCACCGCCTGCAAGGCTTGCGCCGCGGTGATGCCGCCGAAGGGCCCGATCATGTTGGCGTAGGCCGGGCTGGTATGGCCCTGCCATGTGCCCTCGCCCGCGGGCGCGAGCGAGACCGCCAGATCAAATGCGTGCATTCACAGCCCTCGTGCAAACCTCAAAGACTAGACGCGTTCGAAAATCCCCGCGGCGCCCTGGCCCATGCCGACGCACATGGTCACCATGCCGTATTTCAGATTCTTGCGCTGCAGCGCGTGAACGACTGTCGCCGACCGGATAGCGCCGGTCGCGCCGAGCGGGTGGCCGAGCGCGATGGCGCCGCCCATCGGGTTGACCTTGTCCGCGTTCAGGCCGAGCGTGTTGATCACCGCCAGCGACTGCGCGGCGAAGGCTTCGTTGAGCTCGATCCAGTCGATGTCGTCCTGCCTGAGGCCCGCATAGCGCAGCGCCGCCGGAATCGCCTCGATCGGGCCGATGCCCATGATGTGCGGCGGCACGCCGCGGCTCGCGTAACTCACGAAGCGCGCGAGCGGCTTCAGCCCGAAGCGCTTCACGGCCGCCTCGCTCGCGAGGATCAGCGCGCCGGCGCCGTCGGACGTCTGCGAGCTGTTGCCGGCCGTCACGGAGCCGCGCGCGGCGAACACCGTCTTCAGCTTTGCAAGGCCTTCCACCGTGGTGTCGGGGCGAGCGCCCTCGTCGAGGTTCACGGTGCGGGTGCTCACGGTGACTTCCGCGGAGTCGAGGTCCACGCTGCGCTCCGCGACGTCCACCGGCGTGATCTCGTTCGCGAATTCGCCGGCCTTCATCGCGGCCAGGGCCTTCATGTGCGAGCGGTACGCGAATTCGTCCTGCGCGTCGCGGCTCACCTTCCACTGCTGCGCGACCTTCTCCGCCGTGAGGCCCATGCCGTAGGCGATTCCGTAGCTCTCGATGTCGTCGGGGTTGCTGAAGATGGTGGGCGAGAGCGACGGCGAGTTGCCCATCATCGGCACCATGCTCATGCTCTCGGTGCCGGCCGCGATCATCACGTCGGCCTCGCCCACGCGGATGCGGTCGGCAGCCATCTGCACGGCGGACAGGCCCGACGCGCAGAAGCGGTTGACGGTGATGCCGCCCACGCTTTTGGGCAGGCCGGCCAGCACCGCGCCGATGCGCGCGACGTTCAGGCCCTGCTGCGCCTCGGGAATCGCGCAGCCGCAGATGACGTCTTCGATGGCCGTGGGGTCGAGCCCGGGGACCTGCGAAAGCGCGGAGCGCAGCGCGGTGGCGAGCAGGTCGTCCGGGCGCGTGTTGCGGAAGAAGCCGCGATGCGAGCGCCCGATCGGCGTGCGCGTGGCGGCGACGATATAGGCTTCCTGGATTTGTTTCATGGGGGCTCCTGTGGGTCGGTCGTTCGCTGTCGCGAACGAGGTATTGGGTTTTTGCTCCCCCGGGGGAGGGAGCAAGGCGAGATCAGTTTCTGAGCGGCTTCCCCGTCGACAGCATCCCCATGATTCGCTCCTGCGTCTTCGGGTGCGTCAGCAGCGCGCAGAACGCCTGGCGCTCCAGCGTCATCAGGTATTCCTCCGTCACCATCGTCCCGGCGTCCACGTCGCCGCCCGTCACCACGTTCGCGATCAGCGAGGCGATGTGGAAGTCGTGGGCGCTGATGAAGCCGCCGTCGCGCATGTTCACGAGCTGGCCCTGGATCGTCGCCTTGCCGCTGCGTCCCGCCACCGGGAACTGGCGCTTGAGCGGCGGGCGATAACCGGCCGCGAACATCGCCTTCGCTTCATTCACCGCGACGAACAGCAACTCGTCCTTGTTCGGCACGATGAGGTCGCTCTCCAGCAGGTAGCCGAGCTGGCGCGACTCGATCGCGCTGGTGCCGACCTTCGCCATCGCCGCGGCGGTGAAGCCCTCGGTGAGGAAGGGCAGGAAGTCCTTGTTCGTCGACTTCGCGAGGTTCTCCGCCGCGCGGCGCGCGATGTAGGTGAGGCCGCCCGCGCCGGGCACGAGTCCCACGCCGACTTCCACGAGGCCGATGTAGCTCTCCATCGCGGCGACACGCCGGCTCGAATACACGGCCATCTCGCAGCCGCCGCCGAGCGCCAGCCCGCGGATCGCGGAGATCACCGGCACGTTGGCGTAGCGCATGCGCAGCATCGTCTGCTGCAGGAAGCCTTCCGCATCGTCGATCGCGCTCACGCCCACGGCCATGAAGGCAGGCAGCATCGCCTGCAGGTCCGCGCCGGCCGAGAACGGGTCGTCGCCGGACCAGATCACCACGCCCTGGTAATCCTTCTCCGCAATGTCCACGGCCATCTGGAGGCCCTCGGCGACTTCGGGACTGATCGCGTGCATCTTGGTCTTGACGCTCGCGATGAGGACCTCGTCGTCCATCGTCCACAGGCGGATGGAATCATCCTCGTGCAGCGTCTTGCCCGCGGTCTCGTACGACGGCGCACCGCTGCCGAGCATGACCTCGGGGAACAGCTGGCGCGAGTACACCGGCAGCACGCGGCGCGGCTCGAACTGCTTCGAGGTCGGGTTCCACGAGCCCTTCGGCGTGTGCACGCCGCCTGCTTCCGCCACGGGCCCCTTGGTAACCCAATCGGGCAGCGCCGCGCTCGACAGCGTCTTGCCCGCGGCAATGTCTTCCTCGATCCACTTCGCCACCTGCAACCAGCCGGCTTCCTGCCAGAGCTCGAACGGCCCCTGCTTCATGCCGAAGCCCCAGCGCATCGCGAAGTCCACGTCGCGCGCCGTCTCGGCGATCGACGCGAGGTGCACAGCTGCGTAGTGGAAGCTGTTGCGCAGGATCGCCCACAGGAACTGGCCCTGCGCGCCTTCCGAATTGCGCAGCAGCTTCAGCCGCTCACCGGCCGGCTTCTTCAGCATGCGGCCATAGACTTCGTCGGCCTTCTCGCCGCCCGGCACGTACTCCCTGCTCTCCGCCTCGAACCGCAGGACGTCGCGCCCGACCTTCTTGTAGAAGCCCGCCTTGGACTTCTGGCCGAGGTGGCCCATGTCCAGCAGCGTCTTCAACACCTCGGGCGTGCCGAAGCTCGCATAGAACGGGTCGGTGTCCGCGTTCAGGTTGTCCTGCAGCGTCTTGATCACATGCGCCATCGTGTCCAGGCCCACGACGTCCGCGGTGCGGAAGGTGCCGGAGCTCGCGCGTCCGAGCTTCTTGCCGGTGAGATCGTCGACGACGTCGTAAGTGAGGCCGAATTTCTCGACCTCCTTCATCGTCGCCAGCATGCCCGCGATGCCGACGCGGTTGGCGATGAAGTTCGGCGTGTCCTTCGCGCGCACGACGCCCTTGCCCAGCCCGCTGGTCACGAAGGTTTCCAGGTCGTCGAGGATGTGCGGGTCCGTCGTCGGCGTGTCGATCAGCTCCACCAGGACCATGTAGCGCGGCGGGTTGAAGAAGTGGATGCCGCAAAAACGCGGCTTGATCTCCTGCGGCAGCGCCTCGGACAGCTTCGTGATCGAGAGGCCCGAAGTATTCGATGCCACGATCGCGTGCGGCGCGATGAAGGGCGCGATCTTCCTGTACAAGTCGAGCTTCCAGTCCATGCGCTCGGCGATGGCCTCGATGATCAGGTCGCAGTCCTTCAACTGCTCCATGTGCTCTTCGTAGTTCGCCTGCTGGATCAGGGCCGCGTCGTCGGCCACGCCCAGCGGCGAGGGCTTCAATTTCTTGAGCCCCTCGATCGCCTTCGTCACGATGCCGTTCTTCGGCCCCTCTTTCGCGGGCAGGTCGAACAGCACGACCGGCACCTTCACGTTCACGAGATGCGCCGCGATCTGCGCGCCCATCACGCCGGCGCCGAGCACGGCGACTTTCTTCACCTGGAATCGGTTCATGGTTCGTGTTCCGTTCAGGCCAGTGCCAGGTCCGTGTCCATCAGCACCTTGCTGCCCGCGCGCGCGGTGCGCATCAGCGTCGCGGTCTCCGGGAACAGCTTGGCGAAGTAGAAGCGCGCGGTCTGCAGCTTGGCCTGATAGAACGGGTCGGTGTTGCCGGCGGCGATTTCGCGCAGCGCGACCTGCGCCATGCGCGCCCAGAAGTAGCCGAACACCAGGTGGCCGGCGACGCGCAGGTAGTCCACGGCGGCGGCCCCCACTTCGTCGGGGTTCTGGAAGCCCTTGAAGCCGATCTCCGTGGTGAACTTCGTCATCTGCTCGCCGAGGTAGGCGACCGGGTTGATGAACTCCGCCATCTTCTCGTTGACGCCCTCTTCCTCCACCAGCTGCGCGACCATCTTGCCGAATTTCTTCAGCGTCGCGCCGTTGTTGCCCAGCACCTTGCGGCCCAGGAGGTCCAGCGACTGCACGGTGTTCGTGCCTTCGTAGATCATGTTGATGCGGTTGTCGCGCACGAACTGCTCCATGCCCCATTCCTTGATGAAGCCGTGGCCGCCGAAAACCTGCATGCACGCGTTCGTCGCGATGTGGCCGTTGTCGGTGAGGAAAGCCTTCACGATCGGCGTGAGCAGCGCGACGAGTTCCTCCGATTCCTTGCGGACCTTCTCGTCCGGGTGGTGCAGTTCACGGTCGATCAGCAGCGAGCAGAACATCGACAGCGCGCGGCCGCCCTCGGCATACGCTTTGGCGGTGAGCAGCATCTTGCGTACGTCGGGGTGCACGATGATCGGGTCGGCCGGCTTGTCCTTGGCCTTCACGCCCGAGAGCGAACGCATCTGGATGCGGTCCTTCGCATAGGCCAGCGCATTCTGGAACGCGACTTCCGTGAGGCCCAGCGACTGCATGCCCACGCCGATGCGCGCGGCATTCATCATGACGAACATCGCCTGCAGGCCCTTGTTGGGCTCGCCCACCAGCGTGCCGACGGCCCCGTCCAGCACGATCTGCGCCGTCGCGTTTCCGTGGATGCCCATCTTGTGCTCGAGGCCGCCGCAGTAGACGCCGTTGCGCGAGCCGAGCGAGCCGTCCTTGTTCACGTTGAACTTGGGAACGATGAACAGGCTGATGCCCTTGCTGCCCTGGGGAGCGTCGGGCAGGCGCGCGAGCACCAGGTGCACGATGTTCGCGACGAAGTCGTGCTCGCCCGCGCTGATGAAGATCTTGTTGCCGGTGATCTTGTAGGTGCCGTCCGCCTGCGGCTCGGCCTTGGTGCGCAGCATGCCGAGGTCGGTGCCGCAGTGCGGCTCGGTCAGGCACATGGTGCCGGTCCACTCCCCGCTCGTGAGCTTGGGCAGGTAGGTCTTCTTCTGCTCGGGCGTGCCGTGCGCATGCAGCGCCTCGTACGCGCCGTGCGTGAGGCCCGGGTACATCGTCCACGCCTGGTTCGCGGAATTGAGCATTTCGTAGAAAGCCTGGTTCACCACGATGGGCAAACCCTGGCCGCCGTACTCGGGATCGCACGAGAGCGCCGGCCAGCCGCCTTCAACGTACTTGTGGTACGCCTCCTTGAAGCCTTTGGGGGTCGTGACTTCATGGGTCTCCTGGTTCAGCCTGCAGCCTTCCTCGTCGCCGCCGATGTTGAGCGGGAAGGTGACTTCGCTGGCGAACTTGCCGCCCTCTTCGAGGATGGCGTTGATGGTGTCCACGTCCACGTCGGCGTGCCGCGGCATGGCCTTGTACTCGTCGGCGATCTTCAGCACTTCGTGCATGACGAACTGCATGTCGCGCAGGGGCGGGGTGTAGGTGGGCATGGTTACTCCTTGGGGGTCTTGGTTGATCTGGGGGCTTTGGCCGGCGCTGCCGCGCGCGCGGGCGGCGCGTCCTTCGCGCCGTACTGCCTGAGGATGTTGTCGAAGCCCGCGTTGGCGCGGGCGATGGAGCCGGGGTATTTCAGGAAGCGCGCCTCGTAGTGCAACGCGAGGATGAGGCCGTGGATCTCGAAGAGCATCTGGCCCGGATCCACGTCGCTGCGCAGGTGGCCTTCCTCCTGCGCGGCGACGACGGCCCGCTGCATGGCGGCGAGCCAGGTCTTCACGGAGCCCGCGAGCGCGTCGCGTACGGGGCCCGTGCGGTCGTCGAACTCGACGGCGCCGCTGATGTAGATGCAGCCCGAGTCGATCTCGATCGAGGTGCGCTTCATCCAGTTGCCGAACATGGCGCGCAGGCGCGGCAGCCCGCGCGGCTCGCGCATCGCGGGATAGAACACTTCTTCCTCGAAGCGCGTGTGGTACTCGCGTATCACGGAGATCTGCAGCTCCTCGCGCGAGCCGAAGTGCGCGAAGACCCCGGACTTGCTCATCTGCGTGACTTCGGCGAGCGCGCCGATGGAAAGCCCTTCGAGCCCGATCTGCGTCGCGAGGCCGAGTGCCGCGTCCACGATCGCGGCCTTGGTCTGCTGGCCTTTTTGCAAGGCACGTCCGTCGCGCGGGGCGCGGGGCGATTTCACGGGCAATTCGGTGACGGACATGGGGCAGGAAATAAAACGAACGGTCGTTCTATTTTGCATGATTTGCCGGGACGGGTCACCGGGCAGGGGGGCTCTAGAGCGACGCTTCTAGCGTCGGCGCGGGTAAACCCTAGGCAACGCGCACGAAAGCGTGCGTTTCAGGGCGCGCAGGCGTCGCTCAGTAGAATGCGCCAGCCCATTCAGGGGCCCCCTTCCCGTTGCCACAGAACCTCGTCCAGCTCCTTCGCCGCGCGGCGCCGCCGCTCTGGCTGCTCTCGTTTCTCTTCCTGGCTTTCCACGGCGCGACAGTCGCCGCGCCCGACAACAAGGTGTTCCTCGCCCTGATCATCACCGGCGGGCTGATCGTCTTCGGATTGGAGCGGGAGGCCTTGCGCGGGCTGTGGCGCGACAACCGCACGATCCTCGTGACCTCCCTGCTGCTGGCGGGCGCCATCGCCCTGTCGGAGAGCATCGGCCGGTATCACGGCGTGGCGCCGGCGCATCCGTGGCCGCCGCAACTCGCGCTCTTCCTGTGCCTGCCGGTCCTGGCGGTGTTCCTGAAAGACGCCCGCTGGCTCGCGCTCGTCGTCGGGATCTTCTGCCTGCTGTGCGCGTGGCACTTCATCGCGATGCCGGTGGAAGCGGTCACGGGCTCCAAGCTGAGCTGGCACCCCTTGATGCTGTTGCCGCGCGACGCGGGGCCCCTGCACTACCAGGCCTCCGGCCTCGCGTGGCAGGCCTACTACTTCGCGGGCCTGTTCCTGCCGCTCTTCTACCTCGCGTGGGGGCCCGTGTACGAGAAGCGGGTGTTTGCCGATCTCCACGTGTCGCGGCGCGCGATGCTCGCGCTCGCACTGCTCTGGCTGATCCCCGCGGCCTGCGTTCAGTCGCGCAGCGCCTTCGCGGGGACGCTGTGCGCGGCGCTGCTGGCCATCGTCGCGACGAGCGGCCGGCGCAATGTGCGCGTGTGGTTTGCCGTGGGCCTGCTCGCCGTGTTCGCCGCCGGCATCTACTGGCAGATGTTCGCGGAGAACAAGAGCGGCGCGGACCTGCGCGTCGCCTACTTCAAGCTGTACGTGCGCGAGTCGCTGCACTGGCCGTGGATCCTCACGGGGCGCAGCTATTACCTCGACCCGGACATCCGCATGATGGTGCCCGGCATGATCCCGCTGCAGCACAGCCATAACGACATCTCGCAGATCCTCTACAGCTGGGGCCTGCCGGGCTTGCTCGCCTACGTCGCCTACCTCGCGGCGCTGGTGCGCCTCGTGTGGAAACGCTTCGTCGCGCACGGCGAGGTGTGGCCCGCTTGCGCGCTGGTGGTGCTGTTCCCGAGCATGGTCACCGATCTCGGGTTCCAGCACTACGAAAAAGCGGTCGCGCTGGTGCTGGTGACCGCGCTGTGCATGGCGCTCGCGCCGAAGCCGGCGCCGGGGCGGCCCGCTACGCCTTGAAGCCGACCACCTGCTGGCGCTGCTCGCCCAGGCCCTGGATGCCCAGCGTCATCACGTCGCCCTTCTTCAGGTAGGTCGGAGGCTTCATGCCCAGGCCCACGCCGGGCGGCGTGCCGGTGGTGATGACGTCGCCGGGCAGCAGCGTCATGAAGTGGCTCACGTAGCTCACGAGCTTGGCGCAATCGAAGATCATCGTGCGCGTGTTGCCCGTCTGCATGCGCTTGCCGTTCACGTCCAGCCACATGTCCAGGCGCTGCACGTTCTCGATCTCGTCGGGGGTCACGAGCCACGGGCCGATCGGGCCGAAGGTGTCGCAGCCCTTGCCCTTGTCCCATTGCGGGCCGCGCTCGAGCTGGTATTCGCGCTCGCTCACGTCGTTGATCGTGCAGTAGCCGGCGACGACCGACATCGCATCCTTCTTCGCCACATAGCGCGCGCGCGAGCCGATCACGATGCCGAGTTCCACTTCCCAGTCCGTCTTGGTCGAGCCACGCGGCAGCATCACCGGATCGTTCGGGCCCTGGATGCAGCTCGTCGCCTTCATGAAGACCACCGGCTCCTTCGGAATTGGCACGCCCGATTCCGCGGCGTGGTCCGCATAGTTCAGGCCGATCGCGATGAACTTGCCGACGCCGTTCACCGGGCAGCCGAAGCGCGGCGTGCCGCGCACCAGCGGCAGCTTCGACGTGTTGGCCTTGCGGATGCGCGCCATGCCCACGCCGCCCAGCTGCGCCGGGCCGATGTCGGGCACGACGCCGGAGAGGTCCCGCAGGCGTCCGTCGCCGTCGATGAGGCCCGGCTTCTCCTTGCCGGGGTTGCCGTAGCGCACGAGTTTCATGTTCTTGTCCTTTCTTGCTGCAATTGAAATCGGTTCAGTAGGTCGCCCGCCCGCCCGAGAGGTCGAACACCGCGCCGGTGGAAAACGAGCAGTCTTCCGTGCACAGCCAGCCGACCAGCGCCGCGACTTCCTCGGGCGTGCCGAAGCGGCCCATGGGGATCTTCGAGAGCATGAACTGGATGTGCTCCGCGCTCATCTGGTCGAAGATCGCGGTCTTCACCGCGGCGGGCGTCACGCAGTTGACGCGGATGTTCGTGTCGGCGAGTTCTTTGCCGAGCGACTTGGTGAGCGCCATCACCGCCGCCTTGCTCGCGCTGTACGCGCTCGCGTTCGGGTTGCCGTCCTTGCCCGCGACGGAGGCGATGTTGACGATGCGGCCGTAGCCTGCCTCGCGCATGACGGGCACGATTTCGCGGCAGCAATAGAACAGGCCGTCGAGGTTCACGGCCATCACCTGCCGCCAGCCGTCGACGGGGTAGTCCCACACCTTGGTATTCGGCCCCGTCACGCCGGCGCTGTTGACCAGCGCGTCGATGCGCGAAGTGTTTTTCCGCGTGGCCTGGACGGCGGCCTGCACGGAAGCAAAGTTCGCGACGTCGACCTGCACGGCGAAGGCTCTCGCGCCCAGCGACTCAGCCGCTTTCCTTGCGCCGGTGTCGTCGCGGTCCCATAGAGTGACGCTGCCGCCGGAGGCGACCAGGCGCTGTGCAATCGCGAAACCCAGGCCGGTCGCGCCGCCGGTGATGACCGCATGGCGGCCGTGGAAGTCGAGCTGGTTCATATCGTGATGCCCCCGTCGGCCGCGTACGCCTGCCCGGTGACGAACACCGACTCGTCGCTGGCGAGGAACACCACCAGCGGCGCGATCTCGTGCGCCTGCGCGAGCCGGCCCATGGGTTGGCGCGCGATGAAAGCCTTGCGTGCGGCTTCCGGGTCCGCGTTGGCGTTGATGCGGTCGGCCAGCGAAGGCGTGTCCACCGTGCCCGGGCAGATCGCATTGCAGCGGATGCCGTCGGCCACGTAGTCCGCGGCGACGCTCTTGGTGAGCCCCAGCACCGCCGCCTTCGACATGCCGTAGATGAAGCGGTTGGGCAGGCCCTTGATGCTGCTGCACACGCTGGCCATGTTGATGATGCTGCCGCGGCCCGCGGCGAGCATGCGCGGCAGCGCCGCCTGGATCGCCCAGAACTGCGCGCGCACGTTCAGGTTCAGCGCGAAGTTCCACTCCTCGTCCGTGGCCTGCAGCACGGTGCCGCTGTGCACGAAGCCGGCGCAGTTGAACAGGATGTCCAGCGAGGGCATGGACGCGATCACCTTGCCGATGGCCGCCTTGTCCAGCACGTCGAGCTGCACCGCGTGGACGCCTTCGACGCCGTCGTAGCCGTCCAGCAGTTTCGGGTTGACGTCCGTCGCCCAGACTTGCGCCCCCTCCGCCGCCAAGGCCAGCGCGCTCGCGCGGCCTATGCCCTGCCCGGCCGCCGTGACCAGCGCCGTCTTGCCCTTGAGTCTCATGAGTGCTCCACGCGTCGCGTTGCCGGCGGCGGCGTTCGGGTTTTGCCCGATGCTGCGCCGCCGCTTTGACGGGATATTAATTGGCCTGACCACTTGGCCACTTGTGGCTAACCCTTAAAGCCTCCCGCCGCCCCTATGCCGCTGCAATCCGTCGAGCCGCAACGCCTGTACCGGCAGATCGCCGAGCAGCTGCGCAAGCTCATGACGTCCGGCGAATTCAAGCCGGGCAGCCGGCTGCCGGCGGAGCGCGACCTGGCCAAGCAGCTGGGCGTGAGCCGCCCCTCGGTGCGCGAGGCGCTGATCGCGCTCGAGGTGGAAGGCTGGGTCGAGGTGCGCACCGGCTCCGGCGTGTACGTGCTGGAGCGCGCGGGCAAGAACGCGCGCGGGGCGAAGGCGCCGAAGATTCCGGCCTCCGAGTGGGGCCCGCTCGAATTGATCCGCGCGCGGCGCGTGATCGAAGGCGAGATCGCGGGGCTCGCCGCCGTGCAGGCCAAGCGCAAGCACATGCAATCCATCGCCGACGCGATCGATGCGATGCGCGAGGACACCGAACGCGGCGTCGCGCCACTCGCGGGCGACCGCGCCTTCCACACCGCCATCGCGCAGGCCGCCGACAACGTCGTGCTGCTGGAAACCGTGCAGACCTTCTGGGATGCGCGGCGCGGGCCGCTCTTCGAGCGGCTGGGCGACTATTTCGAGAGCGTGCCGTCCTGGCGCATGGCGATCCACGAGCACGAGATCGTGCTGGAGGCCATCCGCGCGCACGATCCCCAGGCGGCGCGCACCGCGATGCAGTCGCACATGGACAAGTCCCATTCCCGTTTCAGCGCGAGCTGGCGCCGCGCCAATTCTTCTTGACCGCCCAGCAGCAACAACCACCAGGAGACACCCCATGAACAAGCGTTCCGCCCTGCACCTGATCGCCGCCTGCGCCCTCGCGGCGGCCGGCGCCCTGCCGACCCTGGCGCAAGCCCAGACCAAGCTCAAATGGGCCCACGTCTACGAAACCTCCGAGCCCTTCCACAAGTGGTCGGTGTGGGCCGGCGACGAGATCAAGAAGCGCACCAACGGCCGCTACGAGGTCCAGGTGTTCCCCGCCTCCACGCTCGGCAAGGAGTCGGACATCAACCAGGGCCTGACGCTGGGCACCGTGGACATCATCCTCACCGGCGCGAGCTTCGCGGCGCGCAGCTACCAGCCGCTCGCCATCTCCTACTTCCCCTTCATCTTCCGCGACGCGGAGCACCAGCTGAAGTACGCGCAGAGCGACGTCTTCCGCGATCTCGCCTCCGGCTACGACAAGGCGAGCGGCAACCACATCGTCGCGCTGAACTACTACGGCGCGCGCCATGTGACGTCCAACCGCCCCATCGCGAAGCCCGAAGACATGAAGGGCCTGAAGATCCGCGTGCCCGATGCGCCGGCCTACCTCGCCTTCCCGAAGGCCCTGGGCGCCAACCCGACCCCGATCGCCTTCGCCGAGGTCTACCTCGCGCTGCAAAACGGCACGGTGGAAGCGCAGGAGAACCCGCTGCCCACCATCGAAGCCAAGAAATTCTATGAAGTGCAGAAGCACATCTCGCTCACCGGCCACATCGTCGACTCGCTGCTCACCGTCGTCTCCGGCCAGCTGTGGGGCAAGCTGTCCGACGCCGACAAGAAGATCTTCTCCGACGTGATGCATGAAGCCGCCGACAAGACCGGCCGCGAGATCATCGCCTCCGAGGCGCGCCTGGTCGACGAGTTCAAGAAGAAGGGCAACAACGTGATCACGGTGGACAAGGCCGCGTTCCGCGAAGCGGTGCTGAAGGCCACGAAGCCGGCGGACCAGGGCTATCGCCAGGCCGACTACGACAAGATCCTCGCGATCAAGTGATGAGCGCGGTCCGCCCGGAGGCCGCGACGGCGGCCAGTCCCGAACGATCCATGATCGATGAGATGCCGCAGGTCATGGGGGAGGACGGGGAGTTCCACGCGCAGGACGAAGCGGTGGACCTCTCCGGCACCACGCCGGAAGCCTGGGTCGCGCTGGGCTTTTTCTGGCTGCTGGGCCTCACGGTCTTCTACCAGTTCGTCACGCGCTACGTGCTGAACGACTCCGCCTCCTGGACGGAAGAGATCGCGCGCTACTTCCTCATCGCGACCGTCTTTACCGGCGCGGCCATCGGCGTCGCCAAGAACAACCATATCCAGGTGGACTTCTTCTATCGCCACCTGCCCAAACGCTTCTCGTTCTGGATGGCGCGTGCGGTGGACCTGTTGCGCGTGCTCTTCTTCGGCGCGGCCGTCGGGCTCACGATCCAGATGATGCTCAAGCTGGGCAACGCGCGCATGACCATCGTCGACCTGCCGATGAACATCGTGTACGGCATCTGCATGCTCGGCTTCGCGGCGATGTTCGCGCGCTCCATCTGGGTGATGCGCATCCACCTGAAGCGCGGCTACACGGTGCTTGAGCGTCCCGAATCCACCATGGAAGATCGCTAGCATGCTGAAGATCGTTTTCCTGATATTGATGGTGACGGGCCTGCCCGTCGCCATCGCGATGGCGGGCTCCTCGCTCATCTACCTGCTGTGGACCGGCAGCTCGCCGCCCTTCGTGGTGATCCACCGGATGGTGAGCGGCATCGACAGCTTCCCGCTGCTCGCCGTGCCGTTCTTCATCCTCGCGGGCAACCTGATGAACAACGCGGGCATCACCAACCGCATCTACAACTTCGCGCTCGCGCTGGTCGGCTGGCTCAAGGGCGGCCTGGGCCACGTCAACGTGCTGGGCTCCGTGATCTTCGCGGGCATGAGCGGCACGGCCATCGCCGACGCGGCGGGCCTGGGCACGATCGAGATCAAGGCGATGAAGGACCACGGCTACAGCACCGAATTCGCGGTCGGCGTCACGGCCGCATCCGCCACGCTGGGCCCGATCATCCCGCCCTCGCTGCCCTTCGTGATCTACGGGATGATGGCGAACGTGTCCGTCGGTGCGCTGTTCCTCGCGGGCATCCTCCCGGGCGCGCTGATGGCGATCCTCATGATGCTCACCGTCGCCTACTACGCGCACAAGAACGGCTGGGGCGCCGACATCAAGTTCGACTGGGGACGCCTCATCAAGGCCCTCGCGGAGACGGCCATCGTCATCGCCTGGCCGCTCGCCCTGTGGCTGCTGATCGCCAAGGCGGACTTCCCGCCGCAGGCAACCGTCGCGGCCGGCCTCGTCATCCTCTTCGGGTTGGACAAGGTGTTCAGCTTCCAGGCGGTGCTGCCCATCATGACGCCCGTGCTGCTGATCGGCGGCATGACCACGGGCCTCTTCACGCCGACCGAGGGCGCGATCGCCGCCTGCGTGTGGGCGATGGTGCTGGGGCTCGCCTGGTACAAGACGCTCACCTGGGCGATGTTCGTGAAGGTGTGCCTCGACACGGTCGAGACGACCGCGACCGTGCTCTTCATCGTCGCCGCCGCCAGCATCTTCGGCTGGATGCTCACCGCCACCGGCGTCACGGCCGCGATCTCCGAATGGGTGCTCGGCTTCACGAAGGAGCCGTGGGTCTTCCTGCTGCTCGCCAACCTGCTGATGCTGTTCGTCGGCTGCTTCCTGGAGCCGACCGCCGCGATCACGATCCTCGTGCCCATCCTCGTGCCGATCTGCCAGCGCCTGGGCATCGACCTCATCCACTTCGGCCTCGTGATGGTGCTCAACCTGATGATCGGCCTGCTGCATCCGCCGATGGGCATGGTGCTCTTCGTGCTCGCGCGCGTGGCCAAGCTGTCGGTGGAACGCACGACCATCGCGATCCTGCCGTGGCTCGTGCCGCTGCTCGGCTCGCTGATCGTCATCACCTACTTCCCGAGCGTCGTGCTCTGGTTGCCCAAGCACTTCTTCTGACCCATGACCCCCTTCATCCGCCTCCACCCCGCCGACGACGTCCTCATCGCGCGCAGCCAGCTCGTGGGCGGCGCGCAGGCGGAGAACGTCACCGTCAAGGGTCTCATCCCGCCCGGCCACAAGTTCGCGACGCACGACATCGCCGCGGGCGAGCCGGTGCGGCGCTACAACCAGATCATCGGATTCGCGAGCAAGCCGATCGCGGCGGGCGAGCACGTGCACACGCACAACCTCGGCGTCGGCCCGAACGGCGGCGACTTCGCGCGGGACTACGCCTTCGGCGCGGACGTGAAGCCCGTGCCCGCGCGCAAGGAAGCCACCTTCATGGGCATCCCCCGCGCGGACGGCCGCGTGGCGACGCGCAACTACATCGGCATCCTCTCGAGCGTGAACTGCTCGGCGACGGCGGCTCGCGCCATCGCGGACCACTTCTCGCGGCAGACGAATCCCGGTGCGATGAAGGACTTCCCGATGGTCGACGGCGTGGTCGCGCTCACGCACGGCACGGGCTGCGGCATGGACACCGAGGGCATGGGCATGCAGATCCTCGAGCGCACGCTCGCGGGCTACGCGACGCATGCGAATTTCTGGGGCGTGCTGGTGGTCGGACTGGGCTGCGAAGCGAACCAGATCAACGCCTGGCTCGCGCATTCGAGCCTGCGCGAAGGCGACACGCTGAAGGTCTTCAACATCCAGGACACGGGCGGCACGCGCAAGACGGTCGAGAGGGGCATCGCCCTCGTCCAGGAAATGCTGCCGCGTGCCAACGACGTGAAGCGCGTGCCGTGCAGCGCGTCGCACATCACCATCGGCCTGCAATGCGGCGGCTCGGACGGTTATTCGGGCATCAGCGCGAACCCCGCGCTGGGCGCGGCGGTGGACCTGCTGGTGGCGCACGGCGGCACCGCCATCCTCTCGGAAACGCCCGAAATCTACGGAGCCGAACACCTGCTCACGCGCCGCGCCGCGAAGCGCGAAGTCGGCGAAAAACTGATCGAGCGCATCCACTGGTGGGAGCACTACACCAAGGTGAACGAAGGCGAGATGAACAACAACCCCTCGCCGGGCAACAAGGCGGGCGGCCTCACCACCATCCTCGAGAAGTCGCTGGGCGCGGTCGCCAAGGGCGGCACGACCAACCTCGAAGCGGTGTACGAATATGCCGAGCCGGTGAAGGCTCACGGCTTCGTCTACATGGACACACCGGGCTACGACCCCGTCAGCGCGACGGGGCAGGTGGCGGGCGGCGCGAACATGATCTGCTTCACGACCGGTCGCGGCTCGGCCTACGGTTGCGCGCCCTCGCCTTCCCTCAAGCTCGCCACCAACACCGCCCTGTGGCAGCGGCAGGAAGAGGACATGGATATCAACTGCGGTGAGATCATCGACGGCAAGGCGAGCATCCAGGAGATGGGGCAGCGCATCTTCGAGCTCGTGCTCGCGACGGCCTCCGGCGAAGCATCCAAGAGCGAGAAGCACGGCTACGGCCAGAACGAATTCGTGCCCTGGCAGGTCGGCGCGGTGATGTAGGGGAGCGCACATGTCCATGACCATCCAGGCGCCCGCGCTGCGGCAGAAAGTCGCCGCCGTCATCGAAGCGGCGGGCAGCAAACCCGAAGAGGCGAAGACGGTGGCCGACAACCTCGTCCTGGCCAATCTGAGCGGCCACGACTCGCACGGGGTCGGCATGCTGCCGCGATACGTGGACGCGGTGCTCGAAGGCGGCCTGAAGCCCAACTCGCACGCGAAGGTCACTCTCGACGGCGGCGCGCTGCTCGCGGTGGACGGCAAGCGCGGCTACGGCCAGGTCGTCGGCGAGCAGGCGATGGCGCTCGCGATGGCGCGCGCGAAGGAGCTCGGCAGCTGCGTGATGGCGCTCGCGCATGCGCACCACCTCGGCCGCATCGGCCACTTCGCGGAGATGGCGGTGTCGCACGGGCTCGTCGCGATCCATTTCGTGAATGTGATGTCGCGTCCCACGGTCGCCCCCTGGGGCGGTGCGGATGCGCGCTTCGGCACCAACCCCTGCTGCATCGGCATTCCGCTCAAAGGGAGGCAACCCTTCATCCTGGACTTCGCGACCAGCCGGGTGGCGCAGGGGAAGATGCGCGTCGCCCACAACGAGGGCCGGCAGGTGGAGGCGGGATTGCTGATCGACGAGCACGGCCAGCCCACGACGAATCCCGGTGTTGTGGTGGTGCCCCAATCCGCGGGATTGTTCGGCGCCTTGATGCCTTTCGGTGAGCACAAGGGCTCGGGCCTCGCGGTGGCGTGCGAGTTGCTGGGCGGCGCGCTGACAGGCGGCGGTGCGTGGCACAAGCAGCATGACGGCTCGCGCTCGGTGTACAACGGCATGTTCACGATCCTGGTCGATCCGCAGAAGCTCGGGACGCGATCGAGTTTCGAGAAAGAGGCTTTGGCTTTCGTCGATTGGATCAAGCAGAGTCCACCGGGGCCCGAGTCGGAGGGCGTGATGATTGCCGGGGAGCCGGAGCGCAAGGCACGGAAGGCTCGGGAGAAAGATGGGATCGTGGTCGATGACACGACCTGGGGGGAGATCGTTGCTTCCGGGGTCAAGGTCGGCTTCCGGGTTGCGCTGTGATCGGTAGGTTTTTTGAACGCAGAGGACGCAAAGGTTACGCAGAGGGCGCAGAGGAATACCAAAAGGAAAGACAAAGGAATTCAATTTGATTTCTGAATTCCCTTTGAATCCTTTCTGAATTTTCTCTGCGCCCTCTGCGTAGCCTTTGCGTCCTCTGCGTTCAAAGAACCTATGCAATGGGCAATCCAGGAATCGCGCGCACCACATCGTCCGCCACCGGAAATATCCGATCCCCCGCTCGTGGCTCGATGCGATGCATCCCGGTGAAGCTCCCGAAAGCAGGGAGCACGCCCACGGCGTTCTCCGGCAGCGCCCCGCTGTCGTCACCAAACCAGAAACACGGCAGCCGCAGCCGCTGGAAAGCTCTCCCGCCCACGCTGATGCACGGATGCCAGTGGCCGGCCAGGACGTAGAGGCCGGCGACGGGGCGCGGATGATGGCACAGCGCGAAGGGGCCGCTGGGCAAAGGTTCATCGACCACTTCGATACCCAGGCTCGCAGGCGGATCGCCTGCCCTGTCGTCATGATTACCGCGCACCAACGTCAGATCGATGCCGACATGCTGCTCACGCCAGCGCGAGAGTGCTGCGAGCGTCGGCGCGGCGTGCGAGCGGCGCGAGTGAAGGAAGTCGCCGAGGAACACGACCCGCTTCGCCTGTGTCGCCTCGATGGCCGACGTGAGCGCATCCAGCGTCTCCGTCGTCGTTCCCTGCGGCACCGGCACGCCGAGCTTGCGAAAGCTCACGGCCTTGCCGAAGTGGGCATCCGCGATGAGGAGGGTATGGTCGGCCGACAGCAGGGCCGCGCCGCTGGGGTGCAGGACCACGTCGGCACCCGCGACGTTGATGCGCAGCATGGCTGCGCCCTAGAGCATGCGCGCGAGGCTGGCTTCGAGGTGCTCGGACGGCGCGCGCTTGAAGCCCGATCGCGCGAAGCGCTGCAGGCGGCCCACGACGAAGGACGTGAGCATCGACGCGCGCACCTGCGCGTCCGCGCTGGGCGTGGCGGAGCCGTCGCCATCGGCGGCGCTGCGCAGGCTCTGGCGCAGCTGCGACTCGATCTTGTCGAAGAACTGGTTCATCCGCTGCTGCAGTCGCTCGTTCTCGAACACCAGCGCATCGCCGACCATCACGCGCGTCATGCCGGGGTTCTTCTCGGAGAATTGCAGGAGCATGGCCACCACCTTGGCCGCCTGCTGGTTGCCCGCGGACTCGCGTTCGCTGATCTGGTTGACCAGGGTGAAGACGCTTTGCTCGATGAACTCGATCAGGCCCTCGAACATCTGCGCCTTGCTCGCGAAATGCCGGTACAGCGCCGCCTCGCTCACGTCCAGCCGCGCGGCCAGTGCCGCGGTGGTGATGCGCTCGGCGCCCGGCTGCTCCAGCATCGTTGCCAGCGCCTCCAGGATCTGCACGCGCCGCTCGCCCGGCTTGGGGCGCTTTCGCACAGGCGCCGCGGCCTCGGGGGCGGCGGGGGACTGCGGGAGATCCGGGTTGCTGATTTGCGCGTCGGGCATGGTGCTCGTAACAGGTGTTCAAAATATTCTCGCACACCGGCTCCTAGGGTTTGTCCCGGCGCGCATTGCGCGTTGCGGGGGCGCTGCGCCAAGTGCGCGCTTACCCCGCCGGCCCCGCGAAGAGCAGCGTGACCCTCAGGCCCCGCTCCCCCAAGCCGGGTTGCAGCGCGATTTGCGCGTGGTGCGCGCGCGCGATCTCGTCCGCGATCGCGAGGCCGAGGCCGTTGCCCTCGCCCTGAGTTCCCTTCACGCGGTAGAAACGCTCGAGCACGCGCTGGCGCTCCGGGGGCGCGACGCCGGGGCCGTCGTCCTCGACTTCCAGGTACGCCGCCGCGCCGCGCATGCCGCAGCGGATGGTGATGGTGCCGCCCTCGCCCGTGTACTTCACCGCGTTGTCCACCAGGTTGGACAGCAGCTCGCGCAGCAGCCACTCATGGCCCATCACCTGCGCGGGCTGCGCATCCAGGCCCAGGTCGATCCGCTTGGCCGTCGCGGCGTCGAGGTAGGCCTCCAACATCGTTTCGCACAGGCCCTTCAGGTCGACGCGCTGCATCGGTTCGGCCTGCATGCTGCGCGCGTCCGCGCGCGACAGCGCGAGCAGCTGGTTGGCCAGCTGCGAGGTGCGCCGGGTCGCGCCGCGCAGCTTGGTGACCTGGTCGATGCGCAGGCTGATCGTGCCCTGCCCGCCGCGCGCCGCGTTCGCCGCCTGCGCCCAGGCCTCGACCTGCGCCTGCAGGCCCGCGAGCGGCGTGCGCAACTGGTGCGCGGCGTCCGCGATGAAGCGGCGCTGGCTCTCGGCCTGCGCGTTGACGAGGCCGAACAGGCGGTTGAGCGAGATGACCAGCGGCCGCACTTCCTCGGGCGACGCGCCCTCGTCGATCGCCGTGAGGTCGCGCGGCGAGCGGCGCTCCACCGCCTCGCGCAGCTCCAGCAGCGGGCGCAGCGCGCGCTCCACCGCCCAGCGCACCGCGAACGCGGCGGCCGCGATCAGGATGAGGTTGGGCAGCAGCACCTTGAAGAGGACGGAGCGCGCCCACTGCTGTCGCGGATCGGAGCCGTCGGCCAGGACGACGACGATCTCGCCGAGCACCGTCTGCTGGCGCTGCCGCACGATGCGCCAGGTGACGCCGAGGTTCTCCTCGCTGTGGAACTCGATGTCGGGGTTGGCCGGCGGCAGGCCTTCGAGCCAGCCTTCCCCGCGCAGCACCTTGCCTTCGATATCGAGGATCGCGAAGGCGCGTTCGGGTGCGCCCTTGAGGAATTCCTCCACGGCCGGCGCGAGCAGCAGGACCGGGTCGCCCTTCTTCGCGCCCTCGCCGATCACGGAGTCGGCCAGCAGCGGGACGAGCGCCTGCAGGGCCTGGTCCTGCTGCGCGGCGACGTTGTCGGCGGACCGGTAATCGAACCACGCATTGACGAGCGCGAGCAGCAACAAGGGGACGATCAGCATCACGAGGAGCCGGCGCCGCAGGCCCGAGGTCATGCCCAGCAGGTCGACCGGCCGGGCCGCGCGGCCGGCCCGAAAGCGCGGCATCACGGCCCGGCGGGCTCGCTCAGCTCGAGCCGGTAGCCGAACCCCCGGATCGAGCGCAGCGCGACGCCGTGCGGCTCGAGCTTGCCGCGCAGGCGGGAGATGTAGACCTCCACCGCGTTGGGGGTGATCTCCTTGTCCCAACCGGTCAATGCCTGCAGCAGCTTTTCCTTGCTCGCGGGCTTGGGCGCGTTCATCAGCAGGTACTCCATCACCGTCCATTCGCGCGGGCCGAGCTCGATCGGCACGTGCTGGCCCGCTCGCATGGCGGTCGCGCGGCGGTTGGCGGTGTCGAGCTCGATCGGGCCGAACGTGAGCACCGCCGTGGTCGCCGCCTGCGAGCGCCGCAGCAGGGCGCGAAGCCGCGCGAGCAACTCGGGCAGCTCGAAGGGCTTGATCATGTAGTCGTCCGCGCCGAGGTCGAGCCCCTGCACGCGGTCGTGCAGCGCGTCGCGCGCGGTGAGGATCAGCACCGGCATCGCGCGGCTGGCCATCTCGGGGCGGCGCAGCCGCTTGGTGAGCTCGAGGCCGTCCATGTGCGGCAGGCCGATGTCGATGATGGCGCCGTCGAACACTTCCGTGCGCAGCACCTCCTCGGCGCGTTCCCCGCTGCCCACCCAGTCGACCGCGTAGCCGGCATCGGACAGCCCCAGCTTGATGCCGCTGGCCACCATCACGTCGTCTTCGACCAGCAAGAGCCTCATGCCCCTATTGTGTACCGGCGGCGCGGCGAAAGACCTCGCCGTCCGAACGCACCGCGAGGTAGCCGGCGTCCTGGCCGTCCAGCCAGTCGAGCGCCTCCTGCTGCTTGAGCAGGGCGACGGTGCACAGTGCGCCTGCCGCCGTCGTGTTGGGCGCCCACACGGAAATCGACTGCCAGCCCTGCACGGGCCAGCCGGTGCGCGGTTCGAGCACGTGGCAGTAGCGGCGGCCGCCCTGCTCGAAATAGCGTTCGTAGTCGCCGCTGGTGGCCACGCCGCCGCGCAGCACGGGAATCGTCGCGAGCGGGCCGGGTGGGCCGGGGCGGGGCCGGGCGATGGCCACCTGCCAGGGCTGGCCAGCGGCATCCGGCAATCCGTGCGGGCCGGCGACGTGCACGTCGCCGCCGAGGTTGACCAGCGCGTGCGCCATGCCGCGTGCGTGAAGGATTCCCGCCGCGCGGTCGGCCGCGTATTCCTTGCCGAATCCCCCGAAGTCGAGCTCCATGCCCGGCAGGGGAAGCCGGACGCTCGCCGCGCCGCGTTCGACGAGGTCCCAGCCGACGAGGGGCAGCAGGGCATCGAGTTCCCCGGCGCGCGGCAGCCGCGCCTGCGCGAAATTCCAGGCCCGGCGCAGCACGCCGGACGTCGCGTCGAACAGGCCGCCGCTCGTCTCCCAGAGCGTGCCTGCGAAGTCCAGCAGCGAAGACGTTTCCGCATCGATGTCCACCGCCCGCGCGCCGGCGGCGGCGTTGATGCGCGAGAGCACACTGCCCGGCAGGTAGCGCGAGTACTTCGCCTCGATGCGCCGCACTTCGTCGATGGCAGCGGCCGCCGCCGCGCGCATCGCCGGCTCGTCCCGGCCTTCGATCACCAGTTCGCACGGCGACGCCATGGCGGTGAAGTCGAAGCGCAGCGCTCGCCAGGCGGGCATGCCGGTCCGCTAGAACTTGCGCGACCAGCCGAGTTGCACGAAGGTCGCGCGCATCGGGTCGAGGTACGGGCTGCCGCCGCCCGGCTTGTAGTGCGCCGCCTGGCGCAATACGTCCACCCGGGCATCCATCACCTGGCCGTTGCCGAAGTCGTAAGCCGCCTTCAGCGACACCGTCACGGCGCCGAATGCCGCGAGGCGCTGGTCTGCGGAACGGTAGCCCGTGAGGCTGCCTGCGTAGATGCGCGTGGCGAGGGAATCGGGGATCCCCGACGCATTCACCACCGGGTCGAAATAGAACGAGGCCGCGCTTTGCATGTGCCACCGCAGGCCCGGCGTGAAGGTCCATGCGCCCACGGGCTGCGCCCACTCGGCCGACAGCGTGCTGGCGCGGATGCCGAAGCTGTCGCGCCAATGGCGCCAGCTCGTGCGCAGCGTGGCATCGGGGCCGTCGACGAAGTGGTTCCATCGAAAGAACGCGATGCTCGCGCGGCGCGCGCCGGGCCGGTCGTCGAAGAGTTTGTAGGGATCGCTGTAGTAGCCCGAGTCCAGGGAACGTGTGAGCTGCACCTGGACGAGGTCGCGGGCGGTGAGAACTTGCGTCGCGCCCAGCAGCAGCTCGTGCGTTTCCCGGTGCTCGCCGATCGCGCTGCCGCCCGTCGCGGAGGCGTCGATGCGGTCGCGCGAATGGCCGAGGCCCACCGTCCAGGTGCGGTTGTTGTCCTCGCTGGACCAGCGCGCCTCCAGGCTTTGCGCGCGCGAGACATAGTCGTTCTCGCCCGAATAGGCGATGCCCGCGGAAATCGCGGCGCGGTGGAAGTAGCGCGTCACCTTCACGTCGGCCGCGCGGCGCACGTCGCTCATGTAGGGCGTGGCGGTGCTGACCGTCGTGTGCATGCGGGGCGTCGCGCCCGACACGCTGTCGACCACCGCCGACCCTTCGACCGCCCAGGCGCCCGCGAACGGGAGCGAGAGGAAGACCTGCGGCGAGTGCACGCGCACCCGATCCCAACCCGGCTGCGCATCGCGGTACCAGCCGTACTTCAGCGCGATGGTGGCCTGCTCTGGCGGCTCCTCCGCGCGGACCGCGGAGACCGCGGCGAGACCGGGCAGCAGCAGGCTCGCGGCGAGGACGCGTCCGCGCTCAGTTGCAGCCACACCCGCCCCCGCCCACCGCGCCGCCGCCGCTCGCCGCTTCCTTGCTGGTGTAGACGTGCTGGGTGAAGCGCGCATCGAGCGGGTCCGCGTCGAAACGCATCCCGGGCCTCGCGAGGTCGCCCTTTTCCCATGCCTGCACCTGGCCCCAGCCTGCGCATCCCGACAGGACAGCGCAAGCGCAAACGACGGCGGCAGCCATGCCGATGCGCGCGTGCTTCATGGGGGCGGCAGCGACTGGCGGATTTTCTGTTCGCGTGCCGCGCGTTCGTCGTCCGAGAACCCCGAATGGATTTCGAGCACGCGGCCGTCGGGGCCGACCAGCACCGAGGTCGGCATGGCCTTCACGCCGTATTGGCGCGGCACTTCGCCCGCGGCATCGAAGGCGAGCGTGAAGCCGGCGGGAATGCGTTCGAGGAACCTGTCGGCGTCGGTCGCTCTCCTGTCCACATTGACGCCGACGATGCGCAGGCCCCTGTCCCTGTATCGCGCCTGCATCTCGTTCATCCACGGGAAGGACTGCTTGCACGGGCCGCACCACGACGCCCAGAAATCGACCAGGACCAGCTTGCCTTGCAGGTCGGCCAGGCGCACCGTGCCCGCGGGGCCCTGCAAGGTGAAATCGGGCGCCGGATCGCCGCGGTCCAGCGCGAAGGCCGCCACGGGCGCGAGCAACGCGACCGCACCTGCAAGCACCCAGCGCCGCACCCGGCGGGTTGTCCGGTGCTGGGGCACGGCTTGCATGGCGGGCGGCTCAGTGCGAGCGGATCATGGTCCCGTAGGCCTGGTCGGTGAGGATCTCGAGCAGCATCGCGTGCGGCACGCGGCCGTCGATGATGTGCACCGCGTTCACACCGGCCTTGGCTGCGTCGAGGGCGCCGCTGATCTTGGGAAGCATGCCCCCTGAGATCGTGCCGTCGGCGAAGAGTTCATCGATTTCGCGGGAGGTGAGGTCGGTGAGCAGCTGGCCGTTCTTGTCCAGCACGCCGGGCGTGTTGGTGAGCAGCACCAGCTTTTCCGCGGACAGCACGGTGGCGAGCTTGCTCGCGACGACGTCGGCGTTGATGTTGTAGCTCTCGTTGTTCTCGCCGAAGCCGATCGGGCTGATGACGGGGATGAACTGGTCGTCCTGGAGCGCCATCACCACCGAGGGATCGATCGTGACGATGTCCCCGACCTGGCCGACGTCGTGCTCCTTGTTCGGGTCCTTGTTGTCCAGCAGCTTCAACTTGCGCGCGCGGATCAGCCCGCCGTCGCGGCCGGTCAGGCCCACGGCTTTTCCACCGGCCTGGTTGATGAGGCCCACGATGTCCTGCTGCACCTCGCCGGCGAGCACCCACTCGACGACTTCCATGGTCTCGGCGTCGGTGACGCGCATGCCCTGGATGAACTCGCCCTTCTTGCCCAGCCGGTTGAGCGCCTGCTCGATCTGCGGGCCGCCGCCGTGCACGACGACGGGATTCATGCCCACCAGCTTGAGCAGGACGACGTCTTCCGCGAAGTCGGCCTGCAACTCGGGATCGGTCATCGCGTTGCCGCCGTACTTGATGACCATGGTCTTGCCATGGAACCGGCGGATGTACGGCAGCGCCTGGGCCAGGATTTCAGCCTTGTCGCGCGGCGCGATGTTGGAGACGTCGGTCATGGGTTGGGGTACTTTCTGCGGAAGCGCAAATTGTGCATGAATGACGGGCCCGTGGACTGGTCGGCTTTTTGAACGCAGAGAACGCAAAGGGTGCGCAGAGGACGCAAAAAGAAACAGCCAAGAAAAGTACAAAGGGAATTTCAATTCATTGGCTGTCAGATGCCATTTGGTATTTCCTCTGCGTCCTCTGCGCACCCTTTGCGTTCTCTGCGTTCCAAAAACCCGGCCGCGCTCCCAATCACCTTCGCAACCAGCTGGGCACCTTGAACCGGATGATGCTCGTGTACGCCCAAACATAGGACACGACGAAGAGCGCGCTGAAGGCCATCAGCCATCCGGTGTGATTCCAGAACATCACCGCCGGCAGCACCGTGAGCAGCGCGAAACCCCACAGGTAGGGGGAAGTGCGGTTGTTGCGCATCAGCATGCGGCGGGCCTCGTCGTCGTGGAACACGCCGCGCACGATGCGCCGGTAGATGAGCTGGTGGAAATGCAGGGCGTCCGCGACGCCGGGGGACTGGCCCCGCACCGCCTTGCGGTAGATGGAGAACATCGTCTCCCATACCGGGTAGATCAGGAGAAGGATCGGGAACCAGGGCGACACCTCCCCATGGCGCATCACGAGCTGGATGCTCGCGATCGCGATGACGACGCCCCAGAGATAGGCGCCGCCGTCCCCCGCGAAGATGAGGCCGCGCGGATAGTTCCAGACCAGGAAGCCCGCCGTCGCCCCGGCCAGCACCAGCACCATCGCGGCGAGCTGCCGGTCGCCCACCTGCAGCGAGACATACGCCAGCGCGAAGCAGCAGACGAGCGCGACGATCCCGGCCAGGCCGTTGTACCCGTCGATCAGGTTGAAGGCGTGCGGCAACCCGCTCACCGCGAACACCGCCAGCGCGACCCCGATCCACGGGTAGGCGGACCACAGCGCATCCACCGGCGCCACGCCCAGGCGGGGCACCCACAGCTTGAGCAGCCATACGGCGAGCACCGCCGCGCCCACGGTGAGCAGCAGGCGATAGCGCGCAGGCAGCCGCTGCGTGAGGTCTTCGTAGGCGCCGGCGGCCACCGCCAGGGTGACGACGATCCAGAGCGCCACGGCCATGAGCGGGTCGATGCGGATCTGGTTGCCGAGGTTCAGCTGCTGCGACAGCACCATCCAGCACCATCCCACCGTGCAGGCGACGAGCATTCCCACACCGCCCAGGCGGGGAACATGGCCTGCGTGGAAGCGTTGCGGCATGGAGTTGGCGTAGCGCCGCGAGTGGCCACGCCCATAGCGCAGCAGCAACGCAGTTGCCACGAAAGCGCTCGCGCAGCAAAGAAACAGGAGGAAAAGCATGCCGCGGATTGTCGCGGTTTTTGAATTGCGCCCCGGGGGGCTAGCTTGCGGCGGCGGTGACGTAGCGCCAGAGGACCTGCCCCGACCAGAGGCGGAACAGGCTATAGAGGTGCCAGAAGAACTGCTTGCCCGGCAGGCGGCTGCGGCGCATCGCCTGGTGCACCACGGCGGCGTCGGCGCGGCGGATGGCCAGGCCGTCCAGCCGCAGGCGCAGGCAGAAGTCGGTGTCCTCGCAATACATGAAGAAGCGCTCGTCGAAACCGCCCATCTGGCGGTAGACCGCGGAAGGCACGAGCCAGAACGCGGCGCTCACCCAGTCCACGCGCCGCTGCGGCCTGCGCAGCAGGTGCCGCCGCAGCAGGGCGACCGGTGTCACGGCCTCACGCTCGTTGTCCTGGCGCGTGCCGTCCGGGTTGAGGAGCGTGGGATAGGACAGGCCCGCGTTGGGCCGCCCGGCCTGGTCGACCAGCGCTTTCCAGATCGCGGAGCCGGGCAATTCCACGTCGGGGTTCAGCACGCAATAGAAGTCGGAGCTGCAATGCTGGAAGGCGCGGTTGTGGTTGGCGCCGAAGCCCGCGGGCTGGGCGTTGAAGACCTCGGTCACGCGGAAGGGCCAGCCGCCCACCGGCGGCTGCAGCGGCTCGCCGTCGATGTTGTGCGTGACGACGACGTGCTCGATCCAGCCCCCGTGCACTTCGCACAGGCGATGCACCAGGAAGGTGACCATGGGCCCGTGGCCGTGGCTCACGACCGAAATCGTGATGCGCGGTGCGGCCTCGGAACCGGCGCCGGGGAGCGCATTTACAATCGGGGCGGCCAAGTAGGACTTTTCGCAACAGGGAAAACACATGATTCTAGTGACCGGCGGCTGCGGCTTCATCGGTTCGGCTTTCATCCTGGGCTGGCTGGACGGTTCGGACGAACCTGTCGTCAACCTCGATCTGCTGACTTACGCGGGCCATCCGGGCAATCTCCAGGGCGTTGCCGGCAACCCGCGCTACCACTTCGTGCACGGCGACATCGGCGACCAGGAACTGCTGGGCAGGCTCCTGGAAACCCACCAACCCCGGGCGATCGTCAACTTCGCAGCGGAAAGCCACGTGGACCGCTCGATTTCCGGGCCCATGGCCTTCGCGCAGACCAACGTGGTCGGCACCCTGAAGATGCTGGAAACGGTCAACGCCTGGTGGCGCGACCGGCCCGCGCGGGAAAAGTCCGATTTCCGGTTCCTGCACGTCTCCACGGATGAGGTGTTCGGCTCGCTCGCGCCCGACGCGGCCGCATTCTCCGAATCCCACCGCTACGAGCCCAACAGCCCCTACTCGGCCTCCAAGGCGGCGTCGGACCACTTCGTCCGCGCCTGGCACCACACGTTCGGCCTGCCCACGCTCACGACCAACTGCTCGAACAACTACGGCCCGCGGCAGTTTCCCGAAAAACTCATCCCCCTGATCATCCACAACGCCCTGCTCGGCAAGCCGCTGCCGGTCTATGGCGACGGCCTGCAGGTGCGCGACTGGCTGCACGTGGACGACCACTGCTCCGCATTGCGCGCCGTGCTGGAGCGCGGCCGCCCCGGCGAAAGCTACAACATCGGCGGGCGCTCCGAGCGCACCAACCTCGAAGTCGTGCGTGCGATCTGCAGCGCACTGGACGCGCTGCGCCCCCGCGCGGATGGCGCGCCCTATGCCCAGCTCGTGACACACGTCAAGGACCGTCCGGGCCACGACCGGCGCTACGCGATCGACGACAGCAAGATCGCCGGCGAGCTCGGCTGGAAGCCGGCGGTCGGGTTCGAAGCCGGCATCCGGGGCACCGTGGAGTGGTACCTTGGCCACCAGGACTGGGTGGATTCCGTGACCAGCGGCGCCTACCGCGAATGGGTGGGGCAGCAGTACGCGGCCCTCGCCCCCGCGGCATGAAGATCCTGCTGCTCGGGGCCAATGGCCAGGTCGGCTGGCAGCTTCGGCGCAGCCTCTCCGTCATCGGTGAAGTCACCGCCCTCGCGCGGGGCACCGAGCCCCTGTCGGGCGACTTGTCCCGGCCCGACGCGCTGGCGCGCACCGTGCAGGCGGTGGGTCCGGACGTCATCGTCAATGCCGCCGCCTATACCGCGGTCGACAAGGCGGAGACCGAACGCGAGGCCGCGTTCGCGATCAACGCCACGGCTTGCGAGGTGCTGGCCGCACAGGCCGAGCGCATCGGCGCCTGGTTGGTGCACTACTCGACCGACTACGTGTTCGACGGGACGGGAGAACGCCCCTGGACCGAGGACGACGCCACCGGCCCCATCAACGCGTACGGCGAGAGCAAGCTGGCGGGAGAGCACGCCGTCACCGCCGGCACGAAGCGCCACCTCATCCTGCGCACGAGCTGGGTGTTCGACACCTGGGGGCAGAACTTCCTCAAGTCGATCCTGCGCGCCGCGGCGCAGCGCGACAGCCTCAATGTCGTCGCGGACCAGTGGGGCGCACCGACGCGCGCGGCGCTGATCGCGGACGTCACGGCGCACCTGCTCTCCCGCCTGCGGCCGGAGGCGCCCGGCGTCTACCACCTGGCTGCTGCCGGACAGACGTCCTGGCACGGGTACGCGCGGCTCGCGGTGGCACATGCGGCCGAATGCGGCATGGCGCTCAAGACGTCGGCGGACCGGGTCCTTCCGATCCCTGCATCGCAATACCCGGTGGCCGCGGCCCGGCCCGGCAATTCGCGCCTGGACACCACCCGGCTGCGCCGCACCTTCGGCCTGGACCTCCCGCCCTGGGAGGACGGCGTGCGCAGCGTCGTCGCCGAACTCGCGGCGTTTTCCCCCAAACCATGAGTCCTTCCGCCATGTCTCCCTACACCAGCGCCCGCAAGGGAATCATCCTCGCCGGCGGGGCCGGCACGCGCCTGCACCCGGCGACCATCGCCATTTCCAAGCAGCTGCTGCCCGTCTACGACAAGCCGATGATCTATTACCCGCTGGCCGCGCTGATGCTTGCCGGCATCCGCGAAGTACTGATCATCAGCACGCCGCAGGACACCCCGCGCTTCGAGCAGCTGCTGGGCGACGGCAGCGCCTGGGGCATGCAGATCCAGTACGCGGTGCAGCCGCGCCCCGAAGGACTCGCGCAGGCCTTCATCATCGGCCGCGAGTTCCTGGGCGGCGCGCCGAGCGCGCTGGTGCTGGGCGACAACATCTTCTACGGGCACGACCTCGTGAAGCTGCTGCACGACGCCGACACGCAGAACGACGGCGCCACGGTTTTCGCCTATCACGTGAAGGATCCGGAACGCTACGGGGTGGTGGAATTCGACGCGCAGGGCAAGGCCCTGTCCATCGAGGAGAAGCCCCGGCAGCCGAAAAGCCGCTTCGCCGTCACGGGGCTGTATTTTTACGACCCCGAGGTGTGTGAAATCGCAGCCCGTGTAACACCTTCCCCGCGCGGGGAACTGGAAATCACCAGCGTGAATCAAGCGTACCTCGAGCGTGGCAAGCTCAACGTCCAGACCATGGGACGCGGATTTGCCTGGCTCGACACCGGAACCCACGAAAGCATGCTGGAAGCTACCCAATTCATTCACACGCTGGAACAGCGGCAGGGCCTGAAGGTCGCGTGCCCGGAAGAAATCTCCTGGCGCAACGGCTGGATCGACCGCGAGCGGCTGCTCGCGCTCGCCGAACCGCTCGCCAAGAGCACCTACGGCGTGTACCTGCAGAACGTGGCGCGGGGCACGGCGTGAGCCTGAAAGCGACCGCCACGCGACTGCCGGAAGTCGTGATCCTGGAGCCTCGCGTGTTCGGGGACGAGCGCGGCTTCTTCATGGAAAGCTTCAACGCCGCATCCTTCCAGGAGGCCACCGGCGTCGCCCTGCCCTTCGTGCAGGACAACCATTCGCGCTCCGCGCACGGCGTGCTGCGCGGGCTCCACTACCAGATCCGCAATCCCCAGGGCAAGCTCGTGCGCGTGACGAGCGGCCGCGTTTTCGACGTGGCCGTCGACATGCGCCGCTCCTCCCCCCGCGTGGGCCAGTGGGTCGGTGTGGAACTCTCCGCCGACAACAAGCGCCAGCTCTGGGTGCCGCCGGGCTTCGCGCACGGTTTCGTCGTGCTGTCGGACAGCGCGGACTTCCTCTACAAGACCACCGACTACTACGCGCCCCAGCACGAGCGCGCGCTCGCATGGAACGACCCCCACGTGAACGTGGAGTGGCCGCTGTCCGAGTTGCGCCAGGCGCCCGCGCTGTCCGCCAAGGACGCCGCGGCCGCGCGCTGGGACAGCGCCGAATTCTTCGACTGACGTTGCCATGCCGAACAGCCAGACGGTGATCGCCTATCCCTACACCGGGGACTATCGCATCGACGTGCTGCTCGACAGCCTGTCCGAGCGCTGGAACTTCCAGTCCGCCCTGGGCACGCCCGTCAACGTGACCTTCAGCTTCATGACGGCCAAGCCCGTCTACGGCGGCACCGACGACGGCGACGGCGACGTCGGCTTCCAGCCTTTCTCGGCGCAGCAGATGGCCGCGGTGCGCGACATCTTCGCGCGCCTGCAGGTCGAGCTGAACATCCACTTCACCGAGGTCCCCGACTCCTCGTTCAGCTACGGCCAGATCCGCTTCGGCAACAACTACCAGCAGTCGTCGGCGGGCTACACCTGGCTGCCCAACAGCACGGACAGCGCGCTGAGCGGCGACGTCTGGATGGACCTGGGCAGCAGCGGCACGACCAACCCGGTGGTGGGGAGCTATGCGTACGCCACGCTCGTCCACGAGATCGGGCACGCGCTCGGGTTGAAGCACCCGGGCAACTACAACGCGGGTTCCGGAACGAGCCAGGAGCCGGGCAACTACCTCGGAACGCTGGAGGACAACGTCGGCTACACCGTGATGTCGTACAACGACGTGCCCGGCGGCCAGCAGCGCGACTGGTTCGGCGTCTACGACCTGCTCGCCCTGAAGAAGCTGTATGGCGCCGGCACGCTGGGCGCCGGCAACACGACGTACAGCTACAGCGACGCCGCGGGGACCATGCTGGAGATCATCGACGACGCATCCGGCTACGACACGCTGGACCTGTCCGGCGTCACGCAATCGGGCGTCACGGTGGATATGCGCCCCGGCGCGTTCAGCTCGGTGGGACGCAACTCCAGCGTCGCGGCTTCGAACAACCTGTCCATCGACTTCACCACGACGATCGAGAAATTCATCGGCACGAGCCACGACGACCATGTCACCGGCAACGACGCGAACAACGCCTTCCTGCTCGGCAACGGCGCGAACACGGCCGATGGGGGCGCGGGCATCGACACGGCGCTGTACACGTCGGCACGCGCAGGATTTTCGGTGGCGGGCTCCGCCGGGTCGGTGCATGTCGGCGCAAGCGGCATCGACGACACCCTGAGCCATGTGGAGCGCGTGGAATTCGCGGACCGGAAACTGGCGTTCGACATCCCGGGCAACGCCGGCGTGGTCGCCGAGGTGATCGGCGCGGTGTTCGGCGCGGCCGTGCTCGCGCAGCGTCCGGACTACGTGACGATCGGCCTGTCGCTCATCGATGCCGGCATGGGCATCGTCGACGCATCGCAGGTCGCACTGGACGCGCGCCTGGGCGCCGCGCATACCAACATCGACGTCGTCAATTTGCTCTACACGAATGTGGCAGGCACCGCCCCGTCCGCCTCGGACCTCGCGTCCTTCGACGCACCCCTGGAAAGCGGCGCGCAGACGCAGGCGCAGCTCGCGGTCTTCGCGGCGGAGCACGCGCTCAACGCGAGCAACATCAACCTGGTGGGGCTGGCCCACGACGGCCTGGCCTACGCCTGATCAGGCCGCGGGCATCGGTGGCTGGGCGGGCAGGTAAGGCAGCCCCGTCAGCACCAGCGCGGCAAACCCGATGTTGGAAGCGTTGAGGTCCGTCAGCGCGGCGTAGCCCGCCAACCCCACCTGCGAGATATCGTGCTGGTCGAGCAAAGCGACGAAGTGCGCACGAACCTCGGGCGAGGGCGCGGCTCCCGTGACATTCGTGTAGAGCAGGTCCACCACCGCCGCATTCCCCGCCCCCGCGCCCAGGCGTACATCGAGCGCGAGCTGCATGAGGTCCGCCTCGCCCATTCCCGCATCCAGCCGCACGAGGCCCTGCCCCGCGCTCGCGGCGTCGCCGGCCGCCCAGGGACCGAACACCGCACCGAGGATGCGCGCGACGACACCGGCGTTTCCGGAGAGGTCGAACGCGAGGTTGCCGTCCGTGAATTGCAGGCGCTCGATCGACGCCAGCCGGTCCGTGCCGTCGCGACCGCCCTGGTTGTCGTGGACCACGAGGGAGCCGCCGTCCGGGCCGATCGAGTACGCGGAGCGCCAGACACTGAAGCGCGCGAGGTCGAGGCCATCGCCGCCGTCCAGCGTGTCGTCGCCCCCCGAGCCCACCAGGGTGTCGTCGCCGGCATTGGCGGTGAAGAGGTTGTCGTTGCCGTCGCCGAGCAGGAAGTCCGCGCCCGTCGTGCCGGTAATCGCCGACTGGGGATGGGCAGGCAGCAGGCTGTCGTTGGCGGCCATGGCCTGCTGCAGCCAGTCGAGGGTGCCGGAACCGAAGACACCCGCATAGGTCGATGCGCTGTTGTTCGACGTGCCGCTGGACAACACGCCGGCCACATAGGAGACCCCCTCGCGCGTATAGACCAGGGGTCCGCCGGAGGCGCCCGCGCCGAGCGAGCCCGATACGTCGTAGGTTCCGTAGCTTGTCGACGCATCGGCAAACATCGCCTGCTGCATCAGGCCCAGGCCCGCGCTGATGGGAGGCCGTGCCGGATACCCCGCGGCGATCCCGGTGAAGTCCGCCGGCACCGCGATGGGTTGCAGCCACCCAGCCGCGTCGCCGATGCGCTGGCGCAGGCCGATGACGGCCATGTCGCCCTGCGCCTCGGCCTGCGTGATGAGCCCGTCGCCATCGAAGTCCCAGTTGGCGGCGCGGCCCGAGAGCGAGCCGAAGTCGGAGATCACGCCGTAAGGCGTGTCGTAGGGCGAGGTGTCCGCGCCGGGGGCGACGCTCACCTGCGTCGCCCAGCCGCCGTGGCTGCCCTGGTAGACCATGTGCAGCGCGGTGAGCACGTCGTTCGGGCCCACCAGCACGCCGGAGCCGCGCTGGGAGGCGCCGTCCGGAAACACCACCGTGACGTAGCACACCGCGCTGTAAGGCAGGCTCGTGCGGTCGAAGACCTCCTGGATCGCCGAGGTCACATCACGGCTTCAGCCAACCATTCACTTCGGCGATGGCGGTGGCGTCGGCCTGGCCCACGAGCGCGCGCAGGCGCACGTGCGACGCCATGTACTGGTAACGCGCCTGGGCGAGGTCGCGCATCGCGGTGACGCGCTGCTGCTCGGAGTTGAGGATGTCCACCAGCGTGCGGCTGCCGCCCTGGTAGGACCGGCGGTTCGACTCCACCGTGATTTCGGCGGACCGCACCGCCTGCTCGAGCGCGCGGATCTGCGCCACGCCTTCGGTCACACCGCGGTATTCCTTTTCCACGCGCAGGTTCAGGTCGCGGCGCGTGGCTTCGAGCGCCTGTTCGGCGCGCTCCAGGTCGGCCAGCGCCTGGCGCACCTGCGAATTGACGTAGCCGCCGGCGAAGATCGGCACGTTCAGCTGCACGCCGATGGAGCGGTTGTCGTATCTGGAATTGATGCGAGTCACGTTGTCGCTGTCGCTGACGGACCACTGCGCGACCGCGTCCAGGGTGGGCAGGTGGCCGGTTCGCGCCTTGTCCACTTCGCGCTGCGAGGCGACGCGCTGCGCGCGCAGCGACACGAGCTCGGGGCTGTTCGCTTCGGCGCGGTCGATCCAGTCTTCCAGGCGCCCTGCGGACGCGCTTGCGATGTCCAGCTTCGCCGGGTCCACCGTCGCGAGCTTCGTCACCGGCACATTGACGATGACCTGCAGCTGCCGGCGCGTGTACTCGACGTTCTGCTGCGCGACCAGCTTCTGCGCGATGGCCATGTCGAGGCGCGCCTGCGCGTCGTCGACGTCGGTGCGAACGCCCGCGCCACCCGCGAACAGGCGCCTGGCCGCGGAGAGCTGCGTGCTGTAGGCGGTCTCCTGGACGAGCGCAAGGGCGTACTGGTCCTGCGCGAGCAACGCTTCCAGGAAGGCGCCCGAGACGCGTGTCGCGAGGTTTTGCGTTTCACGTTCGAGCTGCGCATTCGCATCGGCCACCTGCGCCTTGGCTTGCTGGTAGTCGAGCGCCTGGAACGGGCGGAAGATGGGCTGGCGGATCGTGAGCGCGCGGCTGCTGCTGCCGTAGAAAGTCTCGGAATCGACAGGGCCGGTCAGGCCCGGCTGCGAGCTGAGCAGGTCGTTGCGGTTCTTCGAATAGGTGGCCGACACGTTGGGCAGCAGCTGGGACAAGGCCTGCGGCAGGCGCTCCCGCTTCACGTCGGCAGTGGCGCGTGCCGCGCGGATCACCGCGTCCTGCGCCAACGCCGCCTCGTAGGCCTGCGAGAGGGTCATGCCTCCCGTCACCTGTTGCACCACGGGCAGCGCAGGCACGGCGGCCTGTGCGGGCGCTTGCGCGAATGCGCTCGCCCAGGGGCCTGCCACGACCAGGCTGGCCGCAGCGATGCGCGTGAGGCAAAGCGCGCCGAGCGCGGGACTCTTCGTTGTTGTATCCGACATGTGATCAATCCTCTTTCATCGCACCGGCCATGCGCTTGGTAAGTGGGTGCAGCAGGTAAGCCAGCATGGAACGCTCGCCGGTCTTGAGCACCACGTCGACGGGCATGCCGGGTTGCAAGGTGCGGTTGCCCAGTGTCTTGTATCCGGCCGGCGTCACCTGCACCCGCGCCAGATAATAAGGATTGTTGCCCTGCGAATCGGTGAGCAGGTCCCCCGAGACCGAAATCACCTTGCCTTCCACGATCAGTTGCGGCGAACTGGCGAAGTTGGTGAAGCGGATGTCCACGGGCAAGCCCGGCCGCACGCGCTCGATCACGTTCGGCGGCACCTTGGTCTCCAGCGTCAGCAACTCGTTGTCGGGCACGATGTCGGCGAGCTTCTGGCCGGCCTGGATCACGCCGCCCACGGTCTGAGCGACGATCCCCAGGACCTGGCCCGTGGCAGGCGACTTGATATCCGTGCGGCCGAGTTCGTCGGCGAATGCGCGGAACTTCTGCTCGTCGGACAGCACGTCGCGGTTGGCGTCGGACAGCTGGGACTCGACGTCCTTGCGGTAGGCCTGCTGCATCGAGATGACCTTCTGGCGCAGCTCGGAGATCGCGCTTTGCGTGCGCATGATGTTGCCCAGCATCTCGGCGATCGAGGTGTTGGCGTCGGCGACCATGCGCTCGAGCTCGAGCTGGCGGTTGCGCGGCGCGTAGCCGTCGCGCACGAGGTCCCGCGTGCTGGCCAGCTCCTCGTTGACGAGCTTCAGCTGTTCGCGGCGGCTGACGATCATGTTCTGGTAGGACGCCAGCAGCGCCTGCTGGCCCGCGATGCTTTCCTTGGCGCCCTGCAAGTCGGCCTCGATCGAGGCGCGGCGCGAACGGAACAGCTGCTCCTGCGTGGAGATCTGCGCCTGGATGAGCGGGTCCTTGCTGGCCGCGATCAGGTCGGGGTGCAGGGTCATGCTGGGCGCACCCGTCTGCTCGGCCACCAGCCGCGCCTGGGTGGCGCGCAGGCCCAGGTAGTGCTGGCGGATGGATTCGAAGTTCGCGCGCGCGGCGGCCTCGTCGAGGCGGAACAGCACCTGGCCTTCCTTGACCCGCTCGCCCTCGTGCGCGAGGACTTCCTTCACGATGCCGCCCGTGGGGTGCTGCACCGCCTTGCGCTTCGTATCGATGGAGACCATGCCCTGGCTGGGCACGCCTTCGTCCAGCGGCGCGAGGACGGCCCAGATCAGGAAGCCGCCGAGCCCGAGGCCCAGCGCCCACATGCCCACGCGCGCAGCCTTGCTGGATTCCGTCGCGGCATCGAAGTCGTCTTCCTGCGCTTCGACGCGGGCAGGGGTGGCCTCGTCGGGCAGGAGCTTGTTGGAGAAGAATTTCGGGAGTGCAGGTTTGGCCATGTCAACGCTCTGTGGTCAGGTGTTCGGTCGGGAATCCGGCATCACGCCGGTTGGGGCGCGTCGAGCGCTGGGTTCGCCGGCTGCTTGCGCTCGGCGACGCCGCGCAGCGCGGCGATGACGGCATCGCGCGGGCCGTCGGCCCGGATTTCGCCGTCTTGCAGGTACAGGATGCGATCGGCGGCCGCCACCGCGCCCGCGCGGTGCGTGATGAGGAATACGGTGCGGCCCTTCGCCTTGAGCTGGCCGATGGCCTTGACGAGGGCGGCCTCGCCGGCGTCGTCCAGATTCGCATTGGGTTCGTCCAGCACGATGAGCGCCGGGTTGCCGTAGATGGCCCGCGCCAGTCCGATCCGCTGGCGCTGGCCCCCGGACAGCAGGCTGCCGGCTTCGCCGATGGGCGTGTCGTAGCCCTTGGGAAAGCGCAGGATCATCTCGTGCAGGCCCGCGCCGCGTGCCGCGTCGATGACCTTCGTGGAGTCCATCTCGCCGAACCGGGAGATGTTCTCGCCGATGGTGCCCTCGAAGAGCTCGATGTCCTGCGGCAGGTAGCCGATGTGCGGGCCGAGCTCCATGCGGTTCCAGCCGGAGATCGGCAGGCCGTCGATGAGGACTTCTCCGGCCACGTCCGGCCAGATGCCCACCATCACGCGCGCGAGCGTGGATTTGCCGGAGCCTGAAGGTCCGAGGATGGCGGTGACGGTGCCCGGCTTCGCGGTGAAGCTCACCCGCTTGAGGATCGGCTGCGCCCGGCCGGGAGCGCTGGCAACGACATCGCGCAGCACGAGCTCCCCTTGGGGTGCCACTCGCGAGAGATTGGGGTCGCGCTCGGGGTAATCGGCCAGCAGTTGTTCCAGACGCTCGAACGCGGCGCGCGTGACGATGTAGCTGCGCCACACGCCGACCAGCCCGTCGATCGGGGCCAGCGCGCGGGACATCAGCAGGTTGGCCGCGATCATCGCCCCGGGCGAGAGCTGGCCCTCGATCACCAGCAGCGCGCCGGTGGCGAGCGACAGCGACTGCTGGCTGTAGCGGATGAACTTGCTCCATGCCATGACGCGCGAGTTCACGTTCTGCGAGATGCCGTTGTACTTGAGGTAGACGTTCTGCCAGAGGCGCCAGCGCTTGCGCAGGTCGCCCAGCATGCCCATGGACTCGATCACTTCCGCGTTGCGCAGCTTGCTTTGCAGGTAGGCATTGACGTCGGAGGACGCCTTGGACGCGACTTCCGACGGTTCCACGGTCTGGCGGTGGCCGAACCACGCGAGGGCGGCCTGGAAAATCGCGAAGACGGTCGCCACGATACCCAGCACGGGGTGCAGGAAGTACGTCACCGCGATGTAGATCGGCGCCCACGGCGCATCGAAGAAAGCGAAGATGCCCGAACCCGTGATGAACTGGCGCAGGGTGATCAAGTCGTTGAACGCGCGGGAGGGGCTCGCGCTGGCCTGGCTCAGGTAGGACTCGAAGCTGGCGTTGAAGACGCGCGTGCTCAGGTGCTCGTCGAACCGGACACCGGCGCGCACCAGGATGCGCGAGCGCGTCCAGTCCGAGAAGGCCATGACCACGAACAGGAACAGCGTGATCAGCGAGATCGCGAGCAGGGTGAGCTCGCTGCCGCTTCGCATCACGCGGTCGTAGATCTGCATCATGTAGAGCGTGGGCGCGAGCATCAGCAGGTTGGCAACCAGGCTGAAGATGCCGACGACGAGGAATTCGCGCCGGAACGCCCACAGGGCGGACGTCAATTCGCTGCGCTTGAAGAAATCAGGGGTATTCATCGTTCTTGTTCCTTCGCCAGGGCTCAAGGCGCCGGGACGAGTTGGTTGCCCGCCGGCGCGCTGCGCTGCTGCGCCGCCTGCTGCGCCTGTTGCGCGGCCTTGGCGAGCGCGGCGAGCACGTCGTCGCGGGGCCCGAAGGCATGCACCTGGCCGTCGCGCAGCACGAGCATCTTGTCGGCGACGGACAGCACGCTCGTGCGGTGCGTCATCACCACGAAGGTGGTGCCGCGCGACTTCAGCTGCTGGATGGCGGAGGACAGCGCGGCGTCGCCGGCCTCGTCCAGGCTCGAGTTGGGTTCATCCAGCACCACGAAGACCGGATCGCCGTAGATGGCGCGCGCGAGTCCCACGCGCTGCCGCTGGCCGCCCGACAACATCGCGCCTTCGCGGCCCACCGGGCTCTCGTATCCTTGCGGCAGTTCCATGATGAATTCGTGCAGGCCCACGGCCTTCGCGGCGGCTTCGACCTTGGCCATGTCGACCTCGCCGAAACGCGCGATGTTCTCGGCCAGCGTGCCGTCGAAGAGCTCGATGCCCTGCGGCAGGTAGCCGAGATACGGGCCGAGTTCAGCCTTGTCCCACGAATAGATGTCCACGCCGTCCAGCCGAACCTTGCCGGCGGCGGTGGGCCAGAGCCCCACCAGCACCCGGGCCAGGGAAGTCTTCCCGGAAGCCGAAGGACCCACCACGACCAGGACTTCTGCGGGTTGGATCGCGAAGGCCACATTACGCAGGATGGCCGTGGGGCTGCCCGGTGCGCCGGCCACCACGCTTTCCGCCTGCACGGCGCCCTTGGGCGGCGGCAGCGGCATCGCACGTCCCTTGGGAGGCACGGATGCGAGGAGCTGGTCGAGACGGCCCCACGAATCGCGAACTCCGACGACGCTGCGCCACTGCGCGACGATCATGACGAGCGGTGCGAGCATGCGGCCACCCAGAAGGGAAGCGATGATCAGCATGGAGCCTCCGCCGTTCAGGTCATGGTTGAGCGCCAGGTAGGCCGCCAGCCCGAGCAGCAGGGAACTCATCGTCGTCTGCATGAATTTGGTGATGGCTTGATAGCCACCCGCCTTGTCGGAAGCTCCCGCCTGGAGCGTCAGGAATTCCCGCTGCTTGTCGATCCAGCGCTTGTGGATGTCGCGCTGCATGCCCATGGATTCGATCACTTGCGCATTGCGCAGCGTCCCGTCCGCATATTGCTGCGCCTGCACGGCGCTGCGGCCCGCCGCCACCAGCGGCGGCTGCGTCGCGCGCTCGTTCATGATTCCCACTCCGACCTGCACGATCGCCGCGGCCACCGCCACCCAACCGAGCACCGGGCTGATCGCGTAGAGCAGGATCATGTAAACCAGCGCCATGGGCGCTTCCATGATGGCGAAGACGACGGCGGAGCCGAGGAAGTCGCGCAGCACCCGGAAGTCGGACATGAGTTGCGCCGTTCCGCCGGGTTGGCGGCGCAGGTTGGCAGTGAAGACCGCCGTGAAAATCCTGTCGCCGAGCTCGCGGTCGAGCGCAAGTCCGGCGCCGTGCAGAATCTTCGAGCGCGACCACTCGAGCAGTTCCATCACCGCATAGCAGCCGAGCACGAGGACCAACAGCATGGCGAGCGTGAGATGGTTGCGCGTACTCACGACCCGGTCGTACACCTCCAGCATGAAGCCGGTGGGCGCGAGCACCAGCAGGCTCGCAACGAAGCTGTACCAGAAGGCCCGTACGAAATAGGGACGCAGCAGGACGAGCGCCTGCTTCAATTCGGGAGACTGGGGGGAGATGATCATGCGGAGGCCTCTACCTGGACATAGGCGGGGATGGCGCCGCGCGCGCGCAATGCGGCGACAGGCTTGGCGGGTGCGTCTTCGTCACGCACTTCCGCGAAATTGAACATGAGCTCGAACACGCCGTCGGCGCGGCGGGACAGCACGACGTCGCGCAGCTTGCGCTCGTGCACCATGTGCTCCTCGTCGCTCGTGAGCTGCAGCGCGCAGCGCATGCGCCCCTGCAGCGTGTAGAGGGAGAGGGTTCCGCCCTTCACGCTCATGGTGTGGCGGTCGAAATAGACGGGGCTGTTTTCGGAAAATCGCAACAGCGGCAAGCGCTTGCCTTCCAGCTTGGCATGGTGGAACGGGCTGTCCGGGTGCTGGAACACCATGCGCCCGGTGAGCGAGACGGAATAGATGGCGTTGCAGATCATCTGGGAGCCCATCTCGGGGAACTTGTCCCGCAGCGACCGGTAGGCCAGGTGGTGGAGCGTGACCCGGTTCCAGCACCGCTGGTCCTGCACCAGGGGCGCCAGCGAATTGCAGGCCTGGGAGAACGACGCCTGCAGTTCGCGCAAGCGCGCCGCCTGCTCGGGCGATGCATTCAGGACGACACAGAGTGAGCTGTTCATATAGGAGGATTGTAGCTCACTCCTATATGAATTTACATGACTTGCGGATCTGCAACGAAAAATAGGGCTGCCGACCGCCTTACAGGCTGGGAAAGGTGGCGGCCGGGTCCCCCAGCGCCATGAAATACGGGTTGAGGATCGGCCGACCCGGCCCGTACCGCAAGGGCGCGCCCGACGGGTCCAGCACCGCGCCGCCCGCCTGCTCGAGCACGGCATGCGCGGCGGCGGTGTCCCATTGGCTGGTCGGCCCGTGGCGCGGATACACGTCGGCTTCGCCTTGGGCAATGCGGCAGAACTTGAGCGAACTGCCCGCGGCCACGAAGCTGTGCTCGCGTCCCAGGCGGGAGAGCCATCCGGCCAACGCGTCGCCGCCATGGGAGCGGCTGCCCATCACGCGGACCGGGGTGTCGCCGGCGCATCGCGACGTGCGCAAAGGCTCGTCGCCCGAAGCCGTGCGGCGCCATGCGCCCAATCCCTGCGCTGCGAAGTACAGCTCGTGGAGCGCCGGCGCCTGCACCACGCCCGCCACGGGGCGGCCATCCACGACGAGCGCGATGTTGACCGTGAATTCATCGTTGCGCTTGAGGAATTCCTTGGTGCCGTCCAGCGGGTCGACCAGGAAGAACACATCTGCCTGCACGCCATGCGAGGAGGATTCCTCCGACAGGATGTACACGCCGGGGAACGCACGCTCGAGTCCCTCGCGGATCACCCGGTCGGCGCGAAGGTCCGCTTCGGTGAGGGGCGACGCATCGTCCTTGCTCCACGCAGCGATATCGCCCGCATAGACGTCCATGATCTCGCGCCCCGCCGCTTCGGCGATGCCGCACAGCGTATCCAGTTGGGATCGGCTCAACTGCATGAAATTCCTATACCTTGTAGAAAGCGCGATACCACTCGACGAATCGCCCCACACCCTCGGCCACGGGCGTCGAAGGACGAAAGCCCACCCAGTCGTTCAGGGCTTCGACGTCCGCGAATGTGGCAGGCACGTCGCCCGGTTGCATGGGCATGAAATTCTTCCTTGCCTCGACGCCCAACGCGCGCTCCAGGGCGCTCACGTAATCCATCAGCGGCGTGGGCTGGTGGTTGCCGATGTTGAACACGCGGTAAGGCGCATTGCTCGCGGCCGGATCCGGATGCGCGGGATCGAACGCCGGGTCGGGCGTCGCGGGCTTGTCGAGCACCCTCACCACGCCCTGCACGATGTCGTCGATATACGTGAAGTCGCGCACCATCTGCCCGTTGTTGAAGATGTCGATGGGCTTGCCCGCAAGGATGGCGCGCGTGAACAGGAAGAGCGCCATGTCCGGCCGTCCCCACGGCCCGTAGACCGTGAAGAAGCGCAGGCCGGTGACCGGGAGGCGATACAGGTGGCTGTACGAGTGCGCGATCAGCTCGTTGGCCTTCTTGGTCGCCGCATACAGGCTGATCGGATGGTCGACGCCGTGGTGTTCGGAGAAAGGCAGCTGCGCGTTGCCCCCATACACGCTCGAAGAGCTCGCGTACACGAGATGGCCGACGCCGTGATGGCGGCATCCTTCCAGCACATTGCCGAAGCCGGTGAGGTTGGAGTCGAAGTAGGCATCGGGATGCGTGATCGAATAGCGCACGCCCGCCTGCGCCGCCAGGTGCACCACACGGTCGGGACGCTCCCGTTCCCACCATGCGCGCAAGGGCTGGCGGTCTGCAATGTCCAGGGTCTCGAAGCGAAAGCGCGGGTGAGCTGCAAGACGCTCGAGCCGCGCCTGCTTCAGCGACACGTCGTAGTAGTCACTGAGGTTGTCGATGCCCACCACCTCGTCGCCGCGCGAGAGCAGCGCCTGCGCCGTGTGCATGCCGATGAAGCCTGCGCAGCCGGTGACCAGGACTTTCATACGCCGCCGCGGCCGATCGGGAAGTACTCGAAGCCCAGGCCGCGCATCTTCGCCGGGTCGAACAGGTTGCGCCCGTCGAATACCAGAGGCTGGCGCATGGCGGCCTTCATGGCTTCGAAGTTCGGGCTGCGAAAGACCTTCCACTCGGTCAGCACGAGCAGCGCATCCACGCCATCCAGCGCCTTCATCGGGTCGTCGACGAGCGTCAGGTCCGGCCGCTCGCCATGGATGCGGCGCGCCTCGGCCATCGCGGAAGGGTCGTGCGCCACCACGCTCGCGCCGCGTGCCCAGAGCGCCTGCAGCACTTCGGTGGAAGGCGCTTCGCGCATGTCGTCGGTCCCGGGCTTGAATGCCAGGCCCCACATCGCGAAGCGCTTGCCCGCGAGGTCTTCGCCGAGTCTCGCCACGACCTTGGACACCAGCACCTGCTTCTGCGCCGCGTTGGCCGTATCCACGGCTTCGAGCACCCGCAGCGGCACACCGCCCTCCTGCGCCGTATGGCGCAACGCCCGCACGTCCTTGGGAAAGCAGGAGCCGCCGTAGCCGCAACCCGCATACAGGAAGTGATAGCCGATGCGGGGATCGGCGCCGATGCCCTTGCGAACCTGCTCGATGTCGGCGCCCAGCACCTCCGCGAGGTTCGCCATCTCGTTCATGAAGGAGATGCGGGTCGCGAGCATGGCGTTGGCGGCATATTTCGTGAGTTCCGCGGAACGGATGTCCATGAGCACGAGCCGCTCGTGGTTGCGCTGGAACGGCGCGTAGAGCTCGCGCAGGATTTGCGTGGCCCGCTCGGAATCGGTGCCGATCACGATGCGGTCGGGCCGCATGAAGTCCTCGACCGCGGCACCTTCCTTCAGGAATTCGGGGTTGGAGGCCACCGCGAATTCGTGGGCGGCGCCGCGTTCGCGCAGCGTTTGCGCGATCGTTTCGCGGACCTTGTCCGCCGTGCCCACGGGAACCGTCGACTTGTCCACGACCAGCTTGAAGCCGGTCATGTGCTGCCCGATGTTCTTCGCGGCCGCGAGCACGTGCCGCAGGTCCGCGGACCCGTCCTCGTCCGGCGGCGTGCCGACCGCGATGAATTGCACGTCCCCGAAGGCAACGGCCCGCTCGACCTGCGTCGTGAACGAGAGCCGGCCCGCCGCGACGTTGCGCTGCACCATCTCTTCCAGTCCGGGCTCGTAGATCGGAATGCCGCCCGCCTCGAGCGTCGCGATCTTGGCCGCGTCCAGGTCCAGGCACAGCACGTCGTTGCCGACTTCCGCGAGGCAGGCGCCCGTCACCAGCCCGACATAGCCCGTTCCGACGACCGTGAGTTTCATGCTTGTTCCTGTGCGGGAAGATCAGTTGCGATGGACGATTTTGCGCAGCAGCAGGAAGATGACCAGCACCACGGGCACCCCGCAGATGGCCATCAGCGGCGGCGCGCCGAGCAGGACGGAAGCGATATCGGGATGCGCATGATGTAGGTAATTCACGGCTTCGATCAGCCCCACGATCACGATGGCCACGGAGTAGAAGAGCAGCGCCGCCGTGCCGAGGAATATCTGGCGCCTGTCCGGGCGGGGCACGTAGAACTCGTCCGCGCCATCGAGCCATGCACGCGCCAGCGCACGGTCCAGCACGTCGTCCGGCACGCCCATGCGGCGCAGTTCATGGACCCGTTTGCTGGTCGGCGAGGCATAGGGCGCCGCCTGCAGCACGCTCTTGCGGATGATGGGTGCGGCTGCCTCGACGAAAGCATCGCCCCCGCCGGTCTGCTGCATCAGCGCTTCCTTGCGGTACGCCTGCTGGACGAAGCGCTGGAACTCGGGGAGGTCCGCGCAGGGGCGCGGGATCAATTGTGCGTTGGATTGGGCCATGTCTTTGCAGGAAACGCCGGGGACACTTCGGTCGCCAGCGCCAGGGAGCATTCCGCGGGCGATTCGAGCGAGTGCACGGCGTACGACCTGGACGCCCCCGAGTCGTCCGTCAGGGTAGCCGCCGATTTTAGCGCCGCAGCCGCGCCCAGGGAGTCCACGCCCAGCCCCGCGGCTTTCAGCAGCGCTTCCTTTCTCGACCATATCGCGAAGAACCGGCCAAGGGATGGGCCGTGGCCCCCGGCGAGCACGTGGCGCCGCTCTTCATCGGTGTAGAACCGGCCGGCGATGCCCGCAATGTCGATGTCGGGACGGATGACCTCGACGTCCACCCCCAGCGCGACGGTCCCCAGGGCGATGGCTGCCCAGCCGGGCCGCCGCGAAAGGTTGAAATGCAGCACCCCATTTCCATGCACGAGGCTGGGCTTGCCGAACTGTCCCGCCTCGAATTCGAGATCCGCCGCAGAAGCGTCGATTTCACGTGCGAGCCACATGCGAAGGCACGCGTGCGCGAGGGTGAAGGCGCTTCGGGCATCCGCGTCGCGCAGCTTGCTTGCGCGCGCGGCTTCCTCCGTGCTCAGGACTTTCCCGGCGGCGGCGAGCAGTGCTGCGTCCGGTTCAATCTCGAGGAAGACGGGCGTTGGCGGAGCGACCCCCATGCCGGCGTGCTGCCATAGCGATTTCGCCGGGCACGCATCGACCACTTGCCGGAGCGACGAGGGCGCACCCCGGGAGCCGATGCGCAGCAACACGACGGCCACAGACTCCTGCGGGCTCGATGGAGCATCGGGCCGCATGGCTCGCGCTAGAGCTGGCGCTGGCTGAGGAACTTCTCGATCTCGAGCTTGTTCTTGGCGAGGTGGTCGCGCACGAAATTCTTCTGGCTTTCGTCCAGGAGCTTGCCGCATGCGAGGCGCGCCAGGATGTCGGGCTGGTAGAAGCGCAGCGCCGCGGAAAGCACATAGATTTCGTCCACGAGGTCGGCGGTCGTGCTCGGCGAGCAGATGTCCGCGATGTTGTCCGAACCCACGCGCACGTGCACGCCGGCCGCGACCATTTCCAGGATGCGCGGGATCGAGTTGTAGGTCGGCGTGTTGACCGGGCGCAGTTGGCGCATGCCCAGCGCGGCCGACGGGCAGGTGATCATGCCGACGTTGTACTTGACCATCCCCTCCACCAGACGATCGAAGCGCGCATCGTCGTAGGTGGACGGCGAGATGCCGTGCACCGCCCAGACCGACGGCTCACCGTTCTCCGAAGGCGGCGCGCCGAATTCCTTCACGCACTGCACGACCTGCTCGGTGCCGTCCTCGGTGGGCTCGTTGCGCTGGTCGGTGTGCACGTGCAGCATCTTGCCGTGCTCCTTGGCGAGCAGCAGCATGCGCTTGCAGTGCTCGTAGAAGCCGATGTGGCTCGGGTATTCATCCGTGTCGTCGGCTTCGGGCAGCGCCGCCAGGAAATCCGCCAGCTTCGCGCCTTCGACCATCAGGTTCCAGCGGGCCGGGTCGGCGTCGTCGAAGCCGAACGGCGAATAGGTGCCGATGCGCACGTCGATCTGGCCGGCGCGCTGCTTCTTGATGTCCATCATCCACTTGAGCGCCGTCATGCCCAGGCCGTCCGCCGTGACGTCGACGAGCGTGTCGGCGCGCACGGTATTGCAGGCGACCATCTCGTCCAGGAACGCATTGACCCGGCGATGGAAGTCCTCGTGCGAGTAGGCCTTGCCCGAGTGCAGGTTGGTGATCAGGCTGTGCTTGCGGTGCAGCGAGATGTGCGAGGTGTCGAGGATCCGGTGCCCGATGCTCTCCATGTACACCTCGTCGAGCGTGCCCGCCCGGTCGAGGTGCAGGTGCGCATTGAACATGCCGCCCTGCTGCTTGATGGCCGCATCCAGCCTTCGGTACCAAAGATTGTTCGCCAGCCTGTCCTGCATTCTCGAAGCTCCTGAAATACGAAAGGTTCAACTCGTGATCAAACCACAGACAATTCTATCTGACAGGGTTTGGATCCCCTGTCCCTGAACCAGCCCACGCCTTCGTCGACGATGTCGATGTCGAGCCGCCAGCGCCCCGGCTGTGCCGGCGCCGTGACGTCGAGCTGCATCTCGCGCGATGCGCCCGCGGCCAAAGCCGGATCGATCGGCGCGCGACCGTCGAGCCATACCTTGACGCTGCCCTGAGCGTCCGACCAGGTGTTCGCCAGATAAAGCCCGCTCGAGCTCGACGGCTGCCAGTCGACCGGGCTGGCGTTCGTGAGGCGCACCTTCAACGAAAGGGGCTGTCCCGCCAGCACGTGCGTCGGGACATCCGCCGCGATGCCCGCCCGGCACGCCTGCGGCGCAAGCACCTGCCCCGCCGCGCCCGGTGTGCGAGCGACGTCCGAAGCGAAAGTTCCTGCCTGCGCGGCCTCGACGTACTTTTTGATCGTGGATGTCAAAACCTGCACGTTCGGCTCACGGAAGAACTGGCCGTGGCCGCCCTGGATCTGCGTAAAGGACACCGGCCCGCTGTAGTACTTGTGCCAGCCCTGGTGGGGCGACTTGAAGTAGCGCAGCGGGTTGTAGTCGCTCCTGTCGCCGAACAGCAGGGCCACCGGCCCGTCGTACGGGAAAGGCGCGAATTTTTCCTGCATCACGAGCAGTGTGATCTCGTGACCCAGCGCGCGCAGCCGGCTCGCCACCTGGAACGCGATGAGGGCGGCCTGGCAATTGCCGCCGACGAGGTACGGGCCCTCGGGTTGCACGGCCAGGATTTCGCCCACGTAGTGCTGCGCGAGGAGCTCGATGTTCTCCTGCGTCTTCACCATCACCCGGTTCCCGGAGCGCATCCCGTAGACGGGTTGGTCGGGCCCGAGGTAGCGCGCGAGCTGCGTGAGCTCCTGGTAGCGTTGCAGGCACCAGAACAAGGCCTGCCGCGAGCCATCGGTGTTCAGGCCCACCATCACCGAATCGGGGGACGCGCGCTTGCCTTCCCACGAAGCGGTGTGGCTGCGCAGGCCGTGATAGATATCCGCCGGCAGCACGCTGCCCGCAGGCATTTTCGGTTCGGCCGCGTCATCGCCACCGCCCTGCTCGAGCGCCACCGCAAGTTCCGCCACGGTGTTGAGCGTGGCGAGGGCGCGCGGCGGCACGGGCCGTTGCAGCGCCTTCTCGACTTCGACCACCAGCTGGACCGACAGGAGGGAATGCCCGCCGAGGTCGCGGAAGCGGTCATGGATGCCGACCTCATGGTCCAGCCACAGCACCTTCTTCCAGATTTCCGCCAGCGACTGCTCCAGCGGAGTGCGAGGCGCGGCGTATTCGGTGGGCAGGCGGCTGCGGTCGGTCGCCGGCGCCGGCAGCGCGGCCCGGTCCACGGAGCCGTCCGCCGCCAGCGGCATCTCGTCCACTGGAATGAAGGTCGCGGGAACCCGGTACGCCGGAAGCTTCTTCGCCGCGTACGCGCGCACGGCGTCCAGGCTGGGCACGTCGTGTTCGTTGAGCACGAGGTACGCGTTCAACTGGCCGCTCGCGGTGTCGGGAACGAGCACCGCCTGGTCGATCTGCGGGTGGCCCTGCAACAGCTGCTCGATCTCCCCGAGCGGCCGTCCATAGGACGGCATCGCGTCGAGGCGGCGGTCCGGGTCCTCGCCCAGCATGCCGAGCAGGTGCACGAAGCGTTGCAGCAAGCGCTTGATGCGTTCGGGCGCGAAGATGTCCGCGTTGTAATCCAGCACGCCGGTGATGCGGTCGCCTTCGCGCTCGGTGTAGAGGGCGATGTCGAAGTCCGCCGCGTCCTTGCGCACGGTCAGGGCCCGTGCCTCGAGCCCCGGCAAGTCCAGCGTGCGGCTCGACGCGTCCTGGAACGAGAACATCGCGCGCGTGAGCGGCGTGCGCACGAGGTTGGGCAACTGCGCGAGATGCTGCAGGGGCACGTACTGGTTGTCGAAGGCCTCGACCGCGCGCCTGCGCACCTGGCCGATCAACTCGCGCATCGTCGGGTTGCCCGAGAGGTCGGTGCGCAGGACCACGATGTTGTTGAAGTAGCCGAGCATGCGCTCGATCTCGGCCTTGTCGCGGCTGGCCATCGGCGACACGACGACCAGGTCGCGCTGGCCGGTGTAGCCGTGCAGCACGACGTTGAACGCGGCCAGCAGCACGACGAAGAGGCTCGCCTGCTCCCTGGCCCCGAGCTCGACGAGTGCCTGCGTCAAGGCAGGCGGCACCTGGAACTGGATGCTGCCGGAGCGGCCCTTTCCGGCCGGTCGCGGCTTTTCGTTGGGCGTGGCGAGCGCGGGCACGTTTCCGGCCAGCCGCTCCTTCCAGTACCCGAGCTGGCGCTCCAGCGCCGCGTCGTCCATCCGGGCACGCTGCCAGACGGCGAAATCCGCGAAGTGCAGCGCCGGAGGAGCGTCGTCGCGCGCACGGCCCTCGATCGCCGCGCGGTATTCCGCCGCCAGTTCATCGAGGAAGATCGCCTTGGACACGCCGTCGAAAGCGATGTGATGCATCGTGAAGGCGAGGATGTGGTCCCCGGGCGCAATCTCGAAGAGCTTGACCCGCCACAACGGACCGCGCTCGAGGTCGAACGGCTTGCCGGCCTCGTCGTGCAGCAGGCCGTGCAGCGCACGCTTCGCCTTGTCCTGCGGCAGCTTGGCCAGGTCGGGGCCGATTCGCGCGAGGGGCACGGTGACGGGCCAAGGCTCGAGGATGCTCTGGTGCGCATCGGTGAGGTCCGTCCCGGGAAACACCGTGCGCAGGATGTCGTGCCGGCGCAGCAGCGCGGCCAGCGCCGTCTCGAGCGCGCCCTTGTCCAGCGCGCCGGTTAGGCGGAACACCGTGGGCACGTTGTAGACGCTGCTGCGCGGCTCGAGCTTGGCCAGCGACCAGATGCGCTCCTGGCCGTGGGTGAGCGGGATGCGGCCGCCGGCCGCACGGGGCACCAGCGCGTCCGACCCGGTCGAGGGAAGCTCCGCGCGGCCGAGGAATTCGAGCAGCTCCGGCTTGCGCGACGACAGCGCCGCCTTGAGCTCCGGGGTCATCACCCCCTGCGGTGCGTTGACCCGAAGCTTTCCGTCCTCCACCCACAACTTCACATCCAGCCGCGCGAGCTCGGCCAGATAGTCCGCGATGGGTGTCATATCTCGATGTCTTCCCGGCCGCGCACGTCCGCCACGGTCTCGGTGTAGCCGAGGGATTGTGCGAGCCGGATCGTGGCCTCGCACAGGAAGTCGATCTCGTAGGCGCTCTTCCAGGTGTCGGCCACGCCCGACTCGATTTTCTTGTGCTGGTGGAATTTCGGGTCGCCGATCATGCGCGAGACCGCGTGGATGCCGTCGGTCATGCGCTGTTTCTGATCCTGTTGCGGCGTCACCATGGCAGGCGCGTAGTCCAGCCCGAGGCGCGCGCAGACGTCGCGCATGGCCGCTTCGGGATGGCCCACCACGTTCTCGAAACGCAGCTGGAACTGCCGCGCGGCCGGGATCTTCTTCAGGAAAGCCAGGATGTTCTCGTGGAGGATCACCCAGATCATCTCCGCGAGCTGCCGGCGGCCATAGGGACTCGCATCGGGGTGGCCCGCATCGGCGCCGACGAGCCGCGGATACCAGAGTTGCTCGAGCTTGGCTTCCTCGAAGGAGCGGATCATGCCGTAGGGGTGGCGCAGCAGGTGGATGTAGATCGCATCCTCGAAGTAGTCCTCGGCGCGCTCGAGCGTCTCGGGATGGATGGCGTAGGCGGGCGTCTTGTCGACGATGAGCCGCTTGCCGAGCCACTCCTGCATCATGCGGTAGTAGTCCTGCGTGGGATACGCCTTGGCCTCGAGGTCCGCCATGAAGGCCTGCACTTCCTCGAGCGGCTGGTTGCGGATCTGCATCAACGCGCGGATGTTGCCTTCCAGCTGGAAGCGCTGCGACCCGGAGAACCAGGCCTTGCGGTCCGCCAGGGTGTTGAAGGACAGCAGGTAGAGCTCGGGCGGCGAGAACAGGTCCGGATGGCCGCCGAGCATGGCACGCAGCAGCGTGGAGCCCGAGCGCGGCGGGCTCAGCACGAACACCGCCGGCGGGTTCTTGCGCGCCGGGCGCGCGAGCATCGGCGCAGGACGCGCGATCGCCGCGCGCAACTGGTCGATCATGGCCGGCGTGACCTTGCTCTCGGCGGCCTTGGGCGCAACGGACTGGCCGAGCATGCGGGCGACGACGTCGGGGTAGTGCTGCTTGAGGTAGTTTTCGTAGCGGGCGAGCGTGGGCGCGTCGAACACGGAGGACACATACAGCGTGTCGCCCCACTTCTGCTGCAGGGCGTTCACGAAGCTCGCGGCCTTCAGGGACTCGCCGCCCAGGGCGAAGAAGTCATCGTTCATGCCGACCGCGTCGACTTTCAGGATGTCCTGCCACATCGACGCGATGAGCTTGCCCACGGGGTCCTGCGGCGCCACGAACTCGGCACGCGCGCCGGCGGCGGCCGCCGCCGCCTTGCCGAATCTTTCCGTCAACACCGCCCGTTGCAGCTTGCCGTTCGCGCCGCGCGGGATCGCGTCGATGAAGTGCATCACGCGAGGAATCTTGAAGAACGCGAGCCGGTCGCGCAGGAAGGCCGTGAGCTCTTCCTGCGTCGCCTTCGCGCCATCCCTGAGCACCACGACCGCGCCGACGTCCTCGCCCAGGGTCGCGTGTGGAACCGCGAAGCTCGCGGCATCGGCGACCGCGGGATGCGACAGCAGGAGCTGATCGACTTCGTGCGGCGACACTTTCTCGCCGCCGCGGTTGATCATGTCCTTCACGCGGCCGGTCAGGAAGAGATAGCCGTCCGCGTCGAGGTAGCCGAGGTCGCCGGTGCGAAAGCCGACTTCGGAGAAGAGGCGCTCGTTTTCCTTGGGGTCGGCGTCGTAGCCGCCCATCAGGTTGGCGCCGCTCACGACGACTTCGCCGATCTGCCCGGCGTTCATCGACTGGTTCTTCGCGTCCACGATCCGCACCTGCGTTCCGGCGGCAATGCCGACGGAGCCGGCAATCCGCTTCGCCGGAGGCAGCGGATTGCTCGTGATCACCCCGGCGGTCTCGGTCATGCCGAAAATTTCGATGACGGGGACCTTGAATCGCTTTTCGAATGCCTCCATCAACACCGCAGGAAGCGGCGCCGAAACGGAGCGAACGAATCGCAAGGAGTGGTGCGCCACGATGTCCGCGTGCGCATCCGCGTTGTTCAGGATTTCCTGGAGCATCACCGGGACGGCCTGCGTCCACGTCGGCTTGAAGTCCTCCATGTCCCGGAAAAACTCGGCCGAGGAAAAGCTCGGCGCGATGAAAGTCGAGCCCCCCACGAGCAAGGGCGCGATGAGCACGTCCACGATGCCGCCGATGTGGAACATCGGCAGGAAATGCAAGCAGCGGTCCTGCGCGGTCAGTTGCAGCGAGCGTGCGAGGTTGCCGGCGGATGCGACGAGGTTGTCCTGCGTCAATGGCACCGTCTTGGGAACGGAGGTGGTGCCGGAGGTCTGCAGGATGAGCGCGACATCGCCAGGCTGCGCGAGCCCGGGCCTGGCGGCGGTGAGGCCGGTGGGGGCGGCACTGGCGAGGTCGAAAGCGCCGGCGGCCGCGCCCTGCCGGGGCACGACATCGATCACCGGGATGTTCAGCGCCCGGGCCGCGGCGCGAACAGGATGCTGTCCGCCCGCGAGGGTCAGCACGATGCGGGGTGCCAGGCGGGCCAGCACCACTTCGTATTCGGCCTGCTTGAAGTCCGGGTTGACCGGCGTCGCGATCGAGCACGCGGCCACGCCCAGGCAGGCCGTGGCCAGCTCGGGGCCTCCGGGAAGGACGATGGCCACGCGATCGCCGCGGCCCGCGCCGAGCCGGTTGAGGGAGGACTGGATCGAGACGATGTGGTCGCGCAGTTGCGCGAAGGAGAGTCCCGTGCGTCCATGGGCGTGGATCGCAAGGGTGTCCGGCGTCGCTTGTGCACGGCTGGAAAGCAGGTCGAAGACGGTGGTGTTCACTCGAGGACTCCGGATGAAAATCACGCCACGGGGGGCAGGCCGAGGTAGGCGTGCAGGTCGCGCCGCAACCGGTCGTTCAGTTCTCCCGATTGCTTCTCGATGGGCTGGGCCGGAATCGCCGCGACCTGCCCGTCGATCCCCAGGTATCGCAACACCTGCCGGCCCTGCTCTTCGTATTGCGACACCAGGTCTTCATACCAGATCTGGTGCACATCGAGCGGCGCCTGTTTCACGAGCTGCTCCCAGCCCGTGTCGTCGCGGGCGACCACCCGCAAGGTTTCGACGCATTCGTAGGGGTGGACCGAAATGTCGGGGTTCTTGCGAAAGCGCGTGTCTTCCGAACTCCACACATTGGTCTTTGCGGCGACCGCTTGCGAAATCGCTTGCCCGATGCGGTCGCGCCGGCGGATCCAGATGAGCTTGTCGAACTTGCGCAGGAAATTCACCACGTTCTGGTTCGGTTGCGCGGCGCGAAACACGGAGAGAACCTGCGAGTAATGCATCTTCATGCCGAACACCCCGTTGGGCGACGTGCGGCGCTTTTCCATGACCCGCAGGAACTGGTTCATGTTGAGTTTCTCATTGCCGGGCTTCTGGCGCTCCAGCGCGATCAGGGGCGGGTTGAAAAACTCCTGCGGATCGCCGGCCGCCTTGGTTTCGTGCAACAGGCGGCCCAGCAAGGTGCTGCCGGATCGCGGGCTGGACAGGATGCCGTAGCGGAGGGTGACCGGCGTGGCCTCCGGGAAGTCCCGCTCGGGGCTCATCTCGCGCTTGTGCTTGTCGGTGATCGCAATGGTGACCATGCGTGGGGTTCCTGATGGGTAAGACGGGCCGCGCGCGTCGAATGGAGGGGAGGCCCGAGATTTTACGTGCGTTGGCACCTCGCGCGGGCCGCCTGCGGGCATGCGTGAAAAAGCCCGCCGTCTCTCGACGGCGGGCTTTTGATGAGGCTACCGGGCGCGGGTTAGACCAGCGGCTGGAAGTTTGCGAGCACGAGACCGCCGATGGCGCTGCTCGTCGTCGCGTTGACCACGCCGATGAGCACGACTTCGCCGGCTTCGACGGTCGCATCCCCGTCGTCCGTCACGTCGAACACATACAAGGCCGCCGATGTCGCCGAGTCCGTCGTGACGATGGTGAAGTGGCTTCCCGCCGTCACGTCGACCGAGGCGTATTCGCCGCCCGGGTTCAGTGCGGTCACGAGGCCCGCGGCCGTCTTGATGTCCTGGCCCGCCGAGATATCGACGAGTCGGTACACGTCGCCGCTGATCGCGGTGGAAGCAGCGTCGGCGGACATGACCGGCTTGAGCGCGAGCGCCCCTGCCGGCACATCCATGATGTCCTTGCCTGCGCCGACCGCGAACTTGAACACCTGGTCCGCGTGCGTGGGCGTCGGATCGAACTTGACCGTATCGACACCCGATCCCAGGAAGATGCTGTCCGAGCCTTCGCCGCCCTGCACCCACGAGCCGCCCGCGCCGACCTGCACCGTGGTGCCCAGCTGAACGGCCGCGAGGTTCACCGTGGTATGGCCGAGCCATTGCGACGCGTCCACACCGCCCATGACGGCGATGTCCAGTCCGTTCGCGCCCAGCTGGATGTTCGCCACGCTGGCCGAATCCCCACCCACCAGCGTCACCTGGCCGAAGGACGCGTACGATGCGCCGGACCAGGGTTCGATCGAGATGCCCGCGCTCGCATTGGCGCCGAAGGTCAGCGAGACATCGCCCACCGACATGCCCGAGCCGCCGCCGGAAATCAGCCGCATGCTGAACTCGCCGTTGTCTCCGAACTGCACGCCGACATTGCCGATGTCGCCTTGCGAGAAGCCGTGCTGGCTGAGGTCGAACTGGCCGTTGTCGCCGAAGTTGATCAGCACGTTGCCGACATTGACGTTGCTGTTCTGGTTCGAATAGAAATCGAAGCTGCCGCCGTCCGCGAAACTGACGACGACATCACCGACGTCGGTATCGCTGTTGTTCACGAAGCCCATGGTGAAGCTGCCGTCGGACGCGAACGTCATGTCGATGTCGCCGACGACGGTGGAGGTCGTCGCGAGAATCTCTGCGGAAGCCGGGAAGAAGCCGCTGCCCTGCGTGGTCCAGTACCCGCTGAACGAGCCGTTGTCGCCGAAGGTGGCGGTGATGTTCCCGAAGTCGTAGAGGCCCGACACGGTCATCGAGAGGTGGCCGTCATCCGCGAACGTCGCCACGACATTGCCGACCTGGGTCGGGGTCGCGCCGCTGACGACGAGGTTCGTGTGCGACTCGAGCGCGCTCAGGAAGGTGAAGCCGCTGCCGCTCGGGCCGCCGCTGCCGCCGCTTCCGCCGCTGCCCGGCGTGCCGTACACGAGCTGGACGAACGCGCCGTCGTCGCCCGCGATGGACGTGTCGCCGATTTCGGCCGACTGCAGCGCCATGTAGAAACGCGCGTCGCCATCCTGGCCCACGTCCACGCTGATGTCGCCGAGGTTGCCGCCGCTCACGGCGGTGAAATAGCCGCTGAAGCCGGCGTTGTCGCCGACGGACACGGTGACGTTGCCGATGTCGCCATTGGGCCCGCCGCTCAGGTCGAAGTTGAGCGTGCGGACCTGGACGCCGCCGCGAGCGTCGTTGCCCTCGACGGAAGCCGTGATGTCACCCACGCTGCCTTCGACGGAGAAGGCAGCGATCCGGCCGTGCGCGTCGTTGCCGTCGACGGCCAGGTTGATGTCGCCGATGTTGCCGCCGAATGCGTAGTCGCTCGCGAAGGAAGCCGCCAGGCCGCCGCTCGTCGCGCGGAACACGGCTTGCGCAGCCAGCTGACCATCGCCGTCGTCGCCCGTGACGGTGAGGCTGAGATTGCCGACGTCGCCGCCACCGGCCACCGCATAGCCCGAGAAGCTGACGCTGTCCCCGGCGAGGTTGATATTCACGTTGCCGACGTCGTGAGGGGCGCTGCCGCCGGAAGACACCGCGAAGACGAACAGCTGCCCGTGCGAATCGTCACCCGTCAACGTGTAGCTCGCATCGCCGACGGAGCCGCCCGACGAGAAAGCGCCGATGCGCAGGAAGTTGTCGTCACCCACCGCCGTCGCCGTGATGTCGCCGATGTCGCCGCGGGCGAAGACCGGCACGCTGATGTTGCTCGCGTCGCCCGCGAGGTCGATGGTGACGTCGCCGACATCGCCGTCCACCGTGAACTGCTGCTGCACGTCCGTCTGGCCGAGCGCGGAGATGCTGAGCGAGTCGAGGTCGCCATTGATGGCCGTATAGCCCGAGAACGAGGCGCCCGCTGCCAGGGAACTCGTGAAGGCGCCGACGTCGCCATCGATGGTCATCGTTCCCCAGGCGAAGCTGGAGCCGGCCGCAGCGGTCAGGCCGACGGAGGTCTGGTCGCCGGCGATGGTGATGCCATCCGCGTCGTGATCCAGTGCACCCAGCAGGCTGATTGCCACGCTGTCCGTGTGGCTCAGCGTGATGGCGCCGAAATTGACACCGGTCGCCCCCGTGGCGCTGCCGACGTTGAGGTGCAGCGCCCCTTCGGTGGAGGCGCCATAGCTGAACTTGAGGGCCGAGTCGTCGGTGGTGAGGCTGGTGACGTTCAGGTTCGCGACGCTGGCCTGCGCATTCTGGAACGTCATGTTCGCGGTAGAGGCGGACACGTTGACCGTCGTCAGGCCGCTCGCCTTGGTCAGGTCCACGATGGCGGCTGCAGCGAACGTGGTCGACAGCGTCTCGACGCTGGTCATCGTGGGCGAGACCAGGGTGGGCGTGTTGAGGGTGGTGCTGACGGTATCGGCACCCGTGCCGCCGAGGATCTTGGTGCCGGCGTTGATGTTGCCGCCCACCGAGAACACATTCGTGCCGGTCGAGGCCGACGCGTCGATCGTGGCGATGGCCGCCAGGGCCCCGGTGCCCGAGAGACCGAAATTGTTGGTACCGTTGCCCGTGACGGTCAGCGTCGCGGCGGAGGTCCCGCCGGCAATGGTGACGAAGTTCGTGCCGGTCGTGGCGACGGTGATCTTCTCGATGGTGTTTCCGTCCGAGACGTCGACGGTGCTGCGCGCGGACGACGAGGTGCCCACGCCATCGAGCGAAATGTTCGCCGTGTCCGCGGAGCCGGACGTGTTCGAGAAATCGACGGTGAGGTTGCCCTTGCCCTGCAAGCCGTAGACGGAAGCGAGCGAGGCGTTCGTCACGGTGGACGTGACACCCGCCAGCGTGTTGGCGAAATTGATCGCGGGGGCGTTCTCGACGAGCAAGCCGTTGAACGAGGCACCCACCGTGTCCTGGATGGTGATGATCTCGACGTTCTTGACGGTGATGGCCGCGGAAGACACGCCGCCGAGTGCCACCAGGTTCAGGCGATCCACGCCCGCTGCGCCGTCGACCACGTCGCCGGCGGTATAGGTGTTGTCGGTCGCCGTGGCGCTGCCGAAAAGGCCCGTGACGGTGTCGCTGGCATTGGTGCCGATCACGTTGTCCTGCGAAGGCGTCAAGGTCACTTCGATGCCGCTCACGCCACGCGTGCCGTTGGCGATTTCGGCCTCTGCGGCCGTCACGGTGGCGGGATCGGCGGTGATGCCGTTGAGGACCAGCTGGAGGATGTTGATATCGACCTGGTCGATGCCGAGCGTGACCGAGTAGTACTCGGAAACCGCCGTCTTGTTTTCCAGGATCGCCTTCGCGATCAGGTACTGCGAAGCGGCGCCGGAATCGACCTGGTGAAGTGCCTGCAGCGCGTCATAGACGATCGCGCCCTTGGATTCGCCGGCGTTGTACTTGTCGATGATGAAGTTCTTCGCCACGGTGTCGTCCTGCAGGCCCAGGGGCGTGAGGAATGCGGCGGCGAACTCTGCGGCTGTCTGGAAGTTCGGGTTGAGATGCTGGTACGCCGGAATGTCGTCCAGCGTCTCTGCCAGCGCGAGAAGGTTGTGCCCGAGCGACTCGTAAATGTTCACCACCTGGCTCAGGTAGGAGGCTCCGGGAGCCGCGTTGAACATCAGTACGAGAAGCTCGAGGATCTCGGTACGTTCGCTTGTGGTGATCGACATATTCACTCCGTATGGGTTCGGCCTCGACTGCGACCGTTAACCGTCGAGTATATGTGTGCAGACGTGTTTTACCTCTGCAATTTACAAGTTGCGCGGCCATAAATCACAGCCGCGCAACGGGCGCGCCACCCTACTTCCGCTTCGCCGTCCGCTGCTGTTTCTTCGCCAGGGCCTGCTTGACGGCGGACTTCATGTCGCCGGCCGCCGGAGCGGCCTTGGCGCCCTGGGCTGCCTGCGCCCGCGCGGCCATCCATTGCTTGCTTTGGGCGATCGCCGGGCCGACGGCTTTGGCGAATCGGTCCAGGTTGCGCTGAATGTCGTGCTGCTTGGCCTCGTGGGCCACGCGCTCGGTCAGTTCCGCGAAATAGGCAGGGTCGTGCCAGATGCGCTTGATCTCCTCCAGCCAGGGGCGCACGACCTCTTCCGTGGCCGGCAGGTCGCGCTTGTCCTTCACGATGTCCGGAAACTCGAACACCACCCCGCCCTTGCCCACGAGTTCGGCAGAACCGCCCGTGTTGCTCGCAATGACGGGGATGCCGTTGATCATGGCCTCGGCGATCACGCGCGCCCCGCTCTCGTGCCACACCGAGGGCAGGAGAAGCGCCTTGGTGGCCCCGTAGACGGGCCGCATGTTGCGCTGGTGCCCGATCACTCGGACGTTAGGGAAATCCCCAGGTTCGAATTTGAGCACCTTGAGCGCGATGCCCCACCGGCCCCGGCTCTGGACAACCAGGAACTTGATCTCCGGGGCCTCCTTGGCCGCCAGCTTGGCGAGCGGCATGAAGACGTTCACGCCCTTCTCGAAACTCGGGTTGATAAAGGTGATGAATTCCGGCTTGCGCTCTTCCGCCTTCACGAGCTTGGGATCGATGAATTTGCCGATCGGATGGCACACGAGTCCGAGCCGCTCCTTGTAGAGCGCGGCAGTCGCCTCGGTATCGGTGACGATGACGGACACGTAGCGGAAGTTGTCCTTGTTCTTGTAGCCCGCATTGACGAGGTAGAACACGACGGGAATGCCCGCTTCACGGGCCTCCCGCATGATCGTCATTTCCAGCAGCAAGCCGCCCCAGAGGATGACGCAATCGGGCCGGCGCAGCTGCAGTTCCTCGCGGAACTTGCGAATGTAGATTTCCTCTTCCGCCGACGTCATGTCCGGCCGCCGCACGCCCTTCGTGCGGACGATCAGGTGTTCGACGCCGAGCACCATGGATCGCAGGATCTGCTTGTCCTTCACCGCTTCGCCGGCCCCTGCCTCGATCACGTGCTCAGCGCCCTGCTCGGAATCGAACAGGCTGGCCTGCAATGCAATCGCCCGGTAGCCACGCCCGGCCAAGCCGGAAAGTAGCGTGCGCATGGAGAGCGCCGCACCGCTGGTGATGTCGAGGATGTTCATGGGTGCCGCGAACAGGATGCTCGGGCGGTTGTCGGGCGCCGGGGGCGCCGCAGTGGCCGGGGCGTCCTGTGCGGGCGCCTCGGCAGTCGTTTTATCTGTCATGCCTTGAATTGTCGCTGAATGGCCGGCGCGAATCGCCGGCCTCTACCCATGAAAAAAGCCCCGCCACTTTCGTGGCGGGGCTTTGGGTTGTGAGCCAACCGGTCTTGCGACCGGCTTCTGGGGTTTAGACCAGGTTGGCTGCGACCAGCGCGCTGAACGCGGTAGACGTGTTGACCACGCCAACCAGGGTCACGGTGTCGACTTCGGTGTCAGCGGTGTTCTCGACCACTTCCCACACGAAGAACTGCTGCGAGGTCGCAGAAGCTGCCGTGATAAAGGTGGAGGACGAGTTCGCTGCCACGTCGATCAGGGCGTACTCACCACCGGCGTTCAGCGCGGCCTTGACGCCGGCTGCCGTGGTCAGGTCCTGACCACCAGCGATGTCGGTCAACTTGGCTGCTTCGTCGTTGAGGATCGTATCAGCCGTGTTGGTCGTGTACGTGTTGGCCGTGAAGTTCGTGACGTGAGCCACGTCGATCACGTCGGCGCCAGCGCCCGCCTTGAAGGCGAACAGGACGTCGGCGGCACCGCCAGGAGCAGCGAAGTGGTACGTGTCCACACCGGCGCCCATGAAGATGTTGTCCGAACCTTGCGTACCGGTCACGTTCGAGCCGCCTGCGCCCACTTGAACGGTCGTACCGACAACCACAGCGGACAGGTCCACCGTCATCGCACCCTTCCAGGTGGAGCCAGCAACACCGCCGAAGTCGTTCACGGTGCCCGTGACGTGGATCGAAGCCGTGCTCGCAGAGTCACCGCCAGCCAGCGTGAGGCCGCCGATGCTGCTGATGTTGCCGCCGCTGAACACCACGTCGCTGTTGGTGCCCGTCGTGATCGACGTAGCGCCAGCCGTGCCCGTGAAGTTCTCCAGCAGGACTTCCACGTCGGCATTGTTGCCGGTCGTGATGGTCACGTTGCTGGTGTCGCCGCCGAAGCCGGACACTGCGTAGGCCACCGAGCTGCTGTCGCCGACTGCGATCGACACGTCGCCGACCATGCCGCCGGAGCCGCCGCTGAAGAAGAAGCCAGCCGAGACGCTGTCGCCGCCGACAACCGTCAGGGATTCCAGCGTGCCTTCGAAGCCACCGGACACGACGATCGAGGTCGAGTCGCCGAGCGTGACCGAGACCGCGCCGATGTTGCCGCCCGTGCTGCCCGTGTCGGTAGCGAACGAGTGCAGGGACAGGCCAGCGGATGCGCCGTTACCTTCGACCGAAACGCTCACCGTACCGATGTTGCCACCGGAAGCGAACACGTCCAGGCTCATCGTCGATTGGCCGTTGATGTCCAGGACGATGTTGCCGACGTTGCCGCCGTGCGTGTAGTCGCCATTGGAACCCGCGCCGCTCGAAGACGAAGCTTCGATCTGGATGGTGCCGGAAGCGTTGTCGCCGGTGACCATCACCGTGACGTTGCCGATGTCGCCGCCGGAAGCGTTGAAGCTGCCCGACACGTTGGAGTCGTCACCCACGGAGATGGAGATGTTGCCGATGCTGCCGGCGTTCTCCAGACCGCCCGAGTAGGACAGGCTGCCAGCGCTGACGTGGACGTCGACGTCTGCACCGTTGGTGGCGCTGATCGTGATGTCGCCAATCGTGCCGCCGGAAGCTGCGAGGGCCAGGTAGCCGCTCGAATCGCCGTCCATGCTGAAGCTGACGTTGCCGATGCTGCCGCCGCCCAGGTAGTCGTCACCGTCGCCGCCGTAACGGTAGCCGGCTTGAACCGCGATGGAGCCGCTGCCGCCGTCACCGACGTAGGCGAACGTGACGTTGCCGACGTCGCCGCCGCTCACGTTGAACTGGCCAGAGAAGGTGGAGTTGTCGCCAGCGACGGACACGGAGATGTTGCCAATCGTGGAGACGTCCGCTGCACCGGAGAAGGTGCCGGCGCTGATCCAGGCGTGGCCGTGGGAGTCGTCACCGGTCATCGTGATGTTCACGTTGCCGACGCTGCCGCCCGAAGCTTCCGCAGCGATGAAACCGCTGAAGTCGTCGCCCGTGACGCTGTACGTGATGTTGCCGATATTGCCGGCAGCGTCCAGGTACTGGTCAGCGATGGAGCTGTCGCCGGTGACGGTGATGGACACGTCGCCGATGTCGCCAGCGCCGCTGGCAGCGATCCAGGAGTAGCTTTCTGCATTGGCACCGACGGTGACCGTGACCGGGCCGATGTCGCCACCGACGGTCCAGATGCCACCGGAAGAAACCACGTTGGACGCGATCGTCTTCGTGTAGGAGCCGACGTCGCCGCCGTCCACACGGATGCCGCCGTACTCGAGGTTTGCACCAGCGGTCACCGACACGGCGGATTGGTCGCCGTTCAGGTCGATCGTGCCGTTGATGTCGATGGCCTTCGTGCCGACCGTGCTCAGCGCCAGGGCGGTGGTGTTGTCGAGGTTGACGTCGGCCAGGGTGATCGCGGCAGCGGTAGCAGCCGTCGAACCCAGCTTCAGTGCCAACGAGCCCATCGTGGTCGCGCCGTAGCCGAAGTGCAGGACGTTGTCCGCATCGGCTTCGCTCGTGACGTTGATGGTGGCGACGCTGGAGGTGGCCTTCGTCAGGGTCTGGTCGGCGGAGGAGCCGGCCAGGTTGATGGTGGTCAGGCCGGTGGTGCCGGACAGGTCCACGATCGCGGCTGCGTCGAAGTCGGACGTGAGGGTTTCGACACCCGTCATCGTCGGCTTGGTCAGCGTGGCCAGCGTGAAGTTGGTGGAAACCGTGTCGGCGCCCGTGCCGCCCTTGACCACGTCGCCGGTGTTCAGCGTCGTGCCCAGAACGAACGTGTTCGTGCCGGTGGAGGCGGAAGCGTCGATCGTCGCAACAGCGGCCACGGCGCCAACAGCGCTCAGGTCGAAGTTGTTGGTGCCGGCGCCGGTGACCGTGACGTTCGCGTCGGCGGTGCCGCCCACGAGCGTGACGAAGTTGGTGCCTTCGGCGGCGATGACGACCTTCTCGACCGTGTTGCCGTCAGCGACGTTGACGGTGCTGCGGGCGGTGGTGGAGGTGCCGACGGTGTTCAGGACCACGTTGGCGGTGTCCGCTGCGCCGGAGGTGACGGAGTAGTCGACGGTCAGGTTGCCCTTGCCGGACAGGCCCATCACCGAAGCGAGCGCCGCGTTGGTGACCGTGGAGGTCTGGCCAGCCAGCGTGGAGTTGAAAGCGATGCCGGGGGTGTTCTCGACGAGCAGCGCATTGAAGGTCGCGCCGACGGTGTCTTGAATGTTGATCGACTCGACGTTCTTGACGGTGACTGCTTGCGAAGCCGTGGTGCCCAGGGCGACCAGGTTCAGGCGGTCGGTGCCGGCAGCGCCGTCAACCGAGTCACCGGCGGTGAACGTGTTGTTCGAGGCGGTTGCATCACCAAACAGGCCGTTGATGGTGTCGCTGGAGGTGGTGCCGACGACGGAGTCTTGCGACGGGGTCAGCGTGACTTCGATGCCGCTCGTGCCCAGGGTGCCGTTGTCGATGCCGGTCTTGGCAGCGGTGACGGAAGCCGGGTCGGCGGTGACGCCGTTCAGGACGAGTTGCAGGGTGTTCAGGTCGGTCTGGTCGACGGCCTTGGTCACCGAGTAGTACTCGGAAACGGCGGTCTTGTTCTCCAGGATGGCCTTGGCGGCGACGTACTGGGAAGCAGCGCCGGAACCGATGCCTTCGAGGGCCAGCAGGCCTTCGTACATGATCTCGCCCTTGGCAACGCCGGCGTTGAACTTGTCGATGACGAAGCTCAGTGCGACGGAGTCGTTCTGCAGGCCCAGGGGCGTGAGGAAGTCGGCTGCGAATTCAGCGGCCGTCTGGAAATTGGGGTGAAGGCTCTGGAAAACCGGAATGTCGTCCAGGTTGTTGGCGAGCTGCTGCAGGTTGTGGCCCAGCTGCTCATAGATGTTGACGACCTGCGCGAGGTACGTCGCACCCGGTGCTGCATTGAACATGAGAACAAGCAGTTTCTCGATCTCAGTTCGTTCGGTTGCGGTGATTGCCATTCAGATCTCCGTAAGGATGAAAGTGATTAGGCACACACTGCGCCCAATTCAGCCGAGAGTATAGACAAAGGGCAGATGAGCTCCATGTGATCGCAATCACACGCCAACGCAGGTTCCCGGGGCGTTGTTTTCTTACATCATTTCCCAGCGCAGGCCTACATAAAGACTCCGCTGGCGGCTGACAAACGCCTCGATGTTGCTGCGCTGCCAGGTGGCCTCGGCGGTGCCGACGAGGGACAGCCCGTCGCGCAGGGGCCAGCTGGCATCGAGCTGCAGCGCGTGCCGCAGGGTCTGCCGCGGGAAATTCCCCAGCTGCACGTTATAGACAGCCGAATCGGACTGACGCGTGGACGACCACATCACGCCTGCCTGCCCCCGCTCGAACAGGGGCCGCTCCCACTGGACGCGCACCTCGCTGCGCCTGTAGGTGCCGCCCGCCCGCGCCTCGTCGAAAGGCCGGTCGGCGCCGAGCCGCAACTCCATGTTGACGAAGGACGATGGGGCGCCGGGCTGGTCGCCGCTGGCGGCAGGCCTGCAGGAAACGCCTGCCAGGGCGCCGCTGTACAAGCCGCTGATCGCAGGCGACGAAGGGTAGCGCCGCCGCTCGAATTCGACACCGAACGCGGGACGGCAACCCGCGACCGGGTCCAGCATGCCGGTGGATTGCTCCCGGGCGATCGGGGCCAATTGCCTCAGCAGGCTTGCGCGATAGGCCTGCAGCAGACTGGCCCCTCCGAATTGGAGGTAGCTTCCCGCGACGCGCGCCACCCACTGCCGGGGCGCCGCAGGGGCCTGCAGCCAGGCCGCCGCGACGTCAGCCTGCTGGTAGCTCGTCGCGCGGTCCGCCGTCTGGCGCGCCCTCACTTCGCCCTGCACGACCCAGAGCGATTCCCGATTGATGCGCAAGCCCTGCCATTGGGCGGACGCCAGGACGGCGCCCCCGCGCTTCGGGCGCGACGATGCGTCCAGAGGGAGGGTGTACTGCTGCTGCTCGATCGTGAGCGTGATTTCCGATGCGGCGGGTGCGTTGTTCAGGTTGCTGTCGCCGCCGGCAAGGCTGGCCAGGCGCCAACGGCCGTGCCAGCCGCCGGAGGCGAGGTCCTGCGCCTGGGCCGCCGACGCGATGGCCGTCAGCTGCGAGTCGATGGCGGTGCGGATCGGCCCGGCCACATCCGCGCGGCCGCGCAGCGCCTCGAGCATCGCGATGGCGGACGCGCGGTCACCCTGGAGCGCGAGCGCCTGCGCCAGATCGAGCTGGGCGCCGGGCAGGTCCGGGTTGACCATCAACGCGCGTTCCAGCGGCTCGACGGCCTCCACCGGCCGCCCCAGGGCCATCAGGACTGCGCCTCGCCATGCATGGAACGACGCATCTCCCAGGCAGGCCTTCTCGATGGACAGGGCCAGGAGACGTTCGGAGAGGGCCTGCAACTCGCCGGGTTGCGTTGGCAAGGGATAAACGGGTTGGGCGGGGCAGGCAGCCGCGGCCGGCGCGGCTGGCTCCTGTCCCCATGCCAGCGGGGCGATGGTGCACGCAGCCCATACCGCCCGGCGGATCAGTTTGGCAACAGCCGGGCGAGAAGATGAATCGACAGCCACAAGGGAACGGGAGCACGGTGGGCCGTGCTTTTAATGGACCGAATGCAAACCGCGGACTCAGGCGTCCGCGTGCTCAAGCTGCAAGATGGCCCTGCTGCTGGAGATAGCGCAGCGACTGCTGCTCTGCATCGCCGCCGGGTTGCATCAAGGTGCGCAGTGTAAATACCTTGGTGCTGTGACGCAACCCGGGAAGAAGGAAACTGCCCAGTGGCTTGAGCGCCAGGTCGCTGCGTTCGAAGGGCACGCCGATGCGCTCGGCGGCTTGCGGCCCGACGAGCACGGGGTAAGCGAGTTCGGCTGTCATGTCCTGCAGGCGGATCGCGATGGTGATGGTCTGGCCCAGCACCGCATGGACTCGGCGCCCTGCGGGGCCGAAGCTTCCCAGCAGCGCCGTGCCGCTTTCGACGCCCACGCCCAGGCCGAGGGGCTCGAGGCCCTGCGGGGGAACATTGGGCAGCTCCTCGCTGCATCGCTGCCAGATTTCGCGCGCGGCGGACAGCGCGTGCATCGGGTGGTCCACGCACGGCTGCGATCCGTTGAACACCGCGATCAGGCTGTCGCCCACCATTTCCTCGACGGCGCCGCCGTGGGCCTGCACGATCGCGCTGGCCGTGGTGTAGAAGCGATGCAGCACGCGCGCGGCATCTTCGGGACTGCGCGCCTCGCAATAGGCGGAGAAATTACGCACGTCGGCGACGACGACGGTCAGGTCGCGGCGGTCGGCCTCGATTTCACCCGTGGGTTCGGCCAGCGCGATGCGCTCCGCCACGGCGGCCGGCAGGTAGCTGGACAGGTTGCGGAACAGCAGGCCCTTTTCGGCCAGGCTGCGCGCATGTTCGGCGAAGCCCAGGCACAGGCCCACCAGCACGATCGCCAGGCTGGCATGCGCCCAGCCCAGCCACCACCCCGCGCCCAGGAGCGCCGCGGCATGGAGGATGAAACCGAGGACACCCAAGCCGACCGCGGCAAGCGGCACCCAGAGCACCCGAACCCCGGGGCGCCGGCGCTGGGGATCCGTGGCGGGCAGCGAACGGGTCGCGCTCAGGGCCAGCAGCACGAGCAGTCCCACGACGAACCAGCCACTCTCGATCCAGTGCACGGCGCGCGGCGTGGCGGGCACGGCGCCATCGAGCAGCCCGGAGAGCAGCTGGGCATGGACTTCCACGCCGCTCACCGCGCCTCCGAGCGCGGTCGGAACCGTGTCGCCCAGCCCGAACGCCGAGGCACCGACCAGCGCCCAGGCGCCGCGCAGCGGGTTGGTGGCGCCGAGCTTGCCCTCGAGGACGTCCGCAGCGGACACCGACACGATGGCATTGCGCGCCTTGCGGTAAGGCACCCGCAAGTCGCCGTTCGCATCCAGCGGAGCCTTGATGTCCGGCATGGCGGACATGGTGAGGGTCCAGGCGGGATCCCAGGGACGGGTGCCCGGCTCGATGCGCATCGGCACCTTCCCGGACGTGTCGAAAGCCGCCAGGCCGGCGAGCGCCAGCGCGGGGTAGTTGCGCTGGCCGTAGCAGACCAGCGCCGGAACCCTGCGCACGCTGCCGTCCGGGTCAAGCCGCGGCGTGATGTGCCCGGCGCGGGTGCCCAGGCCCGCCACATTGGCGACGAAGCCCGTGGCCGGCGACGCGGACGGCATGCAGGCATCGCCCGGAAGCGCACCCGCCAGTTCGCCCACCGTCTGCCGGCTTTCCCGGTTCAGCGAAAAGACCTGCGCCAGGACCGCCGGGCTGGTGCTGTCGGACGCGGCAATCGCGGCGGCCAGTTCGTCGGTGCCCTGTCGCGCATCGGGAAAGACGATGTCGTAGAGCTGCAGCGTCGCGCCCTGCTCGCGCAGCGCCGTCACCAGGCGCGCCTGCGTCTGGCGGGACCACGGCCATGCGCCGATGCGCTGGAGGCTCGCGTCGTCGATGTCCACGACGACCACGCGCCGTTCCTGCTGCGTATCGCCGCTCAACTGCCAGATCAGGTCCGTGGCGCGCTCGTCTGCCTGGTGCAGCGGCACAGGCGCGAGCAATGCGATCGCCAGCCAGCCGATCACCGCGATGGCGACCGCCAGCATGCGGGTGCGCCAGGGATGCAGCAGGGATCGACCGAGGCCGCGGATCATGGACGCGACCAGAGGGTGATGCCCGACAGCGTGCCGAGGTTGATCGTCTTCTGGAACAGGTACCCGGCGGACTTGCCGTCGAGCGCGGTCGCGCCTGAGATGGACTGGCCGGACACGCTGCGGTCGGCGAACGTTCCGTCCGTGCCCACCGAGCCCGCGCCGCTGAGCGTCACCGCCCCGGTCAGCGCGTTGATGACGCTCAGCTGCGTCGTGAAGCGCCGGGCCGCGAAGTCGATGGAGAGCTGGCCGCCCTGCACGGTGGCGGCGCTGATCACGCCGGCCTTGCTGTATTGCGCTTGCGCGCCCTCGAGCGCGAAGTTGTAGGCACCCAGCCCGGGCGCCAGCACGCTGGCCCCGGTTTCCGTCCGGTACAGCAAATATTGCGTATTGCCCAGGACGAACTTGCGCCCGGACTGCGCCTGGTCCTTGTAGGCCGAGATGTCGCCCTCGCCCGCCGGCTGAACGGCCCAGCGACCCCATGCCAGTTGCGCCGGCGGCACCGGTGCGGGCGGCGGCGGGGGCGGAGGAGGCGGGGGCGGTGGGACCGGCGGCGTCACATCGGGGGCCGGCGCCGGCCCGGGACCGGGCGGAGGCGCCGGAGGCGTCACGCTCGCGCCGGCATCGATCGCCGTGTTCACCGCGCCTTCGACCAATGCGGCAGTCGCCAGGTCATCGCCTTCGCGATGCGGGATGGCTGTGGCCGCAGCCATCGGAACGTTCTGGCGGCCCGGTGCGACGGCGGCGGGATCGGACGCCGACGCGAAGGTCGTGCCGTTCAGGGGTTTGATCTCCGGGTGCGCGGTCTGCGCCTGGAATTCCACGAAGAGCCGCCCCATGTCGGCCGCGAGCAGTCGCGCGGACGAGGAGCCGCAGGGCCCGAGCGCCTGCGCCTGGCACCCCTCGTCGAAAGGAGCCATCACGATCGCGCCCTGGCTCACCGACGCCGTCGTGCCGTCCAGCCCGCTGCGCACCACGAAATCCGTCCCGCGAACGCCGATGGCCACCAGCGGGGTGTTCAGCCGGAAACGATCCTTCGCGCCTTCGGCCGCAGCCCCGGAAATCGCGCGCGCGACGCCGTATTCCAGCTTGAAGCGAACCACCGACTGCGCCACGTGCTGCGCATCATATTTGTAGTCTTCGATCCACAGGCGGCTGCCCGGGCGCACGCTCACCAGCGCGCCATCGACGAAACGCACGTGGATATGGCCGCCATCTGCGGTATCGAGCCGGTCCCCCGGCATGATCCGGCTGCCTCGCTGGACGGCCTCGGGGACACCTTGGGCCGACGTCTTCATGACGGGGCCGACGCTCATCGTGACTTCGCCCACGGGCCGCTGGCCGGCCGAGGCGCTGTCGGCACGGGCGGCGCCTGTCGACAAACCGGCGACGGCGCAGGCAACTGCCGAGAAGAGGACGCGCGTGCGGTCGATGGGGGTCATGGGCGAAGTCCGAAAGCTGTCACAGATTGTCAGAATGAGGCAAATTTACCAAGGCAGAGCCGCCGGCGCTGTGAGCAGGGTCACATTTCCCGCCGGCCGCCCCGTAATGCGGCGCGCCCTGCTTATGATGGCCCACTTTTGGCCCCGCCACCGTCCGCCAGCTTGCCGACTTCCCATCCATGCCCGTTCCCCAGCTCGTCCTGAACCAGCTGCCATTGCTGGCCGGTCTGCCTCAGGTCACGCTGGCGCACCTGGCCCAGCAGTGCTCGGAGCGTGCTTTCGCCAAGCGGGAAGTGGTGTTGCAAAAAGGCAGCGAAGGGGGCGCCCTCTGTTTCCTGATCGAAGGCCGCCTCCAAGGCGTCGATTTTACCGTCGACGGGCGGGAAGTTGGCCTTTACTTCGTCAATCCCGGCGACTATTTCGGCGATATCGCGGTCATCGACGGTGAAACGCAGCCGGTCTACGTGACCGCAGTCTCCAGGTCGCGGGTCGTCTTCGTTCCGCGCGACCTGATCCGGCCCATCCTGTTCGCGCACGCCAAGTTGGCCGAAGTGCTGTGCACCAGCCTGTCGCAGCGGGTGCGGCAGCTGTCCGGCCAGCGCCGCATCCTGGGCATGGTCAACCCGGTCCAGCGGGTGTGCGCCCAGCTCGAACTGATGATGGTCGTCGCGCCCGACAGCGCCTGGGTGCGCAACGCTCCCACCCACCAGGAGCTGGCCATCATGATCAATGCCAGCCGTGAGACGGTGACCCGCGTCTTCCAGCTGCTCCAGAGCCGCGGCGTCGTCGAGCGCAGCGGCAACGACCTGCGCGTGGACAACACGGATTTCATCCGGGACGTGGCTTCGGGCCGCAAGCCCGCCGACGGACCTGCGGCCGCCTGAGGGCGCGCGCGGGGCGAAGGCACAATCCACGCGATGCTGACCCGACTGCTGCACCGCGGCCACCCGCTCTTTCTTGCACGCCACCGCTACCTCGTCGCGCAGCTGGTGCGCCGCGACATCATGTCCCGCTACCAGGGCTCGGTCCTGGGGATCGGCTGGAGCCTGCTCTCGCCCTTGCTGATCCTCGCCGCCTATACCTTCGTGTTCCGCAGCGTGTTCAAGGCCCGGTGGCCGGGCGGAAGCGACTCCACCAGCGAATTCGTGCTGCAGCTGTTCGCCGGCCTCCTCATTTTCAATTTGTTCGCCGACCTGCTGGGACGCGCGCCGCGCGTCGTGCTGGACCAGCCGAACCTGGTCAAGCGCGTCGTCTTCCCGCTGGAAGTGCTCTCCTGGGTCGCGGTCGGCGCGGCGATGTTCCAGGCGGTACTCGCGCTGGCCATCCTGCTCGGCGCCGCGGTGGGGTTCGGCACTCATCTCACGGCTTGGATCCTCGCCGCGCCGCTGGTGCTCGCCAGCATGGTCCCTTTCCTGCTCGGCACGGCGTGGCTGCTTTCCAGCGTCGGCGTGTTCCTGAGGGACATCACGCACGCGATCGGACCGGCGGTGAGCATGCTGCTCTTCGCATCGCCGGTGCTCTACCCGGTACAGGCGCTGCCGCCCTTCTTCGCCCGGATCCTCTGGCTCAATCCACTGACGGTGCCGATCGAAAGCCTGCGCCGCATCGTGCTGCACGGCACCGCGCCGGACTGGCAGGCGCTGGGCGCCTACACGGCGATCGGCCTCGTGTTCGCCTTTCTCGCCTACCGGCTCTTCGAGCGGCTGCGTCCCGCCTTCGCCGATGAAATCTGAAGGCGCCGGCGACATCGTCTCCGCGCTGGACGAGCGCACCCGGTCGCTTCATCCCGGCGACCCCGCCGACCTCGAAGCACTCGCCGCGAGCGACCGCTTCGGCGCGGACGCCTTCGCCAGTCTCGCGGCCCGCTTCGGTGCCGCCAAGGCGCCCGGCGGCTGGACACTGGAGCGCACACCGCGCTGGCGGCCCGGCTGGCTGCACCGGGACAACGAGCAGCCCTTCTTCGACCTGTTCGAATCCGCCTTCGGCTATCGCATCGATCCGCGCCTGTGGGCCTGGAAGTACCGCGACACCACCGTGCCGGGCATGGGCGCGTGGAAGGACGGCCGCCTCATCGCGTTCTTCGGCGCGATGCCCCGGCCGGTGCTCCTGTTCGGCAAGCCCGAGTCCTGCGTGCAGATCTGCGACGTGATGGTCCACCCCGCCGAGCGCGGCGTGATGACCCGTTCGGGCGCGCTGCTGATGGCGGCTGCCAGCTACATCGAACGCAGCGTGGGTTATGGCCGCCCGCATCTCTTCGGCTTTGGATTCCCGACGTCCAAACACCTGCTGCTCGCGCAGAAGCTGGGCCTGTACGAACAGGTCGACACGATCAGCGAGCTCGCCTGGCCCGCCGGCGCGAGCTGGGGATCGCGCATGTTGCGCGTGCGAAGCGTCCACGCGAAGGACGCCGGCGCCATCGACAGGCTCTGGAAGGCGATGGCGCAGGACTTCCGGGGCAGCGTGATCGGCGTGCGCGATGCCGCCTTCGTGAGGGAAAGGTTCCAGCAGCACCCCACGGTCGACTACGACTGCCTGCTGGTTCGCAAGGGACTTACGGGCACACCGCTGGGCATCGCCGTCCTTCGCCTCGTGGACGCGCACCTCGCGGAGCTGGTCGACGTGATCGGCCCGCGCCGCAACTTCGGCTCGCTCGTCAGCGCGGCGCGCGCCTGGGCGCAGGAGCGCGGCGCCGCCAGACTGCGCGCGTGGGTGACGACCAGCCATGCGAGCCTGCTCTCGGACGGCGCAGCGAGCGTCACCGGGCTGGACCTCGCGGTTCCCGCGAACGTGTGGACGGCGGGCCCCTCCCCCGATCAATTGCGGGGCCACTGGTGGTTGATGGCCGGGGACACCGACTTCCGATGAATCCGCGTGTGCTCATGGTCACGCGCGAAACCGCCGAGGACCGAAAGTACGGCCTGGGCCGCAGCCTCGCGCCCTTGCTCGAACCGATGCGGGCCTGCGGAGTGGACGTGCGCTATTTCTGCCAGGAGGACCTTCCCGCCACCCTGCTCGACAAGCGCCGGGAGCGGTCCGCATGGATGGCGGGCCTGCCGGGGCTGCGGGACCATCCCTTGCGGCAGAACCTCGCCAATGCCTGGCAGGAACGCCTGCAGGTGGGCGCCGAAGCCGCGCGCATCGCCATCGCGCAAGGCTACACCCACGTACACGCGCACGACCCCTGGATCGCCTGCGGCGCCGCGTGGGGCCTGCTCGCAGGCGGCGGCCGCGGCGTGCGCTGGGGGTTCACGCAGCACGGCTTCGGCAGCTACAGCCAGGCGACGCACGAGGACGGCTTGACCCAGGGCCCGCGCACGATGGCATGGATGCGGCGCATCGAGCGCTGGATCGCCAATCGCGCGGCATGGGTGCTGGCGCCGACGGCTGCGTCGCTGGCCCAGCTCGCGCGCGAACTCGGCCTGCCCGCGCCGTCCGCGCACTGGCACCACGTCCCGCATCCCCGTCCGCCCCTGCAAGTGGCGAGCGAGGCGCAGCGGCACGAAGCGCGCGCGGCGCTGGGCTACGCCGAGGAGGACATCTCCGTGCTCGCAGTGGGACGGCTCGCACCGCTCAAATGCTTCGATCGCATCGTCCGCGCCTGCGCGGCGCAGCGCGATGGGCGCGTGCGGCTGCTCGTGCTCGGCGCCGGCGACAGCAGCGGGTTGACCGCGCTCGCGCGCGAGCTCGGCTTCGACCGGCTCGATATCCAGTCGACGCAGGACGTGGCCCCGTACTACCATGCGGCCGACATCTACATGAGCGCGTCGAGCACCGAATCCTTCGGCATGGCGAACCTGGAAGCGCTGTGCGCGGGCCTGCCGGCCATCTGCAGCCCCGTGGGCGGCGTGCCCGAAGTCATGGGCGACGGCGCGTGGCTCGTGCCCAACGATGCCGACTCGCTGGAAGGCGCGCTGGCCGCGTTGTGCGCGGATCCGGCATTGCGCCGGGCCTGGTCCGAGCGGGCGATCGAACGTGCATCCGGCTGGCCCGGCCCCGTGGAGGTGGCGCAACGCTATGTGGCAATTTATCAAGCAGCTTAGGCGCGGGCCCTCCGGCGCGAACGCCCTGCCGGAGGTCCTGGACCTTTCGCGCGTGCGGCGTGTGCTCGTGATCGCGCCGCATCCGGACGACGAAACGCTGGGATGCGGCGGCACGCTCGCGCGCCTCGCGGCCGACTGCGACATCCACGTGCTGCTCGTCACCGACGGCGACGGCGGCGGCGGGCTGCCGCCCGGCACGAGCGAAGCGCGCAAGACGGAGATGGAGAACGCGGTGCGCACGCTCGGCATCGCCAACGAATTGATCTGCTTCGATGCGCCCGATGGCCGCTTCGAGGACACGCCGGCTTTCCGCGGCATGCTCGGCGCGCTCGTGGAACGGGTGAAGCCCGACTGGGTGTTCCTGCCGTGGATCGGCGACACGCACACCGACCACGCGCGCATCTCGGCGAGCGCGACGCAGCTGTTGAAACACACGCAGGTGCAGTCGCTGCTGTATTACGAAACCTGGACGCCCGTGCCCGCCACGCACGTGGTGGACATCACGCAGACGCTCGACACCAAGAAAGCCGCGCTGCTGTGCCACGAAACCGCGCTCAGGTATGGCAACTACCTGGATGCCGTGATGGGCCTCAATGCGTATCGGGCGCTGTACCTGCCCCCCGGCGAGCGCAAATGGGCGGAGGCTTTCGCCGTCACGCCGCCGCGGCCCAACCGGTTCGATTGAGGGGAAGTCCCGGCGCGACCGGTCAGCGCGAGGTGTCGCTCGCGTGGCCGGGCGTTTTCTCCCAGCGATGCGGCAGGTCCACCAGACCGGGTTCGGGCCGCGGATCCGCGACGGTGAGCAAGGCGATGCGCGGCGACTCGGTATAGAGGTGCAGCGCGTTCTCGTTGCCCAGGTACGCACCGATGTGATAGTCGCCCTTGCGCAGCGGCGGCGCGTCGAATTCGATGGCGGCGGTGCCGCGGCCCTGCGCATCCCGGTCTAGCACGACACCGTCGGTGCGCGACACCACGCTGCTGAGGATCATCGTGTTGGCCAGCTCGAAGGTCATGCCGGCGGTCGGCGGCGGAAGCGCGGGATCCGAATCGAACTCGATGCTCACGCGCAGCCTGCCCCGGCCGCCGGTCATGTGCAGGTGCCTGCCTTCGACGCCGTCGAGCGACGCGATCACGCGCGTGATCCGCGCATGGCCGGGCGTCGCGGTGGCTTCCGGCGCGGCTTCGGCCTGGGTGTCGGCCGCGGGCGGCGGCTCCACCGGGATGGCGGCGCCGGAACCGGTCGAGGCCTGCGCACCCGCGCCCGAGGGGCCCGCGAGGAAGAGCGTGTAGTCGCGGATCACCGCATGGGGCTCGCCCACGGCCATCATCCGGCCCTGGTCCAGCCACATCACGCGATCGCAGAAGGCCTCGACCTGGTAGAGCGCATGCGAGCAGAACAGGATGGTCGTGCCGCGCTCCTTCATGGCGAGGATGCGGTCGAAGGACTTGCGCGCGAAGCCGCCGTCGCCCACGGAGAGGGCCTCGTCCACCACCAGGATGTCCGGCTCCACGCTGGTCGCAAGGGAAAAGGCGAGCCGCACGAACATGCCGCTCGAATAGGTCTTGACCGGCTGGTCGATGAAGTGCCCGATGCCGGAGAACTCGATGATCGACTCCATCCGGTCCTGCAGCTGCTGCCGGTTCAGCCCCATCAGCGGCCCGTTGAGCAGGATGTTCTCGCGCCCGGAGAAGTCGGCATTGAAGCCCGCGCCGAGTTCCAGCAGCGCGGCGATGCGTCCATCGACGCTCACCGAGCCGGTGGTGGGTGTGAGCGTGCCGCACAGCAGTTGCAGCAGGGTGGACTTGCCCGCGCCGTTGGCCCCGACCACGCCCAGCGACTCGCCGCGGGCGACCTGCAGCGACACGTCGCGCAGCGCCCAGAAGGGCTCGCCCGACGATTCGCGGCCCCAGAGCGCCGCCCGCAGGCGCTGCATGGACGAGGAACGGGGGCGGTAGGCCTTGCCCAGGCCACGGGCGTCGATGGCCGGCGGCGCGGTCACTGTGGAGGGGGCATTCATGGGTGGAGCGGCGAGTCTAGCGGAACGGGTGCCCGCTATCATGACGGCTTTGCTTCGCCCGCCAGGCGAAGCGCCGTCCGAGGTCCCCCAACTCCGTGGAATCCGCTTCCCCCACCGCCGCGCCCGCTTCCGCATCCGAGAGCCCGCTCGTGTCGGTCCTGGTGCGCAGCATCGACCGGCCGATGCTGGACGAAGCCCTGGCGTCCATCGCCCTGCAGACCTGGCCCCGCATCGAAGTCGTCGTCGTCGCGGCGCGCCCGGGCCATCGCGAACTGCCGGCGCGTTGCGGCCCGTTCGACTTGCGCCTCGTCCCGGCCGACGCGCCGCTCCAGCGCAGCGCCGCCGCCAACCGGGCTCTGGACCATGCGCGCGGCGACTACCTTCTCTTCCTGGACGATGACGACTGGCTCATGCCGGGCCACATCGCGCGCCTGGCGGACGTGCTGCGCAAGCAGCCGAAAGCGCGCGTGGCCTACACGGGCGTGGCGCTGGTCAACGCCGCGGGCGAGCCGATGGGGCAGGCCATGGACCTGCCCTTCGACGGCGTGCGGCAACTGGCAGGCAACATCACGCCGATCCATGCCGTCCTGTTCGAACGCGCCCTGTGCCAGGGGCCGGCAAGTGCCCGCTTCGACGAGCAGGTCGATCACTACGAGGACTGGGATTTCTGGCTGCAGCTCGCGCGCCGCTCGACCTTCGTGCACCTGCCGGGCGTGAGCGCGTTCTATCGCGTCCACGACAGCTCGGGCGTGCATGCGGATTCGGGTCCGCAAAGCGCGGCCGCCGCGACGATCTTCGACAAGTGGCAGGGTTATTGGACGAAGGAGCAGCGCGGACGCCTCATGGAGCGCGCCTGGGCCGCAGACGACCTGCAGCGCACGCTGGCCGCCGCGCAAGCCGCCGTGGCCGACCTGCAGCGCGTGACGGCCGACCAGCACACGATCCTCGCCCGTCAGTCGACGACGCTCGCCGAACAGCAAGCCACCATCGCGCGGCAACAGGGAGCCATCGACCACCAGCTGGCCACACTGCATGAACAGGCCTGGCAGGCGTCGCGCCTGCTCGCCCAGTCGGAAACCCAGGCCGCGGAGCTCGCCCGGCGCGATGCACAGGTCGCGGACCTGCTGGGCAGCACGAGCTGGAAGATCACGGCGCCGCTGCGCCGCCTCTCGGGCGCGCTGAAACGCCGCTGACCGTCCCCAACAGAAGAACCGCCCGCACCTGTGCGAGGCGCCAGAAGATGACCAACCTGATCGAGAGAGCCCTTCGTTTCCAGCGCCGCCACGGCACGCGCCGGCTGATCCGCGAAGGATGGGCGCGCGTGGCGCGCCGCGGCCGCGCCCTCTTCGGCGTGCAGCCGCCGGGCCAGGAGACCCCGTTGTCGCTGGCCGATATCGGCTGGGTCAGCGCGGCGGAGCTCGCGGCCAAGCAGGCGCAGCAATGCACGGCGTTGCGCCTGTTCACGTCGCCCCGCCCCGCGCTGCCGCGCGTGAGCATCGTCACCGACAGCATCAACAAGGGCAGCCTGTACGGCGGCGTCGGCACCGCCGTGATCCTGGGCTGCCTGATCGCCCAGCGGCGCGGCGCGACACTGCGCATCGTCACGCGCACGGAACGCGCGCAACCCTCTGGGCTGGCCGGCGTTCTCGCGACCTACGGCATCGAGATGAGCCACGAAGTCGAATTCGCATTCGCCCCGTTTCACGACGAACGCCACCAGCTGGACACGCACGAAGGCGAGCTGTTCCTTACCACCTCGTGGTGGACCACCGCCGCGACGATGGGCAGCGTGCCCGCCGCGGACATCGTCTACCTGCTGCAGGAGGACGAGCGCATGTTCTATCCCCACGGCGACGAGCACCTGCGCTGCTCGCGCGTGCTGAAGGACCCGCAGCTGCGCTTCGCGATCAACACGCGCCTGTTGTTCGACCACCTGGTCGCGAGCGGCCTGGACAACGTCGCACACCACGGCCTCGCGTTCGAGCCGGCGTTCCCGCCGCAGGTGTTCCAGCCGCGGCATTCGGCCGGCACGGGCAAGCGCACGCTGATGTTCTACGCGCGGCCGCACAACGTGCGCAACCTCTTCTACTTCGGCCTCGAAGTGCTGGAGGCCGCGATCGCGCGAGGCGTGGTGAAGCTGGACGAGTGGGACATCGTCTTCGTGGGCAAGGACATTCCGAAGATCCGCCTCGACGCGGGCCGCTATTCGCCCCGGCGGCTGGAAAACCTGAGCTGGGCCGAATACGCCGAATTCGCAAGCACGGTGGATCTCGCCCTGTGCCTGATGTACACGCCGCACCCGAGCTACCCGCCCTTCGACCTGAGCGCGAGCGGGGCCGTGGTCGTCACCAACCGCTTCGGCAACAAGCAGGACCTGGGCGGCTACTGCCGCAACATCCTGTGCGGCGACACGGACCTGGAGCCGATGCTCGGGACGCTTGCGCAAGGCGTCGCGCTCGCGTGCGACGAGCCGCAGCGCACCGCGAATTTCCGCGACCGCCGGATGCAGGCCGACTGGCACGCGGCGCTGGCGCAGGTGGTCGACCGCTTCGGGACGCCCGGCTGATGTTCTCGCTGTCCACGGTGCCGGCCGTCCCGCACGAGGACCCCTGGCACCTCCCACTGCAGGAACGCATGCGGCTGCTCGCGCGCCGGCCGCGTGCGGTCGCCTACTTCTACGAGCAGGCGGACAACAGCACCTTTCGCTACCGCGTGCACAACATGGTGGAAGTGCTGAACGACGGGGAAGGCGACATCGGCGCGTCCTACTTCTTCCACGCGGACCTGACGCGCCTGGAGGAAATCGCGCAGGCCGCCGAATTGCTGGTGATCGGCCGCACGCGCTACGACCACCGCGTGAACCGCCTCGTGGCGGCGTTTCGCCGGCGCGGCAAGCGCGTGCTGTTCGACGTCGACGACTTCGTCTTCGACACGGACTACGTGCACCTGCTCGTCAACACGCTCGACCTCGACGCCGACAACCCGCAGGTGTGGAACGACTGGTTCGCCTACCTGAGCCGCATGGGCGCCGCGCTCAAGCTGTGCGACGGCGGCATCACCACCAACGAGTACCTCGCGGCGCGCATGCGCGCCTTCGCGGGCATTCCCGTGGAGGTCGTTCCCAATTTCATGAACCGCGAACAGCTCGCGCTGTCCGAACGCGTGTTCGAGGCGAAGGCGACGCAATCTCCCGGCCAGGACGGGCTCATCCACCTGGGTTACTTCAGCGGCTCGCCCTCGCACAACCGCGACTTCGCGATGGTGGTTCCCGCGCTGGAGGAACTGCTGGAGGAAGACGAACGGCTGGGCGTCGTGGTGGTGGGCTACATCGAGGCCGGGCCGCGCCTCGAGCGCTTCGGCTCGCGCGTGAAGCGCTATCCCTTCCAGGATTACGTCAACCTGCAGCGGCTGATCGGCTCGGTGGAATTCAACCTCATGCCGCTGCAGTTCAACACGTTCACGGACTGCAAGTCGGAGTTGAAGTACTTCGAGGCCGCCGCCGTGGGCACGCTCAGCATCGCCTCGCCCAGCCATGTGTACGCGCGGGCCATCGACCATGGCGTCACCGGCTTCCTGTCGCGCTCCTACGAGTGGGCGGGCGTGATCCGGCAGGCGCTGGGCCGGCTGGGAGAGTACCGCGCCATCGCCGCGCGCGCGCATGCCGACGCGCTCGGCAAGTACGCGTGGTTCACGCAGCGCGACGTCATCCTGCGGGCCCTGGGGCTGCGCTGATGGACGCGACGCGCGCCCGCCCGGGGAGCGACCCCGTCGTCTGGTCGAGCATCGTCTGTTTCCATCCCGACCCCGCCGCACTCGCGGCGCTCGTGACGGCGCTCGCCCCGCAAGTGGCGCGCGTGGTGGTGATCGACAACTCGCCCGGCGAACCGGCGCTGGACCCTGCGACTCTGGGGGGTGCGATGCACGTGCGCATGCCGTCCAACACCGGCACGGCCGGCGGGCTGAACGAGGCGTGGCGCCGCGCGCTGGCAGCCGGCGCCACGCACCTCGTCAGCTTCGACCAGGACAGCCGGCCGGACAGCGAGCTCGTGCGCTGCCTGCTCGAAGAATTCGCCGCGGCCGGCCCAGGTCTGGCCGCGATCGGCCCGGTGTGGAGGGATTCGCGCAGCGGCGTCGCGCTGCGCGTGCTGCGGCCGGTGCGCTTCGTTCGAAGGCACGTCGCCGCGCCTCCTGCGGGCCGTGTGGAGGTCGACCACATCATCACCTCGGGCTGCCTGACGAGCGCGCAGGCGTTCCGCCAGGTCGGCCCGTTCGACGACGCGCTGTTCCTCGACTATGTCGATGTCGAATGGTCGCTGCGCGCGCGCGCCCAGGGCCTGTCCGTCGCGGTGGCCGCAGGATGCCGGATGCAGCACACGATCGGCGACCGGGTGATCTCCATCTGGGGCCGCCAGCTCTCGCTCCACCAGCCCGCGCGCAGCTACCTGCAAGTGCGCAACCACCTCCTGTTGTGGCGGCGCAAGTGGATTCCGCGCGGGTGGCTGCTGAGCGACCTGTTCCAGGTCGTCTTCAAGCTGGGAGCCCTGTTCCTCCTCGCACCGCTGCGGCGCCAGAGGCTGCGCTGCGTGATCGCCGGCATACGCGACGGCCTGCGCGGCCGCAGCGGACCCATCCCGGCCGGGACACCCTAGCGGCGCGCGCGCCGCAGCAGCGAATCGTAGAAGAAGGCCTCTTCCTCGATACGCATGGGAAGGGGCAGCGCCGCGCGCCATTGCCCCAGCAACTGCGGCTGGTCCAGGACGCGCCCGATGGCGCCTGCCCACGCACGCGCGTCTTCGCCGGCGACGGCCATCCCCCCGCCGGTCTCGACGACCCGCTCGCCGGGGGCGCCCAGTCGCGACACCAGCGCGGGAATGCCCGCGGCGGCACTCTCCACATGCACCAGCGAAAAACTCTCGGGAACCTGCGAGGGCAGGCACAACAAGTCCGCGGACCGCAGTGCGGCGTAGACCTGGGCCGATGGCAGGCCGCCGGCGAGGTGCACGCGAGGGTCCGCGGCCGCCAGCGCGCGCACTTCCTGGTGGTAGGCGGGATTGCCGTAGAAGCCGCCCACCGCCTGGAGGCTGAGCTCGCGGTCCGGCAGCAGGGCCAGTGCGCGCAGCAGCACGGCCAGGCCTTTTTGCGGAATGACCGAACCGGCGAACACCAGCTTGAGGCCCGGCGCCGGCTTTCTCTGCGCAGCGGCGCCCGCCGCGCGCGCGAGCGCGACCAGGTCGATGCCGTGCGGGACCACTTTGAAAGGCAGGCCGTCGAACGACGCACGAAAACGCTGCGCCACGAAGTTGGAGGGCGCGATGCGCTCCGCGGCTGCGGCAAGCAGCGCGTGCGCATGCTCGTAGCGCCGGCGATAGCTGGCCTCGTCCCACGGCGGCACGGCGCAATCGCGCGCGCAGCGCCGCCCGCCCTCGGGTCCGTCGCACAGCTCGTCCTTGGCCGTCACGAGGTTGATGCGCGCACAGGGCAGGAAGAAGTCGGTGAGCGTGAGGACATAGGGCAGGCCGCAGCGCTGCGCCGCCAGCACCGCGCTGCCCATGCGCATCGTGTGCAGCACATGCGCGACCTCGAAGCGCTCGGCATCCATCCACGCGGCCAGGCGGCCCGCGAGCCCTTCGTCGATCTCGAACCCGATGTCGGCGGTGGCCGGCAGGGCGTCGCGCGGAATGAGCGTGACGGGGATGCCGTCCCAGGTCAGGCGCAGGCAGGCGGGCACCGGGGTCTCGACGGGCGCCGCCGCGATGCCTGGCGGGTGCACCGCACAGGCCAGTACATGGACATGGTGCCCGGCGTGCTGCGCCATGCGCGCCAGATTCAGGGCGACGCGTTCGGTCCCGCCGGAAAACTCCGGGAAGAACTGGTGCAGGATGAAAAGGATCCGCATCACACGCCTTGCGTCAACGCCGCGTGGAGGCGCTGCGCGTGTTCGAAGCCCGGCACGCCCTCCTTGCGATGGTCGAGGCCATGGAAGGCCAGGAGCGAGCCCGTGGTGGCGGCGAAGGTCTTGCCGATCACCGCGACGAGTTCCTCCGCCGGCACCGCGTCGCCGTCGTCGTAGATGCCCGCCATGAACCGCGCGCCATGGTCCAGGCGGTCGCAGAAGGCATCGCCGAAGCGGCGCGCTTCGGCCGCCGCGTTGCGGTCACCCGAGGGGGCCGCGCCGACATCGGCCGCCAGGCCCGCGACGAACTGTTCCAGGCGTGCGTCGCCCAGCGCCAACGAACCGCCTGTGCGAAGCCGCGCGCTCTCGCGACGCCAGCGCGCAGTCCACCCCTTCAGCCGCGCGCCCGTGGCATCGCCGCCGGCGGCGCGGACTTCGGCGATCCAGTCGGTCGCGTAGGCGGCGCACGAGACGATGCCCTGGACGAGGCCGTGCAGCGATTCGCAGTGCGGGTACGCGAAGTCGTCGAACAGGCCCACGAGGAAGATCACGTCGACGTAGGAACGCTTGAGGTAGTAGTAAGCCGGCCGGTTGTGCGAGTGGATGGTCTTGACCGATGCGAGCATTGCGACCTGCCAGCCATCCTTGATCAGGCGGATGCCGAGGTCGAGGTCCTCCGCGTAGTTCCCCCGGTAGCGGTAGCGCTGGAACAGGTCGCGCGCGATGAGGCACGACACGTCGCTCAGCTGGCCCTGCGAGCGCAGCGACATGTGGTCGTCGCCGGTGTGCGCGCCGATGCGATCGTTCTCGAGGCAACCGAGGAAGCGGTAGTGCGTGTCGATCATCGCGTCGTACATGAGGTCGCTGTCGCTGCGCGCGAACTCCGAACACGACACCGCCGCCAGGCGCGCGTGCGCCGGGTCGCGCAGCGCGCGCAGCATGCCGTTCATCCAGTGGTCGCCGACGGGGTACGCGTCCTGGACGATGAAGAGCACGTAGTCGCCAGTCGCGGCTTCGGCGCCGAGGTTGCGCGAGTGGCTGTGCGAGAACTCCGACTGCGGGATCTCGATCACCCGCGCGCCCGCCGCGCGCGCCATGGCGACGGTGGTGTCGCCCGAACCGGAATCGACCACCACGATCTCGACGCCGGCGACCCCTTTCTGCGCCTTGAGCTTGCGCAGCAGCCACTCGAATTCCGGCCCGGCATTGAAGGCAGGGATGACGACCGACACCGTCGCGCCGACAGGCTCCACCGAATCGTCGATGTCGGGATGCAGCCGCGTGTCCGCGCGCACGCGTGCCGGTCCGGCCGCGAAGGGATTGGCCGACGGGCCCGCGGGCGCGCCCGCGAGGCGGGCGAGATACACGCGCCGCTGGCGGAGGTAGTAAGGCAACCGCAGCGCGAAACCGCGTGGGCCCTGGCGGCGCAGCTCGTCCGCGGCCGTGCGCAGCACGCGCAAGGCGAGCCGCATCGCGCGCGCCGCCCTGCGTGCCTGCCGCCCCGCGTAGCGCAAGGGGCGCGTGATGCGCCACGAGGTCGATGCGCGAAGCGCGCGCACCTGTTCCAGCAGGTCTTCTCGCACGCGTGCCAGCAGCGCGAGCTCGGCTTGCTGGAGCGCCATCAAGGCCTCGCGCTGCGCCGCCAGCGCGGCCTGCTTCGCCGCCTCGGATTCCAGGTGCGAGACCTGCGCCTGCGTCGCGATCACCAGCTGAAACATTTCGTCCAGGGACAGCTGCAGGTCGGCGAGGCGGGACCGTTCCGCCGCGAGTTCCTGGTCCCGCTGGTTCCTGAGACCCTGCTGGCGCGTCTCGCGCTCGATCAGGCGTACGACGTCGGCCGGTGTCCACCGCGCGAGCTGGCGCCGTGCCATCGACTCCAGCATTTCCCTGCGCGCCTGCCCCTGGGCCGCGTGTCCCGATCCTTGCGATGCATCGAGCGCATAGGCGGCCGAGACACCGGGCACGTGCTCGAAGCGCCCCCGCCTGGACAGCTGCACCCAGAAATCCCAATCCTCGAAGAGCGACATGCCCTCGTCGAAGCGGGCCGGGGGTTGCGCGTACACCGCGGCCATGCGGAACATCACCGCGTGGATCGGCAGGTAGTTCTGCAGTTGCAGCGCGTCCGCGTCGAAGTCCGTGGCGAAGGTGTGGACGGCGCGCCTGCCGGGGCCCCGTGCGTCCTCGAGCAATTCGACGTCGCTGTAGGCCGCCACCAGCGATGCGTCACGGCGCAATGCACCGGCGAGCTTGGCGAGGTGATCGGGAAGGAACCAGTCGTCGTCGTCCAGGAAGACGGCGAACTCCGTGCGGCACGCGTCCAGCAGCAGGTTCGCGGCCTCGGCGCGCGGCACGCGGCGCTGCGGGTCGACCATGCGGATGCGCGCATCTTCAGGAAGCGGCGCGAGTGCATCGAAGGGCTGCCCGCTGGCGTTGAGCAGGATGATTTCCCAATCGCCGAACGATTGAGCGCGTACCGAGGAGATGGCCTGTCCGAGCGTCGCGCGTCCCATCGTCCTGATCAGCACCGACACCTGTGCGCGTGCCGGAGCCGGGGAAAAATCGGGAGGCTGTTGATTCATGCGGAGGGCGGCGCAGAGTTTAGCGCACGCGAGGCACAATCGATTCCCTAACCCCCTCATGATGCAACCGAGCCGGCACCTCAACAATTTCGACTTCATCCGCCTGTGCGCGGCGCTGTTCGTATTGCTGTCGCACCAGTTCGCGCTCACCGGGCTGCCGGAGCCGGTGATCCTCGATGTCCATTCGCTGGGCGGCTTCGGCGTGCTGATCTTCTTTTCCGTGAGCGGCTACCTGGTGGCGGGCAGCTGGGATTCCGACCCGCACCTCGGGCGCTTCGCGGCCCGGCGCCTGCTGCGCATCTGGCCCGGCCTCGCCGTGGCCGTCGCATTGACGGTCTTCATCTGGGGACCGCTCGTGAGTCCCTTGCCCTGGCGCGACTACTTCAGGCACCCCGGCGTCGTTTCGTACCTGAAGAACGCGATCTTCCTGGTGCGCGACGGGCTGCCGGTCTTCTTCACGGGAAACGCGCTGCCGACATCCGTCAGCGGGCCGCTGTGGACGATCCCCCTCGAAATCAAATGCTATGTCGTGCTCGCGCTCCTGGGCGCCGTCGCCGGGCGGCGCATGCGATGGCTGCTGCTCGTCGTCACGCTCGCCGCACTCGCGCGGTACGCGGTCGTGGAGCCGCGCGGCGATTTCCTGATGGCCCGGCTGGGCTGGCCGCTCGAGCAGCGCTTCCTGCTCGAATTCGGTTTCTTCTTCTCGGCGGGCGTCCTCATCCAGGCCTTCGGCATCCTGAACTCCGGCAAGCTGAAGATGATCCTGCTGCTGGCGCTGGGTGCGGCCGTCGCGTGCGCGCTCGCCCAACTGTCCTTCCTGGCGATCTGGCTCGCACTGCCCCTGGCCGTCCTCGCGTTCGGCGTCTCCTCGACGCCCGTCGTCCGCCGGGCGGGCCGGTTCGGCGACCTGTCGTACGGCATCTACATCTATGCCTTCCCCATCCAGCAAACCCTGATCTGGCGGTTCGGCCAGGCGCACGCGTGGACGACGGTGCTTGCGATAACGGTGATCCTCACCGTCGCGATGGCGTGGTTGTCGTGGCGGTTCGTCGAGCGCCCGGCGCTGCGCATGAAGCCCCGTACCGTGTCAGAAGTGAATCCCCCGCATCATCTGCTGCATGGCGATCGCCTCGGGTGACAGCGTCGGCTTCGCCGCCTTGTCGCCCTTCGCCGCGGATGAATCCGGGAACATCCGGAAGCTCGTGTTCATCGCGATCTGGGCCACGCGCGGCACCAGCGCGTGCATCAACTGGCCCGTGATGCCCAGCCGCGTCGCGATGCGCACCGGCTTGCTGATGCAGGCGTCCGCGATCATGTCGGCGGCTTCCTCCGGCGCGAGCGTCGGCACGTTGTTGTAGATACCCGTCGGCGCGATCATCGGCGTACGCACCAGCGGCATGTTGATGGTGGTGAAGGTGATCCCGCGGTCCGCGAACTCGCTGGACGCGCAGCGCGTCCAGGCATCGAGCGCCGCCTTGCTCGCCACGTAGGCCGAGAAGCGCGGCGCATTGGTGAGCACGCCGATCGAGCTGATGTTCACCACGTGCCCCTTGTGCTTCGCTGCCATGCCGGGCAGCAGCCCCATCGTCACGCGCAGGCAGCCGAAGTAGTTCAGCTGCATCGTGCGCTCGAAGTCGTGGAAGCGGTCGTAGCTCGACTCGATCGCGCGGCGAATCGAGCGCCCCGCGTTGTTGATGAGGAAGTCCACGCCGCCGTGCTTGTCGATCAGCAGCTTCACGAAGCGGTCCGCATCCGCCATGTCCGCGATGTCTGCGGCGTAGGCGATGAACTCGTAGCCCTTGGCCCTCGCTTCCTTGCAGGCTTCGTCGAGCTTGTCCTGGTCGCGGCCGCAGATGAGGGTGATCGCACCCGCTTCCGCGAACTTGTGCGCCGCCGCGAGGCCGATGCCCGAGGAGCCGCCCGTGACGAGAACCACCTTGCCGCCGACGGTGCCCTTGAGCGTACGGTCGATGTGCAGGTCCGGGTCGAGGTGGCGCTCCCAGTAATCCCAGAGGCGCCACGCATAGTCCTTCAGGTTCGGCACTTCGATCCCCGAGCCCTTGAGCGCCGCCGCGGTTTCGCGGTTGTCGAATCGCGTGGGGTAGTTGATGAAGGTGAGGATGTCCTCGGGCAACCCCAGGTCCTTCAGCACCGCCGCGCGGATGCGCCGCACCGGTGCCACCGCCATCAATCCCTTCTTCACGCTCTTCGGGATGAACCCGAGCAGCGCGGCATTGATGAAGAGGTTCATCTTGGGCGCATGCGCCGCGCGGCTGAAGATGTCAAGCACGTCGCCTACGCGATAGCCCACCGGGTCCACGAGGTGGAAGCAGCGCTTGTCGATGGCCGCCTTGTGGCTGATGAAGTCGAGCGCATCGACGACGAAGTCCACCGGCACGATGTTCACGCGGCCGCCCTCGAGACCGACGGCCGGCATCCACGGCGGCAGCAACTGCCTCATGCGCTGGATCAGCTTGAAGAAGTAATAGGGCCCATCGATCTTGTCCATCTCGCCGGTCCGGCTGTCGCCCACCACCATCGCGGGGCGGTACACCGTCCACGGCACCTTCGACTCCTTGCGGACGATCTTCTCGCTCTCGTGCTTGGTCGCGAAGTACGGATGCTCGTAGTTCTCCGCCTCCTCGAACATGTCTTCGCGGAAGACGCCTTCGTACAGGCCCGCCGCGGCGATGGAGGACACATGGTGGAAATGCCCGGCATCGATCGCCTTGGCGAATTCCACGGTGTTGCGCGTGCCGTCCACGTTCACCGCGACCTGGCTTTCCTCGTCCGCCGAGAGGTCGTAGACCGCCGCGAGATGATAGAAATGGTCGACCTGTCCTTTGAGCTTCTTCACGTCGGCCGCGTCGACACCGAGCTTTTTCGCTGTAAGGTCGCCGAACACCGGCACGGCGCGAGCCGCGCCGACACCCCAGTACTCGCGCAGTTCCGCGACCTTGCCTTCGCTTTCCTTGCGGATGAGGAAATGCACGACGGAGCCCTTGCGCTCCAGCAGCTTCCTGACGAGGCGCCTGCCGATGAAGCCGGTCGCGCCGGTGACGAAATACTGCATGGATGACCTCCAGGTTTTTGCTGTTGCTCTGCACAATTCTTGCGCAAAGGTCAGCGCGACCATTCAGCACAAACCCCCGCTTGTCTAGAAGCGGGCCCCTAATCCGTGCGCCCGCGGCGGCTTACAGTGCGGCGATGCGCCCCCTTCGGGCGGCGCGAAGTTCAACCCATTCCAGGAGGCCCCATGGTCACGAAAACGAAAAGATCCGCCGACTCCGCCAGCAGCAGCGGCGCACCGCACCTCTCCGGCACCGTCAAGGAATCCGCGCAACAGATCTGGCTCGCCGGGCTGGGCGCCTTCGCCAAGGCGCAGGAAGAAGGCGGCAAGGTCTTCGAGACGCTGGTGAAGGAAGGCACCTCCATCCAGCGCAAGACGCAGGCCGCGGCCGAAGAGAAGATTTCCGAGGCGACGAGCCGCATGGCGAACATGGCCACCGACATCTCTTCGAAGGCATCGGGCCAATGGGACAAGCTGGAAAACATCTTCGAGGACCGCGTCTCCAAGGCCCTGAAGAAGCTGGGCGTGCCGTCGGCCAAGGACATCGATGCGTTGATGGCGCGCATCGACGAGCTCAATCGCAACGTGGAGCGACTCGGCGCCAAACGCGCCGCGAAGTCCGCGCCGGCAAAGAAGGCGGCCGCGAAGAAGCCCGCAGCCAAACGCTCCCCCGCGCGCAAGTCGGCTTGAAGGGCCCTCGCCCCATCGACATCGCAAGGCGCTTCGGCGCCTTTCGCGTTTCTGCGGCCGCCGATTGCTGCGACGCAGCAACGGCGTTGAATCAAGCCCCCTACACTGACCGCAGATGAAGAACAGAAAAACGCCCGCCCCCAAAATCGCGCTGGCGCTTGCCGGAGGCGGGCCGCTGGGCGCGATCTACGAAATCGGCGCGCTGTGCGCCCTGGAGGAATCGCTCGCCGGCCTGGACTTCACCCGGCTGGATCATTACGTCGGCGTGTCCGCCGGCGGATTCATCGCCGCCGGGCTCGCGAACGGCATCTCGCCGCGGGCCTTGTGCGCGGCCTTCATCGAAGATCGCCCGGGAGCGGACCGCTTCGATCCTTCGTGGCTCATGCGCCCGGCCCTTGGCGAGATCGCGCGCCGCGCGATCATGCTCCCCGGCGCTGCCGCCTCCGCGTTGTGGAGTGCCACGGCCGGCCGGCGTTCCATCGCGCAGTCGCTGGAGCGCCTCGGCCCGGCCCTGCCCACGGGCGTCTTTTCGAACGAGCAGATCCATCTGCGCTTGCAGGCCCTCTTCTCGCGCGAGGGCCGCACCAACGACTTTCGCGAACTGCGCACCCAGCTCACGCTGGTCGCCACCCACCTGGACAGCGGCGATGCCGCGCCCTTCGGCCGCCCGGGCTGGGACCACGTGCCCATCTCGCGGGCCGTGCAGGCCAGCTCCGCGATGCCGGGGTTGTTCCCGCCGGTGGAGATCGACGACCGCTACTACGTCGACGGCGCATTGAAGAAGACGATGCACGCCTCGGTCGCGCTCGACGACGGCGTGGACCTGATGCTGTGCCTCAACCCGCTGGTGCCCTTCCATGCCACGGAGCGCGCGATCCCCCGCATCGTGGACGGCGGGCTGCCGGCCGTCCTGAGCCAGACCTTCCGCTCGATGATCCATTCGCGCATGGAACTCGGCATGAAGCAATACGAGCGCGCCTATCCCCGCACGGACATCGTGCTGATCGAGCCCGACCACCGCGACCCGGAGCTGTACCTGGCCAACACCTTCGGCTATGGGCGGCGGCGCGAGCTCGCGGAACACGCGTACCAGCGCACCCGCGCGATGCTGCGCGAACAGCACGGGACCCTGGCGCCGCGCTTCATGCGCCATGGCATCGCGCTGCGCGCCGACGTCCTGGCAGACGCCACCCGTCACCTCGTCTCGTTGCCCCCGCCGCGCGCGCGGATCGGCCGCGCGGTCGCCGCCTTGCACGGTGTCCTGGACGAGCTCGCGCTCACGACGCAGCGGCTCGCCTGAAGCGATGGCCAAGAAAGCCCCCCGCCGCACCGCCGAGCGCATCCTGGAAGTCACGCTCGACCTGTTCAACCGCTTCGGCGAGCCCAACGTGTCCACCACGCTGATCTCGGCGGAGCTGAACATCAGCCCCGGGAACCTCTACTACCACTACCCGGCCAAGGACGAACTGATCAACTCGCTCTTCGACCGCTACGAGCATTCGCTTTCGGAGCTGCTCAATGCGAGCGACGGCGTGCGCGACGTGGAGGACGCCTGGTTCTTCCTGCACACGCTCTTCGAGCTGATCTGGCAATACCGCTTCCTCTACCGGGACCTCAACGACCTCCTGTCGAAGAACCGCCGGCTCGAGACGCACTTCCAGTGGGTGCTGAAGAACAAGACGCGCGCGGTGAAGTCCATGCTCGACGGCATGAGCCGCACGGGCGCGGTGAATATCGATTCGCGCGAGGTGGAGGCCACCGCGACCGCCATGGTCGTCGTCATCACCTACTGGCTCAGCTACGAATACGTGCGCGAGCCGCGCCGCGCGCTGGAGCCCGAAAGCGCGCAGCTCTCCCTGCTGCGCGGCGCGCACCATGTCCTCAACCTGCTGGCACCGTATCTCGAACAGGGGCAGCGCATGCACCTGCTGGGACTGGTTTCGGCCTACAGCAGCCCCGGCGCCTGAAGGGAACAAGATGGCGAAGTGGACTCCCTTTCCCCACCTGGGCGACTACAAGTTCAACGCGGCAAGCCTGAAGAAGGAATGGGCGCGGCTGCACGCCGGGGACGCCGAGCCGCTGCCCACGCAGGCCGACGTACTCGAAGCATGGGTCCTGTTCCACAACGGCGACTTCCAGGGCGCCGCCGCGGCGGGCCTGGCCGCCGGCGGCCACGGCATCACCGCCGCCAACAAGGCCCAGGCGATCTACGCGAACTACCTCGAGAAGAAGGAAAAGACCAAGCTCGACCTCTTCATGGAAGTCGCCCAGCGCGCCGAAGCGCAGGCGGCGCTGGACCCGGGCAACCCCAACGCCTGGTACTGGCAAGCCTATTCGCTGGGCCGCTACAGCCAGGGCATCAGCGTGGCCAAGGCACTGGCGCAGGGGCTCGGGAGCAAGGTGAAGGAGGCACTGGAGCGCACGATCACGCTCGAGCCGCGGCACGCGGACGCGTACATCGCGCTCGCGGCTTTCCATGCCGAGGTGATCGACAAGGTCGGCTCCCTCATCGGCGGCATGACCTACGGTGCGAAACGCGAGACCGGCCTGAAGCTCTACCAGGACGCGCTGAAGATCAACCCGGGCTCCGCGATCTGCCTGATCGAGTACGCGAGCGGCATGCTGATGCTCGAGGGCGACAAGCGCCTGAAGGATGCCAACCGCCTCTACGAACAGGCGGCCGCCACCCGGCCGCTGGACGCGATGGAGCACCTGGACGTCGAACTCGCGCGGGCCGAATTGCACGACTGAGGCTGAGCCCCGGTCGGGGCGCGCGCCTACAGCCGAGGCAGCCGGCGCTGCCCACAATCGGCGGTCATGATGAACATCTTCGAAGCCCTGCGCCTGTCGCACGATACCCAGCGCATGCTGGCCACGAAGCTGCTGGACACCCACGGCGACACGCCCGAGCGCCGCAACCTGTATCGCGAGCTGAAGCACGAGCTCGCGGCCCATGCCATCGCGGAGGAGCGGTGCTTCTATAGCCCGCTCATCGGGTTCGACGAAAGCGTCGCCCAGGCGCGCCATGGCATGGCCGAACACCACGAGATGGATTCGCTGGTGGACGAGCTCAACAAGATGGACTTCAGCTCGCCCGGGTGGATCGCGCAGTTCAGGAAGCTGCAGCACAAGGTCTTCCATCACCTGGAAGACGAGGAGCACGCCATCTTCCAGCTGGCGGGCAAGGTCCTGACGGAGGGCGCGAAGATGTCGCTCGCCAAGGATTACGAGGCCGAATTCGCGACGGCCCGGCTGGGCGACATGCCGGTGAGCTCCGCCGAGTAGCGGCGCTACTCCCCCCAGGGAAGCATCAGGGTCACGAGCGAGAGCCGGGCGAATTCCGGTTCGAATTCGTCGATGATCGCCTGCGGCTTGGGGCACAGCACGGTGTCGGTGATGACGCCGAACTGCACGCCGCCGCCGTAGCTGAGGATCGACACGCCCAGCCCGATGTCGCCGGACTGCGGCACCCAGAACATGCTCTGCTCCAGCGTCGAGCCCAGGAACTTCAGCTTCTCGCGCGGCCCCGGCACGTTCGTCATCACCGCGGTGGTCTTCTTGCCGAAGAGGTTGAGCATCGCCTCCTGCGCGGGCTTGATGAGAAGGCCCGCGATGGCGAGCATGCCGAACGCGAGCAGCGGCTGCGTGCTGCCCTTGAGCGCGTCCATCCGCCGCCGCACTTCGTAGACCCGCTCGATCGGGTTTTCCATGCCGATGGGCAACACCAGCGGCACGAGGCCGAAACGGTTGCCGAGTTTGTAGGCCTGGTCCAGGGGCCGCAGGTTCACCGGGATCATGGCCCGGATTTCCTGGCCCGAGATGTCGTCTCCCAGCGACTTCAGGTATTGCCCGATGGCGCCGGCCACGCAACTCAGGAGCACGTCGTTGATCGAGCAGTTGAGCGCCTTGCCGACCGCGCGCACTTCGTCCAGCGGGATCGGGTCGCACCAGGCCACGCGCTTGGTCATCCCGGGCTTGCCCTTCAGGCGCGTCTTCGAGTCGTCCGGCATCAGGGCGAGCGCCGCGGCATCGCTGACCACCTGGTAGGCGAGCTTGGCGAGGTCGAGCGAGCCGTCGATGCCTTTCTGCGGATCGCGCAGCAAGCCGAGGGACCGGACGGCGCCCTCGCCCGCCGCGCCCAGCGCCTTGACGCTCATGTCGGTGAAGGGTTTGATGAGCGTGTCCGCGATCCAGTCCTGTGCGCCTGCCGCGGATGCCTTGCGGGCCCGCTCCGGCGGCGGCGCGCCGCCGTCGACCAGCGACATCGTCACCGAGATCAGCGCGATGCCGTCCGCGATGCAGTGATGGATGCGCACGATCAGCGCGCTGCCGCCGTCGTAGTCCTCGACCAGGTGGAATTGCCACAGCGGATGGCGGCGATCGAGCGGCTGCATCGCGAGTTCGCCGACGCGCTCCTGCAGCGCGAATTGCTCCTCGCCCTTCGAGTGGCGCGGCAGCTTCTCGAGCAGCACGTGCCGCTGGATGTCGAACTTCGCATCCTCCACCCAGGTCGCGCCCGCGGTGTCCTCCACCACGCGCTGCCGGAATCGCGCGTACTTGAGCAGCCGCTCCTGCACGCGCTCGCACAGGTCGGCATGGCGAATGCGTGGACGCAGGGTCCACACGCCCACGATCATCATGAGGTTGCTCGGCGAATCCATGCGCAGCCACGCGGTGTCCACCTTGGTCATGCGCTCGCCGGAGAGGCCGAGCATGCCGCCCGCGGCGCGCGTTGCGTCCTTGCGGATCTTGCGGGCCGCGGCGCCGGCGGCTTGCTGTGCAACGATTCGGGTCACCATGCGATCGGCCTCCGGAAGGGGTCTGGGCGGGCTGCCGGATTCGGCAACGTCCCCTATTCTGGGTGGCCGCGCCGCCTTAAGATACCGCGAAGTTACCCCAAGGAGCATCCATGGCCGATCTGAAAGCCGCGTTCGAATCCGCAGTCGCCAATTCCAAGAACCTCTCCGAGCGCCCCGACAACGCCACGCTCCTGAAGATCTACGCGCTGTACAAGCAGGCCACCACCGGCGACAACGCGGAGAAGAAGCCCGGCTTCGGCGACATGGTGGGCCGCGCGAAGTGGGACGCCTGGAACGGCCTGAAGGGCACGTCCAGCGACGACGCGATGCAGCAGTACGTGGACCTGATCGAGTCGCTCAGCTGAGCGGCCCTGCTGTCAATCCGCGGTGATGTGCGCCGCCTTCACCACGCGGTTCCACATGTTGCGCTCGCTGGCCCCCAGTGCGGCCAGCTCGGCGCCGTTCATCGGGATCGCCTTCGCGCCCTGCTCCTCGGCGCGCTTCCTGAACGATTCGCTCTCCACCACCTGCGCGACCGCCGCGGACAGCTTCGCCTGGAGCTCCGGTGACAGGCCATTGGGCCCGTAGACCGCGAACCAGGACGACGCGACCAGCGGCACGCCGGCCTCTGTCGCCGTCGGCACCGAGGGCAGCGCGTCCAGCCGCTTCTTGCCCGTCACCATCAGCGCCTTCAGCTTGCCCGCCTTCACGTGCGCGAGCAGCGGCGGCGGCGTGGTGATCGTGAAATCGACCGTGCCCGCGAGCAGGTCCGTCAGCGCCGGGCCCGTCCCGCGATAGGGGATGTGCGTCATGAAGGTGTGCGTGAGGTCCTTCAGCAGCTCCGTCGTGACGTGCTGCAGCGAGCCATTGCCGCTGGAGGCGTAGTTCACCTTGCCGGGGTTGGCCTTCACGTACTTCAGGAATTCCCCGAAGGTGTTCGCCGGGAAGTTGCCGCGCACCGCCATCAGTTGCGGCGCGTCGATCAGGTGCCCGATCGGCTTCAGGTCCTTGCCCGGGTCGAACCCGGCCACCGGCTGGATCAGCGGCGTGATGCACTGGTAGCCCGAATACTGGACCAGCAGCGTCAGGCCGTCGGCCGGCGCGCGCGCCACCATCTGCCCGCCGATGTTGCCGTTGCCGCCGCTGCGGTTGTCCACGACGACCGACGCCTGCAGCAGCTTGCCGAGCGGCTCCGCCAGCATGCGCGCCGCGATGTCGGTGGTGCCGCCCGGGGCGGACGGCACGATGAGGGTGATCGTCTTGCCCGCGAATTGCGCGAAGGCCGGCAGGGCCAGCGCCGCGGCGCCGCATCCGGCGGCCGCGATCAGGGTGCGACGGGAAATCGCTGTCATGTTGTCTCCTGGAAATTGTGAGAGGGGTCAGGCGGCGGGTGCCGGGTGCAGGTCCGTGATGCGGCCGGCCTTGGCAACTTGCCCGGGCACGGTGTGCCCCACGATGCGCGGCAGGTCGCGCGCGATCGCGAGCAGCCGCGTGAAGTCGATGCCGGTGTCGTAGCCCATGGCGTCCAGCATGTGGATCGCGTCTTCGCTCGCGATGTTGCCGCTCGCGCCGGGCGCATAGGGGCAGCCGCCGAGGCCGCCGAGCGAGCCGTCGAAGCGCGTGATGCCGCCCTGCGCCGCCGCGAGCACGTTCGCGAGGCCCATGCCGCGCGTGTTGTGGAAGTGCAGGGTCAGCTGCAGCGCCGCGAACTGCTTCTGCAGCGCTTCCACCATGTCGCCCACCTGCGCCGGATGCGCCATGCCGGTCGTGTCGCAGATCGTGAGGCCGCGCACGCCCAAGTCGGCAAATCGCGCGGCCCAGCGCAGCACTTCCGACAGCGCCACCTCGCCTTCCATCGGGCAGCCGAAACAGGTGGAGAGCGAGACGTTCACCGGCACGCGGCCTGCCACCGTGCGGATCACCTCGGCGAGCCCGGCGAAGCTCTGCTCGCGCGACATGCGCAGGTTCGCGCGGTTGTGCGTTTCGGAAGTGGACATGACGAGGTTGAGCTCGTCCGCCCGCGACTCCATCGCCCGCTCGGCGCCGCGCAGGTTGGGCACGAGCACGGAGTACTCCACACCGGGCACGCGGCGGATGCGGCCCATCACCTCTTCCGCGTCGCGCAGCATCGGGATCGCCCTGGGCGAGGTGAAGGACGTCACCTCGATCTTCGCGTAACCGCATTCGCCGAGCGCGTCGACCAGGGCGACCTTGTCGTCGGTGGGGACGAACTCCGGCTCCATCTGGAACCCGTCGCGCGTCACGACTTCGTTGAAATGAATTCGCTTCATGTCTTGTTCCCCACGATGCCGCGGGCCTTGAGTTCGCCGATCTGCGCCGGCGTGAGGCCGACTTCGCGCAGCACGTCGTCGGTGTCCTGGCCCACCGCGAGCGGCGCATTGCGGCGGTGGCCGCCGGGCGTCGCGGACAGCTTTGGCACCACGCCAGGTACGGTGATCTCGCTGCCGTCGTCCATGCGCACGCTCTCCAGCATGCCGCGCGCGGCGTAGTGCGGATCGGCCGCGATGTCGGCGACGGTGTAGATGCGGCCGGCGGGGACGCCGGCCTTGTCGAGGGCCGCCAGAACTTCGTCCACGGTGCGGGCGGCCGTCCAATCGCCGATGGCTGCATCGATACGTTCGACATGGGCGACGCGCCCAGCGTTGTCCGCCAGTTCGGGATCGGTGGCGAATTCATGGCGGCCGATGACGGCGGCCAGGCGCTTGAAGATGCTGTCGCCGTTGCCGGCGATGAGCGCGTAGCCGCCGTCGCTGCACAGGTAGGCGTTGCTGGGTGCGATGCCCGGCAGCGCGCTGCCTGCCGCGCCGCGCACCGCGCCGAACGCGCTGTACTCGGGCAACAGGCTTTCCATGCAATTGAACACGGCCTCGTACAGCGCCACGTCGATCACCTGGCCCTTGCCGGAGGCGTGCCGGTGCTGCAGCGCCAGCAGGATGCCGATCACGCCGTGCAAGGCGGCCAGCGTGTCGCCGATCGAAACACCCACGCGAACCGGCACGCGGCCAGGCTCGGCAGTGAGGTGGCGCAAGCCGCCCATGGCTTCGGCGACGACGCCGAACCCGGGCCGGTCGCGATAGGGCCCGGTTTGTCCGTACCCGCTGATGCGCAGGACGATCAGGCGCGGGTTGATCGCCATCAGGGCATCCGGTGACAGGCCCCATCCCTCCATCGCGCCGGGGCGGAAATTCTCGATCAGCACGTCGGCTTCCGAGGCCAGCCTGCGCACGATCTCCTGTGCCTGCGCATCCTTCAAATCGAGGGCGAGCGAGCGCTTGTTGCGCGACTGCACCTGCCACCAGATGGAGGTGCCGTCCTTGAGCAGGCGCCACTTGCGCAGCGGGTCGCCCGCGCCCGGGGGCTCGATCTTCACGACGTCCGCGCCGAAATCGGCGAGCGTCTTCGCGGCGAACGGACCCGCGATGAGCTGGCCCAGCTCCACCACCTTGAGGCCGTCGAGCGGCCCGGCCTTGCGTTGGCTTGTCTCCATGCGGCGCAGTGTGCGCGCCGCCTCGCCGCGCGTCTATTGCTGCTTGCGCCGGCGGGCCTTCGCGGTTTGCGAAGGCTGCGCGAGGAAGGCCACGAAATCCTCCACCGCCGGGTCGGCCGTCTCGTTGCGGGTGGCGACCAGCAGCCGCCTTTGCGCCCAGCCGTCGGCAAGGGGCCGCCAGTCGATCTTCATCGCCCGGATGATGGGCAGCGCGGCCTGCCTGGGCAGGATCGCCAGGCCGAGGCCCGATGCGACCAGGTGGCAGACCGCGTCGAAGCTGCGCACCTGCATGCGCAGTCGAAACGGCCGCTTGGCCGCGAGCGCCGCCTGCTGCTGCTGCACGAGCATCGCCGCGCCGGTGTTGAGGCTGATCCAGTCCTCGTCGAGCGCATCGACGAACGCGAGCGGCGCGCGGCCGCGCAGCCGGTGCTTCGCGGGAAGGACGAGCACGAGCTCATCGGTGCGGAACAGCCGGGTCCGCAGGCCCGCCGTGTCCGGGCCTTCAACGAATACACCGACGTCGGCGCTCGCTTCGCGCAGGGCCGCCGGCACGGTGTCCGACACCTGCTCCTCCAGCTCGATCCGGATCTGCGGCCGCAGCAGCGCGTATTGCGCGAGCAGCGGCGGCAGGAACTGGTTGATCGCCGCCGTGCTGGCCGACAGGCGCAGGTGGCGCGCCACGCCATGCCGCATGTCGGACAGTTCGTCGCCCATGCGCTCCAGCGTCTGCAGCAGGGCGAGGCCGTGCTTCGCGAACACGCGCCCGGCCGGCGTCGGCGTCAGGCCCCGCGCATGGCGCTCGAACAGCGGCTCGCCGATGGCGCCTTCCAGCTCGCGGATGCGGCGGCTCGCGGCGGCGAGGGCGAGGTGGGCTTCACGCGCCGCGCCCGTGAGGCTGCCGCCCTGCGCACAGGCGACGGCCAGGCGGATGGACACCAGATCGAAGCGCGCCAGGTTGTAGCTGGCGGATGCCACGGCTCAGGCCTTCTTCCTGGGTGCAGGCTTTTTCGCGGGGGACTTCTTCGCCGCGTCGCGCTCCGAGATCGCCTGGTTGAACGCCTTCAGCGGCTCCTCCTGGGCGAGGAGCATGTCGAGGTTCTTCACGATCTCGGATTCGATGCGGTCCTTGAAGGCGCCGAGCAGGAAGCCCAGGCGCGCGTCGAGCTCGAACCTGTCCTTCGTCACCTTGAGCTCCCCGTTCGCGCCGGCGCGCGTGAAGGTGACGAGGTCGGAGGTCTTGCCCTCTTCGTAGGTGCACGCCATGCCCAGCTTGTCTTCCGCGGTTTCGGCCCACTGGAAGGCGAGCTTGCGTGCGCCGGCGAGTCCGAGCGTGTGGTCGCGCGTGATGTGGATGTCAGGCAAGGTGCGCTCCCCGTGTGCGTGGGCTCGATGCGGTCATGAGGTCTCCTTCAGCAGCTTGTGGCGCTCGTCCTTGGGCAATTCGGCGAGGCGTTTGGCCGCATCATAGAACCGCCGCCAGTCGCGCCCCTCGCGTGCGTAGAGCGCCTCGAAGCCGGGCACGAGTTCGTCGTAGGCGGCCTGCGCGCCGAAGGACGCATTGTTCGCCCTCTCCACGTACTGGTCGAACCCGCGGAAGCGCGCGGAGTCACCGCCCCAGCTGTCGCGAAGCTTGACGTAGGAGGCGCGGAAGTCCCTCAGTGCCTCCTGCTTCGCGGACTCGCGCGCGTCGCCTTCCATCTCCGAATAGATCTTTTCCAGCCGCTTGCGCGTGGCCAGCGCCATGGCGCGGAACTGCGTGCGCCGCCCGTTGAACTCGGCGTAGTCCTTGCGCGCGTCCTCGCCGGCCTGCGTCTCCAGCCAGCGCGCACCCCCCAGGCGCTCCACCGACGTCGCGAAGGATTCGTTGAACATCGTGTCGTCCTTCGCATAGACCACCTGGTGCGCGAGCTCGTGGAAGATCAGTCGCGCGAGTTCGCCCTCGGGGTAGTAGATGAAGGTGTTGAGCAGCGGATCGCCGCCCGCCCAGTTCATCCAGCCCAGGGTGGAATAGGCGGGGACCGGATAGACGTTCGAATCGAATCCTTCGGCCGCGAGGCGCGCCGACTCCGCGCGCGCCTGGGCTTCGTCGAAGTAGCCCCGGTAGCTCACGCAGCCCGTCACCGGGAAGCACCATGTCTTGAGCTTCACCGAATACTTCGGCGCGGCGACCACGTTCCACACCACGGCCGTGCGTTGCAGGTCCGCGTAGCGGCGGTAGCTCGGGTTGTCCGGCAGCTTCAATTCGCTGACCGCGTAGCTTCGGATCCGCTGGCTGAGCGCGAGGCGGGATTTCAGCCGCTCCGGCGCCTGGGTGTCGGCGAGCCAGTCGTCCACGGGCCTCGCGGCGCTCAGCATCTTCAGGTGCCCGCTCGCGGACTGCCAGTAGTAGCCGAGGTTGGCGCACCCCGACAGACAGAGGGTGCCGGCCAGCGCGATCGCCGCCATTCCGATGCTTGCCATGACGATCCGCTTCCTCACGCCGCCTGGACTTCGACCAGGCAGTCGTAGAACACCGGGCCGCGCCCCATGTCCGTCAGCTTCTGGCTGGTGAGCTCGTTCACGTTGGTGCCGTTCAGGCCGAACTTGCGCCACCAGATGCCCAGGCCGTTCACGACGCCGGGCCGCGCGCGCGGCGAGACTTCGGCCTTGCAGCGGTATTCGCCGCGGTCATTGAATACGCGCACCTCCATCCCGGTGGTGATCCCCCGCGCCATCGCATCCTGCGCATGGATCTCCAGCACGGGCTCGCCCTCGATGTCGCGCAGGCTCTGCACGTTCACGAAAGTCGAGTTCAGGAAGTTGCGGGCGGGCGGGGAGATCATTGCGAGGGGGAAGCGCGGCGACGAGCCCGCCAGTTCGTAGTTGGGGACATGGTCGGGCAGGCCGTCCATGCCCTGGCGCGCGAGCGCTTCGCTGAAGAACTCGCACTTGCCCGATGCCGTCGGGAAGCCGCCATTCGCGAAAGGCGCGTCCGCCACGGGCAGCGACGCGAAGCCGCGCGCCAGGAGCTCATCGAAATCGATGCGTGTGCCATAGGCCTTGCGGCACAGGCTCTCGTCGGTTTCCGAGAAGCACTCGTCGGTGAAACCCATGTGCCTCGCCAGGTCGCGAAACACCTGCGTGTTCGAACGGGCCTGCCCCACCGGCGCGATGGCGGGGCGATTGAGCAGCACGTCGGTGTGGCCGTAGGCGAGGTGCACGTCCCAATGTTCGAGCTGCGTGGTGGCCGGCAGGATGTAGTCGGCATAGTCGGCCGTATCCGTGCGGAAATGCTCCAGGACCACGGTGAAGAGGTCCTCGCGCGCGAAGCCCGCCACTACCTTGGACGACTCCGGCGCCACCGCGACGGGGTTGCTGTTGTAGACGACCAGCGCCTCGATGCGCGGACCGAACTCCGGCGAGGCATCGCGCAGCACGTCGTCGCCGATGGTGATCATGTTGATGGTGCGCGGCGCGCGGCCGGCGAGCAGGTCGGGCCGCTGCAGGGCCGCCCTGTCGACAGGGAAGGTGCCCGAGCTCGAGAGCAGCACGCCACCCGCGCGGTCGCGCCACGCGCCCGTCAGCGCCGGCAGGCAGGCCACCGCGCGCACGGCATTGCCGCCGCCGCGCACGCGCTGCATGCCGTAGTTCACGCGGATCGCGGCGGGGCGCGTGGTGCCCCAGTCGCGCGCGAGCGAGCGGATCTGCGCCGCGTCGATGCCGCACACGGCCGCCGCGCGCTCGGGCGTCCAGCGCAGCGCACGCTCGCGCAATCCCTCCCAGCCTGTCGTATGGCGCGCGATGTAGTCGTGGTCCAGCCAGTCGTTCACGACGAGTTCGTGCATCATCGCCAGCGCCAGCGCGGCGTCGGTGCCCGGGCGCAGCTGCACGTGCTCGTGGCACTTCTCGGCGGTCTCGCTGCGGCGCGGGTCGATGCAGACGAGCTTCGCGCCGTTGCGCTTCGCGGCCTGCGCGAGACGCCAGAAGTGCAGGTTGCTCGCGATCGAATTGCTGCCCCAGATGAGGATCAGCTTGGCCTCCGCGAAGAACTCCACCTTCATGCCGACCTTGCCGCCCAGCGTCTGCGCGAGGCCCTCGCCGCCGGCGCTCGAGCAGATCGTGCGATCGAGCATCGACGCGCCGAGGCGGTTGAAGAAGCGCGCGGCGATGCTCTCGCCCTGCACCAGGCCCATCGTGCCCGCATAGCTGTAGGGAACGATCGCCTCCGGATCGCGCGCCGCGATCGCCGCCAGGCGCGCCGCGATGTCCTCCAGGGCGTCGTCCCAGCTCACGGGCTCGTAGCGGCCCGAGCCCTTGGGCCCCGCGCGGCGCAGCGGCTGCAGCAGGCGGTCGGGGCTGTAGGTGCGCTCGGTGTACTTCGAGACCTTGTTGCACAGCACGCCATCGGTCGGCTGGTGGTCAGGATTGCCGCTCACCTTGATCGCGATGCCGTCGCGCACCGTCGTGAGCAGCGCGCAGGTATCGGGGCAGTCGTGCGGGCAGGCACCGCGCACCACGGCTTCGCCTTGCAAGAGACTGACGCTAGGGGAGATGCCGATGGCGCTCGTCATGGAGTAACCCTATAGTTTTGCGCACCGGCCCGAATTCATCAGAGGCCACGGAGACAATTCCCATGCATTTCACCCGTTCGTTGGCGCGCCCCATGATGGTAGCCGCCCTCGCCCTGCTGGGCTGGTCCGCGCAGGCCCAGGACGGCATCACCAAGACTTCCATCGTGCTCGGCCAGTCCGTGGCCCTGATCGGGCCGGGTTCGGCGCTCGCCGCGCCGTTCCATGCGGGCGCCAAGATCTACTTCGACAAGGTCAACGCCGCCGGCGGGATCAACGGCCGCAAGATCGAACTGGTGACCCTCGACGACAGGGGCAGCCCCGCGCTCACGGAAACCAACACGAAAAAGCTCGTGGACCAGGGCGTGCTCGCCCTGTTCGGCTACTACGGCTCGGCCCAGGTCGCCAAGGCCTATCCGCTCATCAAGGACAGCGAGATCGTGCTGTTCGCGCCCATGTCCGCGGCCGACGAGTTTCGCGGCGCGAAGTATGCCAACGTGTTCTCGGTACGCCCGGGCTACGCGGAGGAGGCGGCCGCCATCGCCAGGCACGCCGAGACGCTGGGCGCGCGCCGCTTCGCCGTCGTCTATGCGAGCGACAGCGAGTCGCTCGCCGCGCTCGACTCCACCGAGCGCACGCTGCCGAGCCTGGGCGCGACGCTGAGCGTGAAGGCGGCGATGGGCAGCGGCGCCGTCGCCAACAGCGTGGACACGGTCCTCGCCGCCAAACCCCAATCGATCCTCGTGATCGCGGACGCGAACGGCGCCGCAAGCGCGGTGCGCGACATCCGCGCCAAGGGATTCCGCGGCCCGATCTACGGGTACTCCAATACCGGGGAGAGCCTGCTCGCGGAGGAACTCGGGCCGGAAGGCGCCGGGGTTGTGGTGGTGCGCGTCGTGCCCAAGAGCGAGAACCCGAAAGCGGCCGTGGTGCGCGAAATGCTCGCCGACGCGCAGTCCGCGAATGCCGGAAAGCCCAATGTCTACATGGTCGAAGGCTACATCGCCGCGCGCGTGCTCACCGAGGCGCTGCGGCGGGTCGGGCGCGAACCGTCGCGGGCCAAGCTCAGGAAAGCCATCGAGGGCCTGGACAACATGACGCTCGGCGGTTTTCGCGTGCACTTCGCCGACGACCGCACGGGCTCCAAGCTCGTGGAGCTCAGCCTGATCGACTCGCAGGGCAAGATTCGCGAGTGATCGCGGCGCGCCCGATCAACCGATGGCGCGCGTGGCGGCCAGGCCACGCATGAAGGCTTCGCAGCGCGCGAGCTGGTCGAGCGACACGAATTCATCGGGCTGGTGCGCCTGCACGATGCTGCCCGGGCCGCACACCACCGTGGGGATGCCCGAGCTCTTGAAGATTCCTGCCTCGGTGCCGAAGGCCACCAGCGTGGTCCGCTGCTCGCCCGCCAGGCGCTGCGCGAGACGCGTCACGGCATCGCCGGCCGACCCGAGGAAGCTCGGGATCTCGCAGATGGTCTCGAAGCGAAAGCCGGTGCCCGGGGCGACGGCCTGCATCGCGGGCTCGAGCGATCGCGCATGCGCCACGACAGCCTGCTGCATCCGCGCGGCGTCGGCCGTCGGCAGGTCGCGAAACTCATAGCGGAATTCCGCGTCGCGCGGCACCACGTTGTCCGCGATGCCGCCGTGGAACTGCCCGACGCTCGCCGTGGAAAACGGGACGTCGAAGCCCTCGTAGCGCGGCTCGTCGCGCTCGAAGCCCTCGGCCATGTCGCGCACCTTGCCCACCAGCCGCGCCGCCATCTCGATCGCGTTGACCGATTGCGGCGTGAGCGACGAATGCGCTTCCTTGCCGCGCACGCAGCACTTGTAGCGGTACACGCCCTTATGCGCGATCGCGGGGACCATGCTGGTCGGCTCGCCGACGATGCAGCCGAGCGGCGCGACGCCCGCCTCGCGCATGTCGGCGATCAGGCCGCGCACGCCGAAGCAACCCACTTCCTCGTCGTAGCTGAAGGCGAAGTGCACGGCGAAGGGCGACGCACTTTCGAGGAATGCTCCAGCATGCGACAGCGCGATGGCGATGAAGCTCTTCATGTCGGCCGAACCGCGGCCGTAGAGCTTGCCGTCCTGCACGTGGGCGCCGAGCGGATCCACGGTCCAGTCCTGTCCATCCCAGGGCACGGTGTCGGTGTGACCGGAAAGTATCACTCCCGCGGGCTTGCCTTCGCCCAGCGTGGCGAAGAGGTTGGCCTTGGTCTTTTCGTCGTTGTAGGTGAGGCGGCTTTTCACGCCCAGCCGCGCCAACTCATCGCGCACGAAGTGGATGAGCTCCAGGTTGGAGTTGTGGCTCACGGTGTTCATGCGAACCAGCGACCGGGCGAGGTCCAGCGCGCGGGGCGTGAGCGGTGTGCTTGTAATGTCCATCACCGCATTCTCGGCCATATCTCGCGATAACCCCTGTTGGCGCAGCCGCCCCGGCGGGACTAGACTGGGAGCCTTCGCCCGACGTTTTACCCCCCACATGAACATCCTCGACTCCGTGGTCACGCAAGCGGCATCCATCGCCGCTGTCCGACGCGACATCCACGCCCACCCCGAACTCTGCTTCGAAGAAAACCGCACGGCCGACGTGATCGCCGCCAAGCTCACCGAATGGGGGATTCCCATCCATCGCGGCCTGGGCAAGACGGGCGTCGTGGGCATCGTGAAGAACGGCACCAGCGATCGCGCCGTGGGCCTGCGCGCCGACATGGACGCGCTACCGATGCAGGAATTCAACACCTTCGGCCACGCGAGCAAGCACGCCGGGAAGATGCACGCCTGCGGCCACGACGGCCACGTCGCGATGCTGCTCGCGGCCGGCCAGCACTTCGCGAAGAACCGCAACTTCGACGGCACCGTGTACCTGATCTTCCAGCCCGCGGAAGAAGGCGGCGGCGGCGCGCGCGAGATGATCGAGGACGGCCTCTTCACGCAATTCCCGATGGAAGCCGTGTTCGGCATGCACAACTGGCCGGGCACGCAGGTCGGCAAGTTCGCCGTCAGCGGCGGTCCCGTGATGGCGTCGAGTAACGAATTCAAGATCACGATCCGCGGCAAGGGCAGCCACGCCGCCCTGCCCCACAACGGCATCGACCCGGTGCCGATCGCTTGCGAGATGGTGCAGGCCTTCCAGACCATCATCAGCCGCAACAAGAAGCCGATCGACGCGGGCGTCATCTCCGTCACGATGATCCATGCGGGCGAAGCGACGAACGTCGTGCCCGACAGCTGCGAGCTTCAGGGCACGGTGCGCACCTTCACGATCGAGGTGCTGGACCTGATCGAGCGGCGCATGAAGCAGATTTCGGAACACCTGTGCGCGGCGCACGATGCACAGTGCGAATTCGAGTTCGTGCGCAACTACCCGCCCACCATCAATTCGATGGCCGAAGCGGAGTTCGCCCGCGGCGTGATGGCGTCCATCGTGGGCGAGGGCAACGTGGAGCAGCAGGAGCCCACCATGGGCGCCGAGGACTTCGCGTACATGCTGCAGGCCAAGCCCGGCGCCTACTGCTTCATTGCCAACGGCGACGGCGCGCACCGCGAGATGGGCCACGGCGGCGGCCCCTGCATGCTGCACAACCCGAGCTACGACTTCAACGACGAACTCATCCCGCTGGGCGCGACCTACTGGGTGCGCCTCGCCGAGGCCTGGCTCGCCAAGGGCAAGGCGTGATGCGGGACGAGGATTACTTCTCCTCCACCTACGCACAGGCGCGCTCGCGCTTCCTGCAAGCCGCGGCCGACGCGGGCCTCGCGGTCGAGCACCGCCTGCATCCCGAGAAGGGCCGCGACGGCGAGGAGCTCGCGATGGACGTGGTTCGCGACGGACCCGCGGACGCACAAGCGCTGCTGATCCTCACGAGCGCCTGCCATGGCGTCGAGGGTTTCTGCGGCACCGGCATCCAGCTGGCGGCGCTCAGCGACGCCGCGTGGCGCCGCCACGCCGCCGACCGCGGGGTCGCGGTGCTGTACATCCACGGGCTCAACCCCTACGGCTTTTCGCACCTGCGGCGCACGACGCACGAGAACATCGATCTCAACCGCAACTTCCAGGACTTCTCGCGCCCGCTGCCGGTGAACGCCCCCTATCGCGACCTGCACGCGGTGATCCTGCCGGCCGAGTGGCCGCCCGGCGAATCGAACCAGGCGCTGCTCGGTGCGTACATCGCTCGAAACGGCGAAGCCGCCTACCAATCCGCGATCACGCAGGGCCAGCACGAATTCGAGGAAGGCATGTTCTTCGGCGGCACCGCGCCGTCGTGGAGCAACACGAACCTGCGCGAAGTGCTGCGCCGGCACGGGGGCCAGGCGAGCCGCATCGCGTGGATCGACATTCATACCGGCCTCGGGCCAAGCGGTGTCGGCGAACGCATCCATGCGGGGCGCAACGACGACAGCGTGGTACGCGCGCGGGCCTGGTGGGATGGCGGCGGCGCGACGCCGGTCACGTCGATCTACGACGGCTCGTCCACGTCCGCTTTCCTCACGGGCCTCATGTGCAATGCGGTGTACGAGGAATGCCCGCAGGCGCAATACACGGGCATCGCACTGGAGTACGGCACCGTGCCCGTGCTGGAGACGCTGCAGGCACTGCGCGCGGAGCACTGGCTCGACCGGCATCCGCAGCCGCCGGGTTCTGCCCTCGCATCGGGCATCAAGCAGCAGATGAAGGGCGCCTTCTACATCGACACGCCGGAGTGGAAGTCCGCGGTGCTCGCGCAGGCGCGGCAGGCGCTCGTGCAGGGGGCGGACGGTCTGGCGGGCTGAGTCAGGAGGCGCCGAACCGGTGCCGCGAAATTTCGAGCAATCCGTCGAAGATCAGGCTCTCGACCAGTTCGAAGCCGACCGACATGTGCGGCGCCATCTTCCAGCCCGCGCCGCCCGTCATGTAGCAGACGGGTTCGGCGTCGCAATGCCGGCGCACGTGGTGCACCATGCGCTCGATCGCGCCGGCGATCGCGAACGTGCCGCCGCTGGTGAGCGCGTCGCTCGTGTTCGTGGGAAATTCGCGCACGTCGCCTGTGGGCACGTGCAGGCCCGCCGTACCGGACTCGAGCGCGCGCAGCATGATGCCGTGCCCGGGCAGGATGAAGCCGCCGAGAAAGCGTCCCTGCGCGTCGATGGCTTCGACGGTGACGGCAGTCCCCACCATCACCACGACCATGGGACGCGCGGCGCCGTCGGCCAGCATGCGATGGCGCGCACCGATCATCGCCACCCAGCGGTCCGAGCCCAGGCGCGTCGGGTGGTCGTAGCCGTTCACGATGCCGGCTTCCTCCGCGGTGGCGACGACCCACTGCGCGGGCACGTCCCAGAGCTCCTCCATCTGTTCCTCGACGCGTCGCTTCACGGCATCCGCCGCGACCGCGCAACCGATCATGCGCTGCGGGGCGGCCAGCGCGGCCCACGGACCGTCGCACAGCTTGTCGATGTTCTCGAGGAATTCGGCGCCATGCGCGAGCAGGGCGGCACCGGGGCGGGGCGCCTCGTACAAGGCCCATTTCAGGCGCGTGTTGCCGACGTCGATGGCGAGCAGGGCCACGGGCAATCGCGCTAGCGCGCGGGCTCGAGCTGGGCGTCGAGCGCGTCCAGGCTTTCCGACACGGCCTTCTCCGCCAGCTGCAGCTGGCTGCAATCGGCCGTCGCCTGCTTGACGGCGAGCTGCAGGTCACGATGACATTCCATGGGGCCTTCGAGGCTGAGCGCGGGCGAGCCCTCGTCCCCGGCGGCGGACGCCAGCGTGGAGATGCGCGCGAGCCATGTCTTGATGCCCGGCGCGATCTTCTGCTGCAGCATCTGGCCGAACGCGACGCGGCGCCCGGCCGCCGCCTGGGCCTGCTGGTGCGACTGCTGCGCCGCGGAGCTCACCGCCCGCAGGAGCTTCAGGCGCGCGACGAGGATTTCGCACCGCGCGGCATCGTCCTCGATCGCCTGCTGGGTCTGCGCGTCGCCGCCGGCTTCGGCCTGGCGCGTCTTGAGCTGGTTGCGCATGTCCTGCAGCCAGCGCGCACCCTGGTCGATGATTTTCTCGATCGCCCGGAACTCCACTTCGAGCTCCACCAGGCTCAGGTCCGCGGCATTGCCGCTGTCCTGCTGCTGCTTCTGCGCGGCAACGGCCTGCGCGGCGAGTTCCTTCGCGATCGCTTCGATGCGCTCGAACTGGGCCGCGAACTCGGCGCCCGCCGTGCGGCTCTTGCCTGTCGTGCGCGCCCACCACCCGCGTGCCTGCAACAGGTTGAAGTCCAGCGCCGGCAGGGCTTCGCCGAGCCGCGAGAGGCCGGCCGAGACCTGCGTGTAATCTCGCGTCGCCGCCTGCGTTTGCATCTGCTCGCGCAGTTCGGCCAGGCGGCGGACATGGGCGTGACCCGCGTCGGATGCCATCTGGTCCAGCCACGCCGCCGGCGATGCCGCCGCCCGGGGCCTGGACTGGGCCTGGGCCAGCTTGGCCGGGGTCATCAACGAAGCGGTGCGGTCTTGGTCGTCGGCCATGGCGGGTATTGCGGAAGAATCAGCCGCAATATAAACCTTTCCGCCGCGCGCGCATCAAATTGCGCCGATCCAGCACGCGCGCTGGATCGCGGCCATCTTGTTGTCGACCTTGAGCTTGCCCATGGCGTTGGCCAGGTGGTAGTTGACCGTGCGTTCCGTGCAGTGCAGGCGCTGGGAACTCTCCTTCGCCGTGAGGCCCTGGAAGGCGAGTTCCAGGCACTCGCGCTCGCGCGGGCTGAGCGGCGAGCGCGCATTGGCGAGGCTGCGCCGCACCAGCGGCCAGATGTTGAGCGCGGACCACACCAGCGACGCGGCCTCGCCGCGATCGGCCAGTTCGCGCGGGCTGAACATGAAGCACTCGAAGGCGCGGCCGGCCGGCAGCGGGAACTCGACGCGCACCACGGTCTGGAAGCCGTGGGCCAGCCAGAGCATGCGCCAGCGGCTGGCGCCGAGGTGGTTGCTCTTCGCGATGTGCTGCCAGGCGACGAGGGGCGCGTCGGAGTCGCGCCAGGGCGCGCCGAAGTCGCGGCTGTCCGACAGCGCTTGCGCCGCCTCGGCGAAAGCCGGAGGATGGATGGCGAGCACCTGGCGGTCCTCGTTACTGCCGAAGGGATCGGGGCCCAGCACCGCGACCGCCTCCACGGAGAATTCGCGCATGGCCCCGACCCAGTCGTTCAGGAGTCCGTCCAGGCTGACGCTGTCAAAGTTAACAGGTACTGCCATGCTTCTATGTCTTCCTTGCGCGAATGGGCTGAGACAATAGCACCACCATGATCAAGGCCGCATGAACTTCCCGCTGTTCCACCGACCCGGCACCGTCGTCTTCCTCGACGACGATCCCGACTACCTCGAGATGCTCGCGCTCGTCCTGCCGCGCCACTGGCACGTCAAGCTCTTCACGCGCCCGAGCGACTGCATCAACTACCTGCAGCAGGAGCCGCCGTTCTGGGAAGCCGATGCGTGGAACCAGCAGCAGCTGATCGAGCAGTGGCGCGCGGGCAAACCCCTCGTGCCGCAGATCCTCGAATACTGGGCCAAGTACACGGAACGCTATTCGCTCGCGCGCGTCTGCGTGGTGGACTATTCGATGCCGAGCATGGACGGGCTGGAAGCGCTGTCCGAACTCGTGGAATGGCCCGGTTCGCGCGTGCTGTTGACCGGCCAGGCCGACGAGCAGATCGCGGTGCGCGCCTTCAACCGCGGCCTGATCGACCAGTTCATCCCCAAGCAGAGCCCGGACATCGCGCGCACGCTGGTGAGCGCGGTGGACCACCTGCTCGCGACGCCCAACGCGCGCCACGCGCAGACCTGGCGCGTGACGCTGAGCCCCGAACAGAACGCGCTGCTGCGCATGCCCTCGATCGGCCGCGAGCTGTCGGCTTTCGCGGCGCGCCAATGGATCGAGCACGTCGCCCTCGGCGACCCCTTCGGGGTGCTGGGCCTGGACGCCTCGGGCCGCGCCAGCTGGCTGCAGCTGGAAAGCCGGGATGGCCTGGCGGCGCTTGCCGAACTCGCGGACCTGGAGGGCGTGCCGCCCTCGTCGCGCGACGAAATCCGGGAGGGGCGAAGCCTCGCCAATCTCGAGTTGCGCCAGGCGCTCGGCCTTCAATCGCCCGTGCAGCTTGCTCCCGCATTTCCGCTGGGACCGGACGGCCAGCTGTTCGGCGCGGTCTTCGACATCGAGACGCGACACGGCCCCGGCGCTTCCAATGGTTTCGCGGGCTGGCTGGCACGCCAGGAAGCACGCCACGTGAGCCTCTAGCCGCCGCTTCAGGCCAGGCCCGCCGAGGGCGGCCGGAAGCACAGGGACACCGTCGTTCCCCAACCGGTATCCGAGGTGATGCGGATCTCCCCGCCGATCGACTGCATCACCCGCTGGCAGAACATCAGCCCCATGCCGTTGCCGCCGGTGCTCGCGCGCGTGGTGACGGGCTCGCGCGTGAGCTTGGCCAGCACGTCGGCGGGAATGCCCGGCCCGTTGTCCTGGAACCGGATCCAGGGGCGTCGGCGGCCGTCGGGGTCCTGCCCGACCTCGATGCGCAGCGAAGGCCGCGCGCGGCCGCGCAGCGCGATCAACGCGTTCTTCGTCACCGTGCACAGCACGAGGTACAGCAGGTCACGCCGCCCCGGCAGCATGAAGTCCTGCATCACATGGCTCGTGACCCAGGAGCGCTCGTCCGCGTCGAACGGGAATTCGTCGAGCACGGCCTGTGCGAGGGCGCTGGCGGCCACCTCCGGAGGCGCCGCGCCGGGGAAGGCGTCGCGCGCGGATTGCACGAAGGTGGACACGAGCGACTGGCAATAGAGCGCGCGCCGCTCGGCGTTCTCGAGCGCAGCAAGCAGCTCGCCGGGCCGGTTCTCGGAGAAGGTCGCGATGCCGGCCGGGGTGCCCGGGGGCGCCGGCACATGGCGCGCGATCACGGTGCTCACGAATCCGCGCACGGTCGCGAGCGGCGTGTTGAGTTCGTGCGCGAGAAAGCCCATGGTCTCGCGCAGCGCGACGGCGCGTCCCTCGTTGAGCGATCGCTCGAACGCCTGCGCGCGGTACAGCGCGAACGCCTCGCGCAGCGCCTCGCGCGTCGTCGTTTCCTCCAGCGGCTTTTCCAGGATACGCAGCACCTGGCCCTGGTTGACAGCCTCGATGGCCACCTCCTTCTCCGCATACGCCGTGGCGAGCAGGCGGATCAGGTGGCGGTGCTCCCGGCGCACCGTCTGCAGCAGCTTCATGCCGTCGCGCTCGGGCATGCGGTAGTCGGTGAGGAGCACGGCGTATTCGTGCTCGCGGCGCTCCAGCACTTCGAGCGCGTCGCTCACCCCGTGCGCGGTGACGATGGTGAATTCATCCCCGAAACTGCGCGAGAACAGCTTGCGGGACACCGGCTCGTCGTCGACATACAGGACGGCAAGGTCGGCGGAGGCGATGTCGGGATGCGCAGCCATCGCCGGTCCTTCAGGCGGCCCCGAGCCCGGCGCGGCTGTAGCCGCGCAACGCCTCGACCGATTGCGCCGCCAGTGCCGCGATGGGGTCCGCCCAGCCAGGCGCCGCAGGCAGCTGCCGGTCCTGCAGCACCTGCACGTACACCTGTCGCGCCAGGCCATGCAGCGCCGCCGCCCCCGCCTCGCCGCTCAGACCGACCAGCGAGTGCAGGGTTTCCCGGGTGCCGTCCAGGTCGCGCGCCGCGGCGAAGGCCGACAGGCTCGCCACGAGGCGTTCGATCTCGGGGACGTAATCCGCGACCAATTCCTCCAGCATGCCGATGTCGCGATAGCGCTCGAGGCGCTGCGGATCGAGCAGGCGACCGCCGCCGGGAACCGGTGTGGGCGCGGGCGCGGGGGCGGAGCCGGCGCTCTCGCGCGAGCATTGCCGCCGGAGTGTCTCGTACAGCACGGAGGCGTCCACCGGTTTGGTGAGGAAGTCGTTCATGCCGGCCGCACGCGCCGCGTCCATCATCTCGGTGGTCGAATGCGCGGTCAGCGCGATGATGGGCACGCCGCGCGACGGCAGCGTGCTGGCCCGAATGGCTTGTGCGGTATCCAATCCGTTCATTCCCGGCATGTTCAGGTCCAGAAGGATAGCGCTCCACGGGTCGGGATCGGATTCGAGCATCTCCATGACGGCCATCCCGGTGTCCGCCTCCACCACCTCCACGCCCGCGCGGCGCAGGAATGCCGCCACCGCCTTGCGGTTGTACGCGTTGTCGTCGGCCAGCAGGACACGCTGCCCGGAGAGCTGGGCCTGCTCGAGACGCGCCCGGCTCGCGGGGCTCTCGAGGGCGCGGCACAGCGCGTGCAGCAGTGTTTCCTGCTCGCAGGGCTTGTTCACCAGGCCGTCCATTCCCGCCTTGAGCGTCTTGACGCGCGCGAGCGGACCGGGCTCGCTCGTGTAGGCCACGATGCAGACGTCGCGGTTGGCGGGCGCTGCCCCCGCGCGGATCTGCTCCGCGGCCGCGTAGCCGTCCATGTCGGGCATGTCGAGGTCGAGGACGACCAGGTCGTAGCGGAAGTTCGAGAGCATCGCCAGCGCCTGGCGCCCGTCGGCCGCTTCGTCGATCACCGCTTCGAGCGGCGCGAGCTTGATGCGCGTGGCCTTGCGCAGCGCGGCATCGTCGTCCACCACGAGAAGGCGGCGGCGCACGAAGACCGCCTTCGCCTTGGCGATCACCGACTGGCGGTGCGCCTCGCGCTCCTGCGTGCTCACCGCGGGGAAGGTCATCGTGAACTCGGTGTACTCCCCCTGCACCGAGTCGCAGGAAATCTCGCCGCCGAAGGCGCGCACCACACGCCGGCAATACGCGAGGCCGAGGCCGGTCCCCCCCGATTTGCTGCTGCGAAACGGCTCGAACAAGCGGCGCTGCAGGTCGGGAGCGATCCCCGGGCCCGTGTCCCGCACGCGCACCTGCCCACCCCCCACGGCGATGGAGAGGCGGGCGTCCGGGTACGCGGGCAGGTAGTACAACGCGTTCTTGATCAGGTTGAAGAGCACGAAGAGGAATGCGGTTTCCTCGCCGCGGAACAGGAAGTCGTCGGCCACGGTGAGGTCCACCTTGGTGCGTTGCTCCTGGCTTTCGTAGCCGTACTCGAGCACCGCCTTCGCGGAGACTTCGGCCGCCGACAGGTAGGCAAAGCCTTGCGCGTTCAGCGGTTTGGCGTTGACCTCGTCCAGCGTCATGGAGATGACCTGCAAGCCGCGCTCCACCGCGATGTCGCCCTGGGCGAGATGGCGGTAGAGGGAGTCGACTTCCTCCGGGCCCAGCGTCTGCGCCTGGGCCTTGGCCGTGGGAGGCGGCAGCGATTGCCGCAGGCTCTCGAGGCTGTGCTTGATCTGCCCCAGCGGGTTGCGCATCTCGTGCGCGATCGAGCCCGCCAGCGATGCATAGGCATGCCGCACCTTCTCCGCGGTGGCGCGCTCCAGCGCGAACTTGAAGAGGCTGCCGCCGACCACCACGATCAACAGGATCGGCAGGCGCTGCAGGAAGTCCATGGGCAGGCGCGGGTCCGGATCGGTCAGCACGTACAGGCCCACCGCGCCCCCGAATCCGGCGGTGAGGATCACGATCATGTTGCGCCAGTCGGCAAGGAACACGACCAGGAAGGCCGCGAGCAGCGTATTGCCCACGGCGATCGTGCCGCCCCCGTGCTTGAGCGAGGTGAACATGAACGTCAGCGGCAAGGTGACGATGACGACGAGGTACGAATACGCGAAGTAATACGGCTTGAGCCGCTGCGGCCACCGGTCCTTGAAGAACAGCGCGATGCAGATCGCCGCGTCGACCAGCCGGAAGGCGATGTCGTCGTAGGGCGCCGCGCTCTTGGTGAAGCGCAGCAGGTAGAAGGCGGGAAAGCCGACGAAGCCGAGCAGGCTCAGGTAGCGCAGCAGCAGCGGGCCGTGCGCGTGGTAGGCGACATAGTGCGCGAACAGCCGCTTGATGGGGTTGGCATGGGCTGGCGTGGTCATTGCGCTTGCATCGCGCCGGCGCCGCCGGACAATGCCCGCGCGACCTGGTGCGACGTTCCCCGGATCAGGGTGTAGGACTTCTCCGCGCCCGGGAGCGGAACGTCCTTGGCGAACGCCGTGAAAGCGAAGCGGCGGTACAGCCGTCCCAGGATGTGCGTGCACGACGCATAGAGGTTGTTGATCCGCGTATGGGCGCAGGCGTAATTCAGTGCCAGCGACAGGCAGTGGCGCAGCGCGTTGACGTCGCTGCGGTGCTCCGGCGCCAGCACGAGACGCCCGACTTCCCAGTCCCCGGGCTCGAGGTCCGGAGCCGCCGGCCCCAGCTGCCCCAGCAAGGTGTCGGTCAGCGTGAGCTGGTGGCCCATGGGAACGATGCGGATCGTCCCGATGAGCTCGCCGTCAAGCTCGAAAGCGAAGACAAACCCGATTTCGTCTCTTTTTTTTCGAGAGTATGGAAATCGGCGGCCCCATTCAGGGCCGACAGGTTGATCTCGTCGCGCAGGGGCAGCACCGCTTCGATCTCCTCGTGGGTCTTCAGGTGGCGCAGCACGACCGACTCGATACCCGCCGGCTCCTGCGACGCAACCATCATGCCAAAAGGCAGGGCCGCGGGCAAATGGCTGGTTTGCAGGTTCATTGCGCGGCTCCCGTGCGATTCTGGCGTGCCACCTGCTCGAGCAGCTGGCCGGTGAGGGACAAGGTGGTGGTGCACACGCGGCGAACCATCTCCTGGTCCTGCGCGGTGACGGCGTACTTGTCGATGGCTTCTTCCACCTGCTGGATATGCGCTTCGTCCGCCTCGGCATGCGCGCCGAAGAAGGTGACGTTCTTGCTCGTGAGCTTCAGGTCCGCGCAGATCTTGCGCAGGGGCTCCTGGATGTGGGCGTGCGCGCCTTCCGCCCAGAAGCTGTAGCCGAGCCGGGCCACGGGGCCATAACGCAGCGCCACGTAATACAGGTAGCCGATGAGTGCTTCGGTCGCGGGCAGCGGAGCGGCCTGCAGGTCGGCGTCGTCGAGCATGGCGATGCTGCGCAGGTCGTGCGTCACCATCTTCTCGTGGCCGAGTTCCTCCGCGGCGTGCCGGTAGACGAATTTGAGCAAACCCTCGGGCGCGGGCACGAAAGCGGCCACGGCCTGGTTCATCGAGTTGTGCTTGGAATAGTGATAGACCTGGAGCATCAGGTCACGCCAGAGTTCGGGTGTGACCGGCGCGCGCATGACGCGCTGCCAGAACTCGCCTTCCTTGATGCGCTCCCATTCGGCCTCCACGGTGACGCGAAGCGACTCGCCGAACGGCAGCGAATTCGCCTGGAGACCCTCCGCGAGACGGGCTACGGCGGGGTCGGACACTCTGGAGACTACTTTCATGGAAATGAACCTGTCAGGAATATGCTTCCATTGAAGGCTAAAAACCACTTATTCGCTCAGCCACCCCTGTCAAGTCTGACAGGGGTAGGGAATCGCACTTAACCGAATTGTCGCGCCAGAGGCCCGGGAGCGTCACTGAAAGTTCTCATCGGGCAAGCATGCAAGCTCACGCGAGCTTGCCGTGGCACTGCTTGTACTTCTTTCCGCTGCCGCAGGGGCACGGGTCGTTGCGCCCGATGCGCGGGGAGGGGTCACCGGAAGGACCCTGCGCCTGGCGCGCCGTACTCTCGTCCAGCTTGGTTTCCACCTCGCCCGTTTCGGTGGGCGCGCTGTAGGTGACGTTCGAAATGCGCTCCGCGCGATTCTCGATGTCCTCGGCCGCCTGCTCGAGTTGCTCGCCGGACTGCACGACCACGGTCATCAGCACCTTCGTCACTTCGTTCTTCACGGAGTCGAGCAGCTGGCCGAAGAGCTCGAAGGCCTCGCGCTTGTATTCCTGCTTCGGCTGCTTCTGCGCATAGCCGCGCAGGTGGATGCCCTGGCGCAGGTAGTCCAGCGCGGAGAGGTGCTCGCGCCAGTGCGTGTCGATGCTTTGCAGCAGCACGAGGCGTTCGAATTGCGTGAAATTCTCGGGGCCGATCTGGCGCACTTTCTCTTCGAAGGCTTCGTTGCCGGCCTTCACGACCATCTCCAGCAGGTCTTCGTCGGTCACGCTGCTGGAGGTCTGCACCTTCTGCTGCAAGGGCAGATCGATGCGCCACTCCTCCTTCAAAACCTTCTCGAGGCCCGGGAGGTCCCACTGTTCCTCGACCGACTCCGGCGGCACGTACTGGTGAACCAGGTCGGTGAAACAGCCTTCGCGCAACGAGGCGATCTGCGCGGAGAGGTCCGTCGCATCGAGGATGTCGTTGCGCTGCTGGTAGATCACCTTGCGCTGGTCGTTCGACACGTCGTCGTACTCCAGCAGCTGCTTGCGGATGTCGAAATTGCGCGCCTCGACCTTGCGCTGCGCGCTCTCGATGCTGCGCGTGACGATGCCGGCCTCGATCGCCTCGCCGTCGGGCATCTTCAGGCGCTCCATGATCGCCTTCACACGATCGCCCGCGAAGATGCGCATCAGCGGGTCGTCCAGGCTCAGGAAGAAGCGCGACGAACCCGGGTCGCCCTGGCGGCCCGAGCGGCCGCGCAGCTGGTTGTCGATACGCCGGGACTCGTGGCGCTCGGTCGCGATGATGCGCAGGCCGCCCTGCTTGACCACGAACTCGTGGTCCTTCGTCCATTGCGCGCGCAGTTCCTCGATCTTGTGGCGCCTGGCGTTCTCGTCGAGCGACTCGTCGGCCTCGACCGCCTCGATCGCCTTTTCCACGTTGCCGCCCAGCACGATGTCCGTGCCCCGGCCCGCCATGTTGGTGGCGATGGTGATCATCTTCGGGCGACCGGCCTGCGCGACGATTTCGGCTTCGCGCGCGTGCTGCTTGGCGTTCAGCACCTGGTGCGGCAGCTTCTCCTTGTTCAGGAGTTCGTCGATGATTTCGGAGTTCTCGATCGACGTCGTGCCCACGAGCACGGGCTGGCCGCGCTCGTAGCATTCGCGGATGTCCTTGATCGCGGCTTCGTATTTCTCGCGCGTGGTCTTGTAGACGCGATCGAGCTGGTCGTCGCGGCTGCTCGGCTTGTTCGGCGGAACGACCACCGTCTCCAGGCCGTAGATCTCCTGGAATTCATAGGCCTCGGTATCGGCCGTGCCCGTCATGCCGGCGAGCTTGCCGTACAGGCGGAAGTAGTTCTGGAACGTGATGGACGCGAGCGTCTGGTTCTCGGCCTGGATCTGGACGCCTTCCTTGGCTTCCACGGCCTGGTGCAGGCCATCGCTCCAACGGCGACCGGACATCAGGCGGCCCGTGAATTCGTCGACGATGACCACTTCGCCGTCCTGCACCACGTACTGCTGGTCGCGCATGTAGAGGTGGTTGGCGCGCAACGCCGCGTTCAGGTGATGCATCAGCGTGATGTTCGCGGGGTCGTAGAGCGACGCGCCCTCGGGAATCAGGCCGAGGTTGAAGAGGATCTTCTCCGCGTTCTCGTGGCCCTGCTCGGTGAGGAAAACCTGGTGGCTCTTCTCGTCGACGGTGAAGTCGCCGGCCTTGATGATGCCTTCGCCGGTGCGCGGGTCCGCTTCGCCTTCCTGCTTGGTGAGCAGCGGCACCACCCGGTTGATCGCGATGTAGAGATCCGTATGGTCCTCGGCCTGCCCGCTGATGATCAGCGGCGTGCGCGCCTCGTCGATCAGGATGGAGTCCACCTCGTCGACGATCGCATAGCTCAGGCCGCGCTGCACGCGGTCGGCCACTTCGTACACCATGTTGTCGCGCAGGTAGTCGAAGCCGAATTCGTTGTTGGTGCCGTAGGTGATGTCGCACCGGTAGGCGGCCTGCTTTTCTTCACGCGGCATGTTCGGGAGGTTCACGCCCGTCGTCAGGCCGAGGAAGCCGTACAGCTTGCCCATCCACTGCGCATCGCGATTGGCGAGGTAGTCGTTCACCGTGACCACGTGCACGCCCTTGCCGGCCAATGCATTCAGGTACACGGGAAGCGTTGCCGTGAGCGTCTTTCCTTCGCCGGTGCGCATTTCGGCGATCTTGCCGTTATGCAGCGCCATGCCGCCGAGCATCTGCACATCGAAATGGCGCATCTTCATGATGCGCTTGGAACCCTCGCGCACCACCGCGAAGGCTTCCGGCAGCAGGTCGTCGAGCGCCTCGCCCTTGCCCACCCGGTCCTTGAACTCCTGCGTCTTGCCCCGCAGTTCCTCGTCGCTCAACTTCTCGAGGCTCGCCTCAAGCCCGTTGATGCGCTCCACGGTGCGGCGGTATTGCTTGAGCAGGCGGTCGTTGCGGGAACCGAATATTTGGGTGAGGAAGTTCTTGGCCATGAGCGCGATGCCGCCCGGCCGGCCCTGAAAGCCGGCGGGACAGCGCTATCCCTTGTGATGTCAGGAAGAAATGGGGCCGGCCGCACGCATCGCAATACGCACGGCCGGCAAACCGTCAATTTTACCTGTGGCCCGCGTGCCGCAGGGAAGACGGGCCGGCCTGCATCGCTACCTGCGGGGCAGCCAGGTCGCGCCCGGCCGCGAGGAAGCGGTGCGGGTCCTGCGGCACGCCCTGAACCAGGACTTCGAAATGCAGGTGCGGGCCGGTGGAGCGGCCGGTAGTGCCCACTTCGGCAATCCGCTGGCCGCGCTTGATGACGTCGCCCACCTTCACCCAGACGCGGGACGCATGGGCGTAGCGGGTGATGAGGTTGTTGCCGTGGTCGATTTCCACCATGTTGCCGTAGGCCGGGTGGACTTCCTGGGTGACGACCACACCGCCCGCCGCCGCAAGGATGGACGTCCCCGGCTCGGCCTGGAAGTCGAGGCCCGTATGCAGGGCCGAGCGGCCAGTGAAGGGGTCGATCCGCCAGCCGAACGCGGAGCCCAGATGCCCGGCTTTCACGGGCTGCTGGGTAGGCAGCATCATGGTGCGCAACTTCTGGTCGAGCAGGCGGGATTCGATGACGGTGAGGAGGTCCGTCCGCTCGACGGTCAGCGCGTCGAGGTCAGCGAGCGTCGCTTGCAGCTCTTCCATGGACAGCGGGCGCCCGCCGACCAAGGCGCCGCCCCGGCCCGGAGGGACCTTGATGTCGGCCGGGTTGACGCCCGCGAGGCCCGAGACGCGCTCCCCGAGGGATTCCAGCTGGACCATCTTGGCCTGCATCTCGCCCAGCTTGCGAGCCATGGCATCGAGGTTCTCCCGCATAAAGCGGTCGCGCTGCTCGAACTCGTCCTTGACCACCAGCTTGACCAGCGTTCCGATCACGGGCCAGCCCTCCCGGGCGCCCTTGAGGAACACCCAGTGGTACAGCCCCGCCGCCAGCAGCATCAGCGAAAAGGACAAGCCCACGAAAGCGACGACGAGTTTCGTGCCGCTCAGGTGCACCGCGCGGCTTTTCGCCAGCCACGCATCCGTGATAATGAAATGCACTCCGATCCCCTCATGACGACATCTTCCTCGAATCAGCGTCGCCAGCCCATCCAGGTGCTGGCCGCGGCCGAAGCCTCGCCGACGCTGGCGGGGCTTGCGCAACTCGCGCGGGAATCGCGCGAGCGGCTCGAAGCAGTCGAACTATTGATCCCTTCCTCGTTGCGCCGCATCGTCAAGGCCGGCCCGATCGATGGCACCGAGTGGTGCCTCCTGGTCGAGAGCAACGCCGCGGCCGCCAAGCTCCGGCAGGTGCTTCCCGCTCTGGTGGCTCATCTGTGCGGCCGGGGGTGGCAGGTTACCTCAATTCGCCTGAAGGTTCAAACCCCGGGAATTTAAGCGGGGGTGTCAGGCGGGACCGCCGGATCAAGCCGTGGGATCGGTCTTCGGAGCGCGTCCGGCATCCAGCAGGCGGCGCTCGATGGGAACCAGGCTGTCCCCGATATCGCGCAGCGCCTCGTAATAGCGGAAGCGCTGGCGGCGGTCCTTTTCGGCGGCCAGGGCCAACCGGATGGAGTGGCCGCGATGGCGAAGCTCACGGGCCTCCCCGATGAGGACCGCAGCCTGCTCGTCGCTCATCGCGACGGGAGGATGGGGTCGTTCTCCCACCCTGTCGAGCCAGGAGCCGGAGACGGCACAGCCCGCAAGTAGCAGGGCCGGTAGGCAAAGTACGAGTTTCATGAGGCGGCCTTCAAAGGAGTGGTGCCGATTGTCGGATTTGAACTGACGACCTACCGCTTACAAGGCGGTTGCTCTACCCCTGAGCTAAATCGGCGCGATGATTCGAATTCTAGATGCGCAACGCCCGGCGCGGCCTCACTTGACGCGCTTGAGCGCAGGACGCGGACCGGCGGGCGGCCGCGGCGGCTCGTCGTCCTGGCCGCCTTCCGGCGACCCGGGATCGGGCGTCACGAGCTGCACGATCCTCGCTTCGTCCTCCGGATGGCTGCCCGCGGCGGTCACGCTGGTGAGCGGCGAAGCCTTGGCCGGCTCGTCCGCGGTTGCCCCGGGCACCGGCACCGGGAATGCCATGCCCTGTCCGTTTTCGCGCGCATAGATGGCGATCACCCGGCTCACCGGAACCATGATTTCCCGCGCCGTGCCTGCGAAGCGCGCCTTGAACTCGATGAAATCGTTGCCCAGCTTGAGCGAACTCGTCGCGTCGAAGCTGATGTTCAGGACGATCTCGCCGTTCTTCACATACTCGCGGGGCACCTGCACGGTCTCGTCGACGAGCACGGCGACATACGGCGTGAGGCCGTTGTCGGTGCACCAATCGTAGAGGGCCCGGATCAGGTACGGGCGTGTGGACGTGGACTCGAGCGCGTTCATCGGACAGTGGGCTCCTGGCGCAACCCCTATTTGCGCATCACCTTCTCGGAAGGCGTGAGCGCCTCGATGTAGGCCGGGCGCGAGAAGATGCGCTCGGCATACTTGAGCAGCGGGGCCGCGTTCTTGGACAGTTCGATGCCATAGTAATCCAGGCGCCACAGCAGCGGGGCGATGGCCACGTCGAGCATCGAGAAGTTCTCGCCGAGCATGTATTTGTTCTTGAGGAACACCGGCGCGAGCTGCGTCAGGCGGTCGCGGATGTGCGAACGGGCCTTCTCCAGCGCCTTCTCGTTGCTCTTGGCGGCGCGCGATTCCAGCGTACTCACGTGCACGAACAGCTCCTTCTCGAAATTGAGCAGGAACAGGCGAACGCGGGCACGGTCGACCGGGTCGCCGGGCATGAGCTGCGGATGCGGGAAGCGCTCATCGATGTACTCGTTGATGATGTTCGACTCGTACAGGATCAAGTCCCGCTCGACCAGGATGGGGACCTGGCCGTACGGGTTCATGACGTTGATGTCTTCCGGCTTGTTGTAGAGGTCGACGTCGCGGATTTCGAAGTCCATGCCTTTTTCGAAAAGGACGAAACGGCAGCGGTGGGAGAAGGGGCAAGTGGTTCCCGAATACAGCACCATCATGACGGTGACTCCTTAGAAAAAGTGAAAACACGGTCCGGCGGCGCGGGACCGTGTTGTGGGATGAACGCGCGAGCAAGCCCGCGTAAGCGCTTATCCGTTAGTGGACATTCTTCCAGAACGCGGCGTTCAGGCGCCAGGCGATCGCAGTGAACAGGC